>JBHLKN010000031.1:0-19480 GCA_048886645.1 Candidatus Hodarchaeota archaeon | reverse complement strand
GTTGAGGAGAAGCTTAGAGACAAAAACTGGAATCTGGTAGAAGAAGCTGTAAAACGAGCTGATGAATTACGGATGAGAATTGAAGCTAGACATGGAAAGTGCGATTATGATAGCGCAGAGACCATTAGATTTTGAAGGGATAGAGGGCGCTAGGGCGATAGAGATCCCCTCCATTAACGCCTTAAAGGGCGAAAATGTAGAAATTAGATCGGAATCCAGCTTGGGAATCATACTGTATACCGGCTACGAACCTGAAGAGCTTGAGGATATCCCCTTGGCAAAGGAGATTCTTGCTCTTGTCGATGTGGCGTTAGCAGGTCGATATGATCCAGCTCTTCGACTTAATTATGAGGTGCTCGGATCAGCTAATAAAAAGGTGCTCTTTCAGACAGATTGCTATACACTCGAACAGCTGAATTCAACACCCATCACCGAGATCCTTATAAACATGGAGGGAATTAATCATATCTGGAACCAACACGAAAATTTTCCTTGGGGGATATGTAAAAAACGATTCAGCAAAATGACGATACGGAGCAGTTAGAGCTGGATCTGACTAACGCTATCAAAGCCAGATACCCGCTAATCTGGTTAAAAACCACAGAGGAAAGAAGAGCTCTAGAAATTATTGCAAATGTAGTCGAAAAAAGGAATCGTAAAGCTTACGTTTATGACATAGTAAGACTATGGACATCGATCTCCGAGTGGACTACCAGTACTACTCAACGCCAAGAATTCAACAAAGATCTAAGAGGTGAATCGTTGGAAGAAGCCTTAGATTCGGTTTTGGAAAACAGGGATTCTGAATCAATCTTCATTTTCCCAGACTTCCATGTTATAAATACCTATCAATCTCCAATTGTGTTTGTTAGGCGCTTAAAATATATGTCCGAACGGCTTCGAGCTGGCAGGGCCTCTGTGATTTTCATCTCTCATTCGTTGGAACTTCCCCAAGAGTTGCGAGACATTGTTCATACAATGGAGGTCAAACCTCCAGGATTAAGGGAACTTATCGGCGAAATTATGCGGGTTGCAAGTGAAGTGGAAGTGTCAGATTCAGAGATAGATGCTACTGCTCGAGCGGCACTGGGGCTCTCGTTAAATCAGGCGAGTCGTTTATTTTCAATGGCGATAATTGCAAGCCCAAAAGATCCCTCTAAATGGGTGCCGATCGTGACCCAAGGGAAGCGCGATATTGTCCGAGGTTCTGGGGCAATGGAGTTCTTTTCTCCCCAAGAATGTCCTACTGATCTAGGTGGACTGAAAATCTTAAAAGAATGGTTGGAACGTAGAAAACAAGCTTTTACGAAGGAGGCTGAAGAATATGGTCTTCCTTTGCCCGGAGGAGTAGCCCTCATCGGCATTCCAGGAACTGGAAAATCCCTAGCGGCAAAGTTTATCGCTGGCTCTTGGGGTCTACCCCTTCTCCGATTGGATCTTGGGGCTGTCTTTGGGAGTTTGGTAGGGCAGTCTGAAGAAAATATTCGAAAGGCGCTTCAAATGGCAGAAGCAATTGCTCCTTGCGTTCTTTGGATCGATGAGATTGAGAAGGGAGTGCAAACGGAAGGCTTGGATGCTGGTACTTCTGCAAGAGTTTTTGCCTCTTTACTTACTTGGATGCAAGAGAAACTTCGTCCTGTATTTGTTGTAGCAACTGCTAATGACGTCGAAAAGATTCCTCCAGAACTCCTTAGAAAGGGACGTTTTGACGAAGTGTTCTTCCTCGATCTGCCTAAAGAGAAAGAACGGATAGAGATCTTTGAAGTGCACCTTAGAAGAGTTAGAAGAGATCCTGAGAAATTTGATATCAAGAAGCTTGTAAGGGCGTCTGAGAAATTTGTCGGAGCAGAGATTGAGCAGGTTGTTCGAGAGGCTCTTTACAAAGCGTTCAGCGAAGGAAAACGAGAACCAACAACAGAGGATATTCTTGACGCCTTGAAGAGAACGGTTCCGCTAAGTGAAGCCATGAAAGAAGTGATCGAAAGACTGCGATTTTGGCTTAAGAATAGACAAGCTATTTCCGCTTCCGAGGAGGAGCCTAAAGAGGTCGAAATTATAGGCATTCCACGTCTTGAGAAGGATTAATAAGTTTCTAGTAGGGAGGCAGAAGATGCTTGTCTGAAGATAGAAATAATGTTTCGAAAAAGGATGCGAGAGTCTTCTTTAACACTTATGCGCGGCTACCTTCAGAAGATCAAAATAAGCAATTTTTTGCTCTCTTTTTTTTCTTTTTCTTATCTTCTCTTTTTTCCGTTTTTTTAAGACCCACCCAATTAACACTATTCTATTTAAATAACTTCTAAAAAAATAAATAACTTCTAGAAAAAACATCCGAGCTTCTAAAAGAAAAATCCGCAAAAATAAAGACTAAAAAACAATCAGTAGAAAAAATTACTACTCTGCAATTCTTTTATTATCCATCTAACTATTTTACAACGGTTTCCATAATTTTTTACTTCTAGTCCAACTAAAATATTGGCACCAACCATAAATTAAGCAACCCTCTCGATGGTTAATGCTTCGTCTACTTTTTCTCGTGCGGGATCGGTTGCAGTACTGTCCGACGTAAGAAGGAACGGAACAGGCTACTGCGCCGCTTGGTTATGATCACTGTCACTGAAGCTTTCTTAGCGATCTGCTCGGGGATGTTGCCCATCCGTATTTTCTTGAAGAGCGGCTCTTCGATAGCGCCGATGACGATCAGGTCATAGCCCTTGGCTTCTGCCAGCACCGCCTCCACCACTTCTCTTCCTTCCACAACACGCCGTTCAACGTGCTCGTAATGGATACCGTCTAAGATATGATCGAAAATCTTTTCAGCGCGCACTAGGTCACGGTGACCCGCTCTACTCGACACCACATATAGCAAGGTCACCTTCATCGAGCTGTTTTCATCGCTTCGAGCTATGCTGACAGCTATCTTGGCCGCCAAATGGCTGTTGGGGCTACCGTCCACTGGAACCAAGATCGAGCGCAATGACCGGTACTTCCGGTAGCGGACAACAGCGATATCGGCTGGCGGGTTGTCAACGATAGGATCAATGACCGAGCCGTAGAGCCGACCGCTCGTTTTAGTGTAAACGGGCCACCCTAGCACAATGAGATCCGAGGCGTTCTCAAGTGCCGTCTTGCGCACCGACTCGCCCACATTCCGCCCCAAACGGATCATAGTGTGAACTGGCACATTTCGTTCCTCTGCTTGCTGGATGACCGTCTCCATATAGGATCGTCCCTCTTGGAGAAGAAGACGTCCCTCACTCAAACCCAACTGAGGCGGCACACGCACCACGTAGAGCGCCAGCATCTCGCCTTGGTTTTCCTGAGCTAGGATAGCCCCGATCTGGCCCAGGATGTGGGCTTGCTCCTGATTCGCTACTGGCACCAACACCGAGTATTTTCGGCTGACCAGCGCCTCCTCCAGCAAGATCTCTTTAGGCCTCTCCATGGCTTCGATCTTGTAGAAGTAGACGTAGTAAGTCAACAGCCCTACAACAATCCAAACGACAGCTAAGTACCAAGCGATAGGACTGTATTTGAAGAGAAAAACCGCCAGGAAAGCTTTGGTGATCAAACCGAGGATGGGCACGATAGGGAACCAAGGAATCACGTATCCCCGCTCCAGATCGGGCATCTTGTAGCGCAAGGTCATGACCGCCAAGTTGACTTGGAAAAAGAGAAGTAAAAACATGATGTCGGCTACGGCGGCCACATGCTCAATAGGTAACGACCATCCCATGAAAATCATCAACCCGCCTGAGAAGATAACTGCCCAGTAGGGCGTGTGCCGTGTGGGATGAATACGGGCAAAGATGGCTGGCAGGTTATGATCACGCCCCATGGCAAAGGAGACACGAGACGAGGAGTAGGTGGTGGCGTTGAGGGCCGAAGTGGTTGCCAACAGCCCGCCGAAGAGCAACACAATGGCCCCGATGCCGAAGGGAAAGACCTGTTTGGCTACTTCAACAGTAGCTACTTCTTTCTTCAACCCCAAGTACTCGTAGATCTTCATCCCCGCTGGGGCGACAGTGGAACCTATGACCACGATAGCTACCAGAATGTAAATGATCACGACGATAAAGATGGCTATGAAAATGGCGCGAGGAATGTTGCGTTTGGGATCCACCACTTCTTCCCCTGACTGGGCGATGATCTCGTAGCCCTCAAAGGCGATGAAGGTCAAGCCCATGGCCACCAACACGCCCGTAAAGCCTTCGGGCATGAAATCCTCGGTGAATCGGGCTTGCCAAGCCTCGGTACGCGACATAGCGATTAAACCGAAAACGGCGAACAACCCTAGAATGCTTAACTTGATTAAAGTGACGACATTACCCACCGTTCCCGTCTCCGACGCACCCAAATAGTTGATGGTGGTGAAGATGACGATGATCAAGGTCATAAACCCCAACGTCATCTGGTGCACTGACAGGCCGAAGGTGGTTATGTCGGCCATAATCCATAATTCGGCTGCAAATCGACCAAAGGCTAAGGCATAGAGGCTACCAGCTACGGCATGGGCAAACCAACTCATCCAGCCAGCCAAGAAACCGTTAGAACCGCCCAAACCCTTCTTGACCCACAAGTAGCCACCACCAGCTTCGGGGAAAGCAGACCCTAGTTCAGCGTAGACCATAGCCGTGAAAATAGTCACAATGCCGTTCAAGAAAAAGGCCAGCACCAAGGCCGGCCCAGCCACCCCCGCCGCAATACCAGTCAATGCAAAGATACCAGCGCCTATCATCCCACCGATGCCGATCATGGTAACGGTAAACAATCCCAAGTCGCGGCTGAGAGTTACTTCCTTAGGAATACGAGTTGCTACATCGTGGTTCTTCTTGCTGTTCATAAAGGTCCCTTTTGTGACCGAACGAATAAACTGTAATAGTTGCTATTCATAATATAGCGGATACCGACTATTTTGCAAACTTTTTGTTCGTTTACTTATTTTGAGGTGTAAAGCGACTTTCTATTAAATTAATGAAGAGTTATGGGCTTTTAAATTAAAAACCTTATTAAAGGTCACGATCACAAACTTTAATCTCTCAAATTAAAAGAAGTCACAGTCTAATTAATTAATCTTATTATTTCTAAGGTTTTATCCCTCCTAGCCTGAATTTATATGAAGGAAAGGTAGCTTAATAGAGGGTTTAGAACCCCGTTAGAAATTGCGTTAAAACAAGGGTAACAATTAAAAATCACAGAGTTTCAAATTCGCTGCCAAGAAAACAAGGTCCGTGACAGCCTACGACTGCTGGAAAGAAAGAAATCAAAGATTTGAAAAGAATATGATAGATTGCAAAAAAAGAGAAAACAGAATTTATAATGGGTTTAACAACCTTGAATTAAAAAACAGTGTTCTAAAAACATTTCAGCCTTGTTCTAGTATTATTTTTATCTCTTCTTGTTAAACCTATTGTAAAACTTGTCTGTTTTTAGGTTTTTATGTACTCTAGGTTTATTTCTATTCGTTCATTTAGTTTTCCGCTCATTCCTTTTATCACTTAAAGTAATTTTTTATTATTAATTTATTACTATAGGTAATACTTAAACTTTTTTAAAATATTGAAAATCACTATATTTTATGGAGAAATCTTTGTATTCTCCGCCGTATTTTTCCCATTTAACTTCTACTTTTTCCACAATGGCACTTGGAGGTCCTTTTTTGCAGAACTCGATCATCGCTTTTACTGCCTCTTCTTCTCCCTCAAACAAAGCTTCCACCTTGCCGTCTGACCTGTTTTTAACCCAGCCTTTTACTCCTAACTTTTTCGCCCTATCCCGCGTATTAGCACGGAAAAAAACACCTTGAACTAAGCCACTAACAATTACGTGAGCACGTGTCATACCCAAATTAAAAATCCTCCCTTTTTTGAAAAAAATCAATTTCTTTTCAAAAGATCTTCGTTTTCGTGTTTTTTATGAATTTGTTTTAAAATATGCTTATTTTTTCCTTATCGGTCTAGATACTGCGTTCTCTCTATGTAGATGAGTAAGAGTTTTAATGATTGCGGTTAAGTAATAGATTCTTAAGTTTTTATTTGTCCTTTACAATAGTTTTTGGTTGGCTGGTTGGTTGTTTTGTCTCTTTCGCGTATGGAGAGAATTTTGCAGAAGCTTTCAAGTTATTATGGTAAGGTGGATCCTTGGAAGGGTAGGAGTGCTTTTGATGTCCTTGTAAGAACGGTGATTAGCCAGAATACTTCTGATGTTAATACTGATCGTGCTTTTGCTCGTCTTTCTGAAAAATTTGATATCTCTCCGAAGGTCATTAGTAAGGCAAAGATTTCAGAACTTGAGGCTTGTCTGGAGGTTGGAGGTCTTTATAAACAGAAGTCTAAGAGGTTGAAGAAGATAGCGCAAACGATAGTTGAGGATTTTGGTGGGGATTTAGAGTTTTTAGGAGACCTTCCAGTTGAGGAGGCAAGGACGCTTCTTTTAAGTTTTGAGGGTGTTGGGGAGAAAACTGCAGATGTTTTGTTGTCCTTTTATTTTGATAAGCCTAAAATTGCCATTGATACGCATATTTTTAGGGTAGCTAAAAGGTTGAGCTTCGGAGGGAAAAGGGCAAAATATTCTGAAATTCAATCGAAGCTTGAGGCAGAAATACCTGAAGAAAAAAGGTTGGAGGCACACCTCCTCTTGATTACTCATGGAAGAAGTTTGTGTAACGCAAGAAAGCCCAAGTGTTATGATTGTCCCATAGTCGATGAATGTTTTTACGAGAACAAAAATCTAAATAAGGAGTAAAACTATATAATAGATTGAGAAGAGGAGGTGTTCCATAAAATGGCTGAAAAGCCACCACTTTTTGGTTTAAAAGAGTATGAGATTAGGCAGAAAATTCTCTCTTTAACACGTTCAACTTATGAAATAAAGGATAAAGCTGGTAATCTTTTAGGATACTGTAAAAAAGAAAGAGTAAGCATGGGGCCAAAATTTTGGTTCGAAAACCTTGATGGTGAAGAAGTTGGGAGAATCCATGGCAAAATGTTTAGCGCCATAAGGCGAACATATACGATCTATGATGTCGCTGGTCAGGAAAGAGGTAAAATAAAAAGAAAGTTGCTAAAAATTTTCGGATCCAAATACTGGCTTCATGATGATGAAGGAAACAAACTAGCAACCGTAAAAGGTAATATCGTGCGCCACAACTATAAAATCATAAGCACTGATAAAAAAAGGATTGCAGAAGTAGGTAAAGCCTGGATAAGTCTAACAGACAGTTACGGCCTAACAATAGAAACAGAAATGGATCCCCTACTAATACTATCCTTTGTAATAATCATGGATGATCAAGAACACGATTAATAAATAGAAAAGATTAGGGAAGATTATTTTTATCTTCCGTGTCTTCTTTCTTTGCCTTAAAACAAAGTAGTCTTTTTCTTCTCGGATTATTCTTTTTTAAATTCGAGAAGGCAAAGCCTTTCACCGCAATCTCTTTTTTTGTATACGTATTTTTCCCCAGTTATTGCTTCCAGCATTCCTTCCCAAATTTTTGGCATAAATCTTTCACAAATATCTTCTCTATCTTTTGGAAAAACTTTCTTTTTGACGGTTAGTGTAACTTCTGGAGTGTCTAAGTTTAAAGTCTCTCTTATTAAAGAGTGAGGATCTTTTTCTTCCTTTTCAACAAGCATTCTTATAAATTCTAGCCCGATATTATGGCCTACATCTTCTGGCATACTGGTCTCTATGGCAGTTTTCGCTATCTCGTAAAACTCTAAATCTTGATGTTTCATTTTTGCCTGTTCGCCTGATCTTGGACCGGCTATGACGATACGACAAGCGGTCAAAAAAAGGTTTAAATTCTCCCTGCTGCATTCTCTAATCGAAAGAATCGGTCTCAAAATCTCCCTTATAGATATTAAAACTTCTCTAGTTGGCAGTTCAAATATCGACTTCTTTGCCATTTCTTCCAATGTTTCTCTTTCTCCTTCCTCTTCCTTTTCTTTTACTATTGTTTCTAATATCTCTGTCGTTTTTTCCTTAAATATTTCAAAGCCTACGTCTATCATTGGTCCTTTTTTCTTTATTTCTTTAGCCCCGATTTCTCCCTTTATGAAATGGTTGAAAACGCCTAAAACAAAGCCTTTAATTACGCTTTTAACTCCCTCAGATTTCAGGTTTATGGAAGGAAGATCCTTAAAAGCCCCTAAATAAATCTGCCATTTCTCCTCCTCTTTATCAAACTCTACAACGCATTTACGCCAACCTAAAGTCTGGAAAAACTCTCTTACTTGATAGTCCACGATTTCACCAGGAATAGGCACAAAAGCAGACCTTGCCACCTTCTTCAAGCTGTTCGAAATAAGGTTTTCACCCTCTGTTGGAACTTTTTCAACAAGTATTTCTGCCAAGTTAAAGATAATAGTCTTAAAAAGATTGCCTAAATGAATCAATTTTTCCCTTTCACTACCTCTAACGCCCCAAATCGAAAGATGAATACTCATAGAAGCATCACGTCTCCAAAAACCAAGAAAACAAAATTTCTATGAAGAAAATAATTAAAATAAAAAGTAAAATATGCCGTCAAAAATCTTCAATTACACCGTTCTTCCTATTCAATAATTACTACCCATCTATCTATATAACTCTCATAATGTTATTAATAATTTTAGTCTTGCTTTATTTTATCTTTATATCCAAAAAAGATCCCTTTCATAAGAGAGAAGATGGATTCTGATCTATTTATGTCTATTAAAGGAATTTTATATGGATCTTGATAGCGTTCTACATGTCCTCCTTATTCCGATTTTTTTCGTAAAATTCTCACTATCACTTCTCTTAACAATTCTTCTACCGGTTGTATTAATCTTTGAACACTTACAGGGAGAGTGCTTCGAATCCAGCGGCCGGTTTTAGGATCTTTATATCTATCCTTTAATCCCTCCTCTTTTATCTGTATGAGTACTCGTTTTAAATCGTTAGCCGCTTTCAGGCAAGAAGTCTCGATAATGTTTGCGTAGGCATCCCTTAACCTTTCACTTACACCAGCCTCCACCAATAACTCGCCCACATCAACAGCACTTATACGCTCCGCAGGAGGAAGATCCATCTTATTCAAAACAAGCTTAAAAGGAAGAGTACCATCAGCTAAGATAGGTCCCACCAATTCATTAAGTTCTTCAAGAGCTTGACGATTAAAAGCCCACTGAGATCGTGAAGAATCAAGAAGAATTATTAAACCATGACTACCCTCAAGAACAACCTTCCGCTGTCCTCTATGGCGAATTTGACCCGGTACCGTATAAACATGATACTTTAAGTAGGGAAGCCCTGTTTTTTCACTTCTGCCTAACGAAAAAACAGCTTGATCAAAAAACAATGTTCTACCAGAAGGATCCTCAAGCTTAAGCCACTGATAAACTGATTCAGGATTTTCTAACGTTTTAAGCGTTTTATATATGGAAAGGGCGGTAGTTTTCCCTGAAAGACTTGCACCCCAAAAACAGATCTTTACAATATTGACACCTTCATGGTCAACAGGAAGCTCGTATAATCCCTTCAAAATCAGCTACCCCAACAATTCATCAAATTACATGACCAATAATAAATCTTTTATCTTGTTTTCAATTTTAAAATCTATTCCCTCCGCCTTCCTAACTAGGATGCTTTTTTATTAAGCATAATAGCAATCATTTAATTACTATTCTTAATTATTCTTTGACGATTTTAATATTTATACGCCTATCTTCGTGTTTTTAAATTCTGGTAATCCCTTTTGATTAAGGACAAAAGGAACTTTTCCATAAAAACTGTTCAAAATAGGCGTTTTTAAGATCCTTAAAAACTTCTCTTCCCTCTCTTCGTCAAAATCCCAAAGAAGTATGTTGTCCGCCATTCTCTCGATAGACGCGTGGAATTCAGGTAAATGCCCCTTATAGGAAAAGACGTAAACATAGGCATGGTGTAACTTCTGCACAAACCTATTTACTTGAGTCTTCAAAGCATTCAAAGCATTCTTTGGACCCCAATTATCCACAAAGTCATCCCCATAAAACACCATCACTCTCATCCCACGATACCCCTTATTTCTCTCCATTATTTCATTTAAAAAATCATATAACTGATTGATGGATTGACATCTCTCAGGCATCTTAACCATAAAAAGAAGGGTCACATCGTAGTCTAAAGATTTCAACACTTTATAATAGTTAACCATGATATTTTCAGCTTCAACTTCATTAAATCCTCTCAAAGTATACATATCTATCCAAGAAGTTCTACCATCCCTTGATAAAACAGCAGCTTTCTCAATTAAGTCTGGTTGTTTTTCCATAAAACCCCCTATAACAGTAATCACGTCACTATAAGTAGAGACCACAGAGGCAAACTCATCATCGAAAAGATTGTTTATCCAACTACCTAAAACACCTTGCGTATCATTATAGGTCTGATTGCAAACATAAAAAATTGTAAAAGTACCGCTTAAAATTTTAAAATAATTGTCAAAATTTTCAATCCCTGTAGGTAGCTCTCTTCGGACCTCTTCTGGCCAAATTTTTATGACATACTTTCCCATAAAAACCCTCAAAGAAATGTATCTAGAACTTTATAAGCCTCTAAACCATCAAATTTAACTTTTGCTATGTTTTTTTATCAAAAACCTTTTCAAATCTCTCTTAAAAACTCTCAGTTGAAATCTATTTTTTAAATTTAAGAAAGCATTTAAAAGATTTAAACTATTTTTGAAAGTAGAAAATTTTTATAAATAAAGAATACTGGCATATTATCTAACATTATTATGTCGCAAACAAAGATTTTGGAATTGTAAAAAAAGCTTTTTTGGGGTCAAAAGGTGAGGCGGTAGTGAATCCTAAAGTTTATGAGAAAATTGTAGAGTATCTTACAGCTAAAGAGGTGGAGAAAGGTTTAAGCCCTCAAACAATAAAAGCGTATGAGCATGATTTGAACCTATTTTTCCGTTTTATCGGGTCTAAGCCTTTAAAAAAGATCAAGACGCAGGATGTTCGCAGCTTTCTTAACCATCTTAAAAAAGAAAAAAACTATAGTAAACCTGCTCTAGCAAGAAAAATATCCTCTTTAAGAACTTTTTTCTCATTTTTAGTGAGTGAGCGGCACCTTGAGAAGGATCCGATGGAAAAAATCAGTACCCCAAAACTTGACAAAACCCTTCCGTTGGTTCTTACGCCGAAGGAAGCTGAAAAGTTTATGAAAGAAGCCCAGAAAAGAAACGCTAGGGATTATGCAATAATCGTCACATTTCTACACACCGGGATAAGGGTTCAAGAACTTTGCGATATAAAACTTACAGACATAGATTATGAAAACAAAACGCTACGAATCAAGGGTAAAGGAGGGAAGACGAGGATCGTGCGTATAAGCTCCAGAGCTCTCTCTTCCATAAAAAAACATTTAGAAACAAGGAAAAACACAGGCTCAGAATTCCTATTTTTAAGCAATCGTAACAGGAAACTATCAAAGAGAGAAGTGCAAAGAATTGTGAAAAAATACATTCTATTCGCAGGTTTAAACCCGAAAATTTCCTGCCACAAGCTCCGTCACACCTTTGCAACCCATTCCCTTCAAAAAGGTATGGACATAAGACTCATCCAACGCCAACTAGGCCACCAAAAACTCAGCACAACAGAAAAATATACGAAAATTTCAGACGAATTCTTAAGCAAAGAATATGACAAAGCATGGGAAAAACAAACCTAAAAACCTAAAGCATGCCTTAATAAAGCAATAACAATCTTTTTTCTGGCTTGCTATTTTTCCACACATTTCAAGCTAAGATTTTAGACTATTCTTTAGCTTGTGTGAACTACCTCCGCCCTTACGACAGAGCTTCCGTACATGCCAAATGAGAGGAATCCCATTTGACCACGTTGCCCGAGTTCACACGGGAATTACAGTTAGGAACGCTTTCTTTCAAACGATCCATACTGATACGTTTTAAGGATATCTATTGCCTCAATCATTTTTCGCTGGCCTTCTTTAACACGATGACTACTCTTCGGAGTTTATACTCTAAGAGCGAGGTCAGCGTATAATAGCTCCCTGAGAGAAGCTTCTTTATCCTAAATATATTTTGTTTAAAAATCATATTTAAGCACCCCTAATAGAGATCGATTGCAATTCATCCCCTCCCTCGCAGAAAAGGTCTTCTCACGTTTTGGAGATAAAACCTGAAATAATCGCTAAAAATCCACTGGCTACAGCAAGATACCAGCCTAAACCTATATCAACACTCGTCAGATCTATTCAATCGGAGATATCTTCGGTATATTCTGATAACGCTCCTATTAAAGCTATAAGACCACCAAAAAACGTTCCAATAACACTCATATTAGTGTGTGATCGATATCTACGACTAGTGAGCAAAGGAGTACCAACAATCGCTAATAGCACAACCAGGCCACCGAAAAACACTAAAATTCCCCCTGTTCTAAAGGGCTTATCAAAGCCTTCTTTTTCAAATATTGCCCATTCAACTCACGGCAAAAAAGGTGAAAGCAACAATAAAAAACCGCTAAAAATACCGATAAGCTTACTCATCTCATCTATTTTAACCAAGCCTCCAATCAATCAAAAATAATAACATACTAACCTAAGAATATCAAAACAGATAAAAAAACACAAAATATTTTTATTTGAACTTTAAGTGTTTTTCTTTTTCTTTGGTTTTTAGTATGTGTGGAGTGTTCCCTCTTTTCTTGCCTCGTCGAATCCCCATCGAAATACTTTGAGGGAGAGGGGTAACATTATGATTATGAATATAAGGAGGGCTAAAACATCATTAAACACTTGTGGGGAAAGGAGGGTTTCAGACCCCGAAGGTAGATCGATTAAGCAAAGCCTAATACCGTCTAATGCATAGGTTAAAGGCAATAATAAAGCTATAGGAATTAGGTAAAGTGGTAAGAGATCTAGCGGATAATATATACCACTCAATAACAAGGTTAACCATCCGAACAACCAGAGTAAGGGGTCCCCTTCTTTGATTTTCATAATGATGCCTACGCTTGTTATACCAATACAAATGTGAGCCAATATCGAGAGAAAAATGAGGACAAGAACGCTTAAGAGAGAAAATATGTTGGTGGTGATAAAAGGGTCAAAAAAGATGAAAGCTACTAAAAAGGAGCATATCAAGAAGTAGGTAGCATAAATGAAACTTAAAAGCGCTACTCCTATCAAAAATGTGGGAAATTCGGTCCTAGTGCTTAAAACAGCTTCCAACGTTCCATTCTCTTGTTCGTAGCGGATTTCGTGGGAAAAAACCTGAATGGAAGAGTAAGTGTACTGTTGAAAAGCTATTCCTATAAGGGCAAAAGTGAAAAAATCTGCCCCATAACCTGCTTTTTCAACCTCGGAAGCCGACACTATAAAAGAGACATAATAATAAAGGGCGACAATGACTACTGTTCCGATTATGTCTAAAGCAATCCAACCTTTATAACTCCAAAAAGTCTTAAAACCTTTCTCAAGAAGAACAAGCGTCTTCTCTCTGAAAGAAACATCTTTATACCTTCGTTTTTCTCCGTCTTCTTTAAAGGTTTCAAGAACCTTTTCAAGTTTCTCATGATGCCTGTAATGCACCAATATGCACCTCTTAAAGTTGAGTAGAACTTTTCTTTTTCTTTTTACATTTTTTTGCTAGTAGTGTCCTGTTGTGCCCCTAGTTTTTGCGTAATTATGAGCTTTTCTAAAGAACCATATCCCTAGTGGAATAAGTGCTATTGCAAAAATACCGCAGATAATAATGTCATGAATGATTGTTGGGTCTGAAATAGGTCTTCCGGCTAAGAGGGCAAACCTTAAAGATCTTAGAGCGTATGTGAAAGGTAAAGCTTTTGCAACAGCTTCTAATTCAGGAGGGAGAACTTCTAAGGGAAAAAGTACCCCTGAAAGGAACTGTGTCAGGACGGCGAAAACCGCGACAATTGGGTCTCCCCTCTTTAAAATTAGGACACCACCAGCAGCTATAAAACCTATCCCTATATGGGCTAAAATCATTAAAATGATAATTATGATGGATGTAATTATTGTTTCTGGTGTAAGGGTTAAGGAGGCGGAAAGCACAAAGATTCCTGAAAGCATTGCACCTGTGAAAAACCACATAGAAAGTATGAACCCTGACAAACTCTGCCCGAATAAGAAATTATGTATTTTTAATCTAGTGGCATTCAACGCTTCAAAAGTACCCTCCTGCAACTCAACCCTAAGAACAAAAGCTATTCGGGCAACACAAGTCCATAAAAACGTTTGAGACGCGATCCCTATCAAGGCAAAAGATAAGTATGATGTTCCATAACCTGCTGCTTCTAACTTCTCTGATTCAACCATTACACCGAAAAAATAGTATACCGCTATGCTCACCACGCTGTTTAATAGCTCTACAAGCAGCCATATTTTATAGCTTAGAAATATCTTTAAACGAGCATTAAGAACGCTTATTATTTGATTAATATTACCATGAAGTGCGGTTCTCTCTTTTTCCCTAAAAAGAGCTAAAAGTTCATCTGTTCGCAATAATCTTCCCTCTTCTTCCTTTTTTTTCCTTATTCTCTCTTTTTCGTAGTCAACTTTATGAAAGCTTCTTCAAGTGTTGGTTCCTCGACCTCGATACTTGTAACCTTGTATCCTGCTTCACCAAGTTTTGAGGCTAAAATAGGTAGGGCTTTAAGCTCATCTTCCACTACTACAGAAACCTCGGTAATAGGCGATTTTTCAACAGCTAGCACTACTTCTTTTACTCCCTCAATATCCTCCAAATACTTGATCAACGCTTTTTTATCAACCATGTTAAGAATATGGATCAAGATTTTTTGTCGTTCCTTCACTAAGGCACTCAAACTATGGGGATCTGTATCAGCAAGGATGATTCCCTTATCCATGATAGCAATCCTTTCACAGAGCTCTTCGACTTCACTCATCACGTGGCTTGTGAAAACGATAGTTTTTCCAAGCTCTCGATTTAAAATGGTGAAAAATTTCCTTGTTTCAACCGCTGTAGCAGCATCAAGCCCTATAGTAGGTTCATCTAAAATAAGTATTGGGGGGTTATGAATTAAAGTTCTTGCCAACATCGTTCGAACCTTCTCCCCCGTACTATACTTCCTAACCTCCTTATCTATAATTTTCTCCAATTCAAAATAGCTTATCATTGCCTCTATCCTTTTTTTACCTATTTCCTTTGGCACTTCTTGAAGGGTTGCAAAAAGTTTTAAATTATCCCGGCCTGATAAGCGCCAGTAAAGACTTCTACCCCCAGTTTCCCCATGAAGATGTCCAATGTTCCCTCTAACTTTTGCCGGTTCTTTCAAGATATCGTACCCATTAACTAAAGCTGTTCCTTCATCAGGGAGCAAAAGCGTCACCAACATCTTAGTTAAAGTTGTTTTTCCAGCCCCATTAGGTCCTAAAAGACCTAAAAATTGCCCGTTGGGGATCTCAATAGTTATGTGATCCACTACCGTTTTCATCTTTTTTTTGCCTCTAGTTGCCTCTTTTTTGCCTTTTACTTTTTGAGGGAACCTCTTAGTTAACCCCTGAGTTAAAATTGCCGCTTCCATAGTTCATCCGCATCAAAAATAAATAACTTTTAAACACACAAACCGAAATAAAAACTCCTCATATTTATCTTAAAACTAAAAATAAATAATTTTTCCAAATGGTAATTTTTTACAGTTAAAGGCGTTTAAAACCTCTCTAATTTCGGCCATGCCCTGCTTTTTACTTTAAGGGCGTTTATGTATTAAATTGTTTCCCGTTTTGTTTCTGTTTCTTTTGCTTTTTTGTACGCATTTATTAGCTGGTCTACAACTTGATGCCACCTAAAGTTGCTTTCTACGCGGTTAAAACAGTTTTCACGAACCTTTTTACCGTATGATGGTTCCTTCTTTACAAGTTCCCTAATTTTTGTTTCAGGGATCAAATCAAGCATTTCCTCAAAAGATGGGGTCACAGTAGAAACCGTAGATTGGGGGGGTTTTTGACCGGTTTTTTCCATGTTTTCGTTTATTTGTAAAAGGGTGAGAAGTGTAATGAACGCTTCAGCTAAAGCATTGCTATCGTCCACAGGAACCTTCATTCCTGTACCGTTCTCTGGATCCTTTCTGATATCAATAACTGTTTCTTTTAATCCGCCTATTTCTGCTGCTGCTATAGTAACACCGCAAAGCATCCCCTCCAAAGCAAAAATTCCAAAGGGTTCCCACCTGCTCGGAGCAGCCATACAGTCTGCTGACAAGTGAGCAAGAAAATATAAAGAAGGCGCAATACCGCAAACCAACCGTGAATTCTCTTTGAATTCCTTGCACTTTTCCCCAAACTTCGTTACCAAATCTACTTCATGTTCCGTTGGTAAAAGAAGGAATAAGAATTTTGCATTAGGTATAACATCCAAAACTTTCGGAATCGCGTTAAAAACTGTCTCTATACCTTTTTGAACGCTCATCCTCCCTGTCATAAGGACAAGGGGACCATCTTCCTTAAAAGCAGTAACCCTTCCCTTAGCCGTGTAGGGCTCTCCATCCAAACTATAAACCGCTTCTATTACCTCCTCACCCTTTAATCTGGGCTCGTTTTCAGGCATTTCTCCCAAAGCTTTAGTTAAGAGATACTTTCTAAGATTCCACCTTTCCGCTTTAATTGCCTTAACCCCTAAAAACTCCCTAATTTTCCCATCATGCCTCCTAAAAACATCCTCCCTAAGTTTTGAAACCTCCCAATCACATCCGTTCCAAACATAATCAGACTTCAAATCATAGGACCGACCTACTACGGGTAAAATATCACTCTCCAAATAACCCTTACTAACTGTTACAAAAACATCCGAAATAAGCCCACCAAAACTTTCTAGATTACTATCAGCCCGACTCAAAAGCTCTTTCGGAGAAACCTTAACAATAGTGTCAAGCTGAAAACTCATAACCTTATCTTCAACACCACAACCAGAAGCAAGAAAATCCCAATCTACTCGGGGAAAAGTCAGCAAATGAAAGTGGGAAACCAACGCTACATTCTCCCCCAAAGCCTCCAATTCCTGACGAGCACACAAAGCAGCAGGAAAAGTATGATGATCATGGGCATGAATAACGTTAGGATTCACCCCCTTCTGAAAACTCTTAGAAGCAAACCAACGCAACCCTTTCGCATACAAAGCCAACTTTCCAAGGAGAACATCAGGTCCATAAACAAGAGGATCCTCCAAATAACTCCCAGCAAAATCATTCAAACCACTTAAAAGAACAATCTTCACCCCATCCATAACTCCCTCAAAAGCACCAATCTCAACAGTCTCCTTTCCCGTCCCTTTTTTCAGGATTCGAGCAGGGAACTTTTCCACTAAAGACCCATCAACCCTCTTCAACCCCAAATTCTCAGCTAAATCACTATTTTTAACAGCACCATGACTCGGCATAACCAGAGAAACATCAAAACCCTTTTTCACAAGCTTTCGAGCCTGATTAATAGGAACCTCGCCTAAACCCCCAACTTTAACAACACCGGAACACTCAAAAGTCAACATCCAAACACGCAATCTCTCAAAATCCCCTAAAACATTTTCATAAACCATAAAACCCCTCCATAAAACCTCATAAATCATAAAACACTTCTCAAGTGTTCTGGTGTTCTCCTCGGGAAGAGGGTGGAGTTTTTTTCCTGTATATTTTGATAAAAAGGAGAGCAAATATAATAGCCATGATAATAAGGATGATAGTACTTATTGGTGTAAAGGAACAATGCGCCTTGTACCCTAACCTACACTCTTTACTCGCAGATGAGTCCGGGATAACAGTAATCACCGCAGCTACTGCAGCTGCTATAAGTGCTGCTAACAATATTAAAAATTTCATTATTTGTAATATCCAATCAATTAATTGTTTTATTTCCATAGAGTCTTCACCATCCTTTCCTAAATAATATATTGGTATTTTAATTTTTTTTACGCTACAATGTGGTAGTTTTTTTATTCACACAGAAGAAAATGCAGATGTACTTTTGTACACCATACATACCCAGAGTCTTTCTCCCCCCTAAATATGCCTTCTATCATACTGAAGTCGTTTGTAATCTTTTTCCGGTAAGCCAAGGTATGGCTATAAACAATGCATAGGCAATCCAGATTGAAAGGTAGTTAAAGTAATCATCTGACTCTAACAGGATAAAATAAACCAAGAAGTCCAAAAAAACAGTTATCAAAACAAGCCATATGCCAAACTTTAACCTTTCTATCTCCTTTCTATCCGCCAACTCTAAATAAGTCTTAGAAAAGGAAAAAAGCAGAATAGGATAGACAATTAGAAGCACAATACTAATCGCTGGATATTTCGATATATAACGAACAGATGATATATCATTCAACGCCGATACCACAAAGACAATAATCCCCCACCCATCCCAATAATCCAAAGTAAAACAGCATACCATAAAGCTATTCTAGGCCTATACGGTTTATATGCCATAGCTAAACAGCCCCTTTTATTTTATAGTATCGCCCATATCTATCAAAACTCTATCTAATCCAAAAGAACAATGGAATACCAGTTCTGCTCTTCATCCTTGTTTTCCAGCGTATGTATGGAGAAGCCCTGTTTTTTCGCCGTTGTAAAAACATCTATACCCAAACTTTGAGCTGCAGGCCTCGCCTTCTCAGGGTGCCGACAAGGCTCCTCAGGACACGTACACACCTCGCATAAAGCACAATCACTGAGACTAAATACTAAACTGTATCCATCCAAAAAAGCTCTTCTCTCAATTTCGAGAGAGATTCTTTGCGCCGTCTCTTTGTCATGAACATGAATTAATAAAGCGAAAGAATATTGGGACAGAAAACGTTTTTTAAAAGTCCAAGGTTGAATTCCATGCCGAGGCGGACAGGTCCAGATAACAAAATAGCCTGGACACCCAAATCTACATTTTAACCTTGAACGATTGTCCACCACTACCTCCGAAGCATTTATTATTTTCGCATTCACAGCTCCTAATTCTTTTGCAAGATCCTCATACTTTTTAAAACTATTAAGAGATAACATTAGAACAACAACTCTTCCTTTCATTAACCTATAAGGTTAAAAGTTTTTTAGTTTCGGTATAGAATAATTCTTGTCCTTAAAATTATAGGAGGATTCGTGGGGAAGATTATTGTTACCGACAGATGATAAAATAAGATTAAATGTTAAAAGGAAAGGTATGGAACTTCTAAAAATTTCTTATGATGAAGATCGATCTCTAAGCCATCTTCCGGAAAAGGAAATAAAGAAAGTTTTTAACAGGTTAATGCCTAAAACATTAAGCCTTGAAGAGTTTGTCGAGACCCTTCAAAGTATTGGTGTTCAAATTGATTTGAAGGAGGGAACGCTTTCCATTAGTGATAAGGTTGGATTAGCTATCGCTTTAGTAAAACTGGGTGCAAGCCTTGAAGAAACTGCTAAATATTTGTCTTGGCAGGAGTTTGAATTTTTCACAGCTAATATCCTCGATGAAAACGATTTTCTCACACGTATAA
>JBHLKN010000030.1:0-19633 GCA_048886645.1 Candidatus Hodarchaeota archaeon | reverse complement strand
GAACTCGAATGCTTGATCATCATGGCACTAAACCCTTTATTTTCCTAGGACTCATCGTGATGGCAGTAGGTTTAATAGTCGAAGGAAAAGCTTCAAACATATTTATCCTCACCATTGGAATAATCATAGTTTATATTGGAATCATCTGGTTTGTAGACAGTAGTATCACTAATGCTTTAAGAAAGGGAAGAAGAGAGGTTTTAGCCCTTATACACTCAGGAACTGGAAGTGCTTGGTATCTTGGCTTGATCTTAGGAGGACCAATCGGGGCCTTTATCTATGTTCAAAACCCAAGATTACCATTCCTAACAGCAGCAATCATAATATTCTTTGCAGCTCTACTAGCAATAATCATCGTAACAAATGACCCGAAAAAAGTCGTTAAATTAATGGATAATATAAGGGAAGATTATGATGAATATGAATTTCAACTTCCTCGAAATATCTAGAGATTAAAAGGTTACTACCCTTAATATGAGGTGGAAAATTTTTGAAAAAATATTATTAAAGCTTAAACATAATTTTTTCACGATTTAAGAAGTTTAGGAGAGGTAATTAATGGCTGAAGAATGTATTTTTTGTTCGATTGTTGCTGGAAAGATTCCGAGTTCACGGGTCTTTGAAGATGAAAAAATCCTTGCTTTCCTTGATATAAACCCCGTTGCTCGGGGACATACATTAGTGATCCCTAAGGCCCATTATAGGAACTTGCTTGATCTTCCAGAAGAAGAGGTAAGCATCGTATATAAAGCAGTTAAAAAAGTCGCTCTTGCTGTGAAAAAAGCGGTAGGTGCTGAAGGAATACTCATATTACAAGCAAATGAGAAAGCAGCGTTGCAAGCAGTTTTTCATTCTCACACTCATATTATTCCAAAATGGGTTGATGATACCATTAATAAAGTTTTAAGCGAGTTCTATCAATATGCGCAAAAACCTGAAAGGTTAGAACTTGAAGAACTTGCAGAAGAGATCAGAAAATATTTCTAAAGAATAAGGTAAAAACTCCCTAATTTTTTGTTTTTTATTGTAGGGTTAGGGCAAGGATCGCTTTTTGAGCGTGGAGTCTGTTTTCTGCTTGATCCCACACGACTGAATGTTTGGGGTCATCGATGATCTCTGGTGTCACCTCTTCTCCACGGTGGGCTGGAAGATCATGCATAAATATGTAATCTTTTTTTGCGAGAGTTACTAATTCTTTATTAATTTGGTATTTTGGAAGAAACAGTTTCATACGCTCTTCTCTCTCTTTTTCGAATCCCATGCTCACAAAGACATCGGTGTAAATAACGTCTGCTTCCTTTGCAGCGTCTTCTGGTGAGGTTAAAATCTCTATTTTTGCCCCTGATTTTTCCGCATTTTCTAAAGCCTTATCAACGATTTCTTTTGGAGGTTCGTATTTTTTCGGGCAGCCGATACTTATGTTAACGCCGAGTTTTGAACAACCAAAAAGCAGGGAATTACAAACGTTGTTACCGTCGCCTATGAAGGCTAGTTTTAATCCTTTAAGCTTTCCTTTTTTTTCCCAAACTGTTAAAAGATCTCCCAAACCTTGGCAGGGATGTAAAAGATCTGATAAAGCGTTTATCACGGGCACGGTTGCGTATTCTGCAAGTTCTTCTACGTCTGAGTGGGCAAAAACTCTCGCCATTATTCCGTCGACGTATCGGCTTAATGTTCTTGCAATATCTCCAATAGTTTCCCTTTTTCCTAACTGTATGTCGCTTGGTCCAAGGTAGATTGCATAACCCCCAAGCTGTTGCATCCCTACCTCGAAAGATACCCTTGTTCTTAGGGACGGTTTTTGGAATATCATGGCCAACGATTTTCCTTTTAAAACTTCGTGGGGTTCTCCTCTTTTCAACTTTCTTTTAAGATCTTTAGCAGTTTCAAGGAGAAAATGGAGTTCTTCTGGGGGAAAATCTTGAAGAGTCAAAAAATTTTTTCCTTTAAGGTTAACCAAAAGTTTTACCTCCAGTTTAAAATTTTAAAATGTGTTTAAACCTTTTTATAGAACTTTTAGCTGGTTAATCTAAGATTTTGCTTAGAAACCATTCAGGGCTAAATGAAGCCAAATCGTCATATTTTTGACCAATACCCACAGCAATTATAGGTTTTTCTGTGGCAAAAGTTATCGAAAGAGCGGCTCCTCCCTTAGAGTCAGCATCAACTTTCGTTAAGATAACGGCGTCAAAACCTACTGCTTCATTAAACCTTTTTGCTTGTTCAACGGCGTCATTACCGGCAAGGGCATCTCCCACGAAAATTGTTACGTTGGGGTTCGCAACTCTGACTATTTTCTTTGCTTCTTCAAGCAGGTTTTTATCTGTCTGCATTCTTCCAGCAGTGTCTATTAGAACGGCATTTACTCCTTTTGATGTAGCGTGTTTTATCGCGTCATAAGCCACCGCTGCAGAATCTCCGCCATAATCGTGCCTAATGACCCTTATCCCTGTTCTACGTCCATGTTCTTCAAGTTGTTCTATACTACCGGCGCGAAAAGTATCGCTTGCTGCAAAAACAACATTGTAACCTTTCTTCTTTAGCATTTGGCCAATTTTAGCGATGGTTGTAGTTTTACCGGTACCGTTTACTCCTAAAAAAACTATCACCAAGGGCTCTTTTTTCACCTTATTTTCTTCAGCTAGGGCAAGGATTTCTATGCTTGATTTAGGGGTCAAAATCTCCTTTATACTCTCCCTAAGCGCCTCTTTTAGCATAGTTTTCAAGTCAGTGAACCTACCAATCCTTTCCCCCCTTAGCTTCTCCTTTATTTTTTCAGTTATCGCTTCCGCTACCTCAAGGGCTACATCGCTCTGCAAAAGAGAGAGCTGTAGATCCCAAAAAACCTCATCCATATTCTTGTCAGTAAGCTCCTTAGTTGTAAGTTTATTAAACGTTAACTTAATTTTCTCAAACAATTTTTTCCCTCTAAAAACAATGTTTAACTTGAATAAGAAAGAGGTAAGGATTTTAAAGAAGAGGTAAGGGGTTTTGAAGCTTTTCCGTTTTTAAGCTTACATTCCTCCTCCTTGTTGTCTAAGTTGGTTGGCTAGATTTTGCGCTTTAATCCTTAAAGCTGTTAAGTTTTCTTGAAGCTGTTCAATTTGTTGTCTCGTCTGTTTTTGAAGTCCCCCTATCTCTAATTGTCTTTCGCTTATGTCTTTTATTGCTTCTTCTATTTCCTTTTCAGCAAAGATGTTTGCTCCAAGCCCTATTATGACCCTAGAATTATCCGCAAGTTTTCCAAAAGCATAAACACTTCCCCCAACAGGAAGTAGAATATCCTCTTCTTTTGTATTTTTTATGCTGTTAAGGGTACTTGAAGAAACGCTTAACTCTGTAAGCCTTTCCGTTAAAAAGCCGAACTGTTGCTGTAAAAAACTTATTTGATATTCTATCGTGCTTATTTGGGTTGCAACTTGCCTAAGTTCTTCTTCTTTAGACAATTTTCATCACGCTCTCTTTATTTAATTATTTTAGCATTTTCAGAGGTAAAATATTGAATCATAGAGTTTTCAACTTCTGAAGAATCTTCTACAACCTCCACCCGTTCAATATTAATAAAACGCCTACGAATGCGGTGTTTAGATCCTAATTCTGAATATACTTTCTCCTTAGCTTCTTCTTCTTTTAAAGCCCTTAATTCAAACTTAAAAGCTTGCGTGAAACCGTTCCTTATATCACGGTAAGTGCCAATAATCCTGAAAATTTTCACGTCAGTCATTTCTCCATCAAATCCTCTTTACCATGGTTTTTAGAAAAGAACGTTTTTTATACGCATAAGCTCAGGCCCGGTAGTGGTTTTACCACAAAGGGCGCCTCCACTGTTTGCCACAAGCCCTATCTTTACATAAGGTATACCTCTATTTATTGTTGTTACACCGCCGTCTTCAACTTTTAAGGTTTGGGTAAGCCACCTAACCTCGGAAAGGGAAGAGTTCACATGGCAAAGGATTCCCTTATTCGTAGCGACAGCATAGGCTCCTACTAAGGGGCTTCCTCCTATTATCGCTTTGTAAACAGGCGTTTCAAGGGTTTCCTCAATAACTTTCACAGCTTCTTTCTCCATTTTTGGATGCACTATTGTAGCATAATCGTTCCCTAAAACCACGTTACCTAACGCAGTATACCTTGTTGGAACTATCACCACTTTTAATCTAAGTTCATGCTGTAAAAAGCTTACCTCTTCATCTGAAGCAATATGTGGTAATAGTATGCCATAAGAGTTGCCGTGAACCAACACGCCTACCACTGAACTTTCCCCTGCTGTCGTCTCAATCACTTGCACTTGAAGAGTTTCTTCAACAATTTCTTTCAAACTCTCATGGCTTCCTCTTGGTATTAATGCATAACTCTCAGAGGCTAGAAAGAAAACACCTATACACTCTGATCCCTTGTAATTAATCCTTACAATCTGCTGACTATTTTTTTCGTGAAGAACTTCCTTGGACAGAGAAATCACCCTATAAACCTCTATATCCTCACAAAGGAACCTCAGTTCCCGCTTCTGCTAATCTAACCTGAACAAACCCTTCCTTGTCCTTACTGCATTTAACGCGAACTTTTCTAGGAGGCTTTTTGCTTCCCCTAAACCATATAAACTCATTAAGCTCTTCCGAAATTATCACGCCTTCTGCCTTCATATGCCTCTTTACAAACTCTCGAAGCATCCTGATAGCCCTCGGCGTTCTACGCCACCTTGGAACATATTTGAGCTTCGGGTAGAAAGGCACAACATAAACCCTTTCTTCAATAATCTCGATTTCCTCTTCACTCAACTTACTCAAACGTCCTTTAAAACTTTAAAACGCAAACATTTTAAAAACTAAGCAAGTAAACCAAACTAACCAATGTTAAAACTTTTTATACACTCATCATAAAACAAAGAGTAATAAACGACAAAAATTACAATAAAACACTTGTTTAAAAACCTTACTTGTGAACCAACAGGGAAATCTAACTGCTTTAGTTGTTGTAGGGGGTCAAAATCTTAACCAAAAACAGTTTGCTCCACACTTTTTATGATGGAACATGGGTAAAAGAAAAGCCGAGTTTTGCCACAAAGAACACCCGTTTCAACTGCTTAAAATGTGGCAAGTGTTGCAAAAATATAAAGGTGCAGCTCACAATAAGAGACTTAGAAAAGCTTCATGCTGCTAATCCAAAATACTGTAAAAAAGTTATTTTCCCTTCTGAAAGCGGTGAAGATGGCAACATAATTTTTGTTTGCGATTTTTTAATGGATAATCTTTGCCCGCTTCATGGAATAGCAAAGCCTCTTCTCTGTCAAGAATATCCCTTTGTTTTCATATCCAAAGAAGATGTGAAAATATTGGGATTAAGACCTCCAAAAGACGCAATAATTGTCGAGTTTAACATCAATGGTTATTTTTGTAAAGAGTACTTAGTTTATGACTCTAACTGTTCAGGAATAACCGAAAACGTCGTATCAAAAAATAATGAGCTTAAACTTCCAGAAATCAAGGAATTACGGTCAAGAAAAGAAGAGGAAAGCTTGGAAACAATGATAGCCTTCAAATTAGGGTTCTTATACGATAGCAAAGACCCTTTAAAGGAAATAAAAAGAATGCAAGAATTCTTCAAAAACATGACAATAAACAACGTAGAACTATCCATAAAAAACGCCCCCTTCACGGGATTTATTGTTCACAACCTCGAAAACAGTTGTCTCACAATACTAAAACACTTTGCAGAAACCATAATACCAAACCTCCCCTCCGATAATACTACGATGTATGCTTTCTTAATTCAAATAAAATCCACCACTGAAAAGAATCATGACAAAAAAATGGTTGGAATCCTCACCCCCGCCTTAGAAATAGAAACAAAAACGGTCAAAATCTCCAATGAACCCCCGCAAAATCCAAAACAAGTAGTTGGCTCAATAGTCCATCTACTATATAACAAAAAAATGAAAAACCGCTTTAAAGTACGCTCTCTCCTTGTAAACTACCATATTGATAAAAATCACAACATTTTATCCCATTCAGTGAAACCCACGTAAACTATAAATCCTTAATTTTTTAGTTGAAATGTTTATTTTTTTTGAAATCATCTAAACAGTTTTATTAGGCGATCTCTTTGATTTTTGATTTTTCATAGTTTAAGGCTTCCTCTTTGGCGCCAATTTCTTCTTTTGGGAGACGTTCTAACCTTGCCTTTTGTAGCAACTACTATGAATCCAGGGACGGCGCTATTACTTTTTTCAGCTTTTGCCAGCCTCTTCTTTTTTCCCAAAGGTTTATTTCTTGCCATTTAATATTCCCCTCAACCAAAAAACCAATCACAACTATTACTTTCTCTTGAAGACGATTTTTGTCTCCTTTTCTCTTTTTGTAAGTTGTCTTAATATATCTTTCAATTGCTCGTCTGTTATTCTGTTTGTTATCTTACCAGCTTGATAAGCAGAAATTAAATATACCTCTAATTGTTCTGCAAGTTGAGTCCTTTCAGGCGTTATTTTTAGATTATTTAATCTTGCTCGTGCTTCAGGGGTTAAAATCTGTTTAAGGATTGATTGTTTTTGCATCTCTAATCTCTGTTTTTCCTCTTCCTGCCTTGCGGCTTCCTGCATCTGTCTCTGATATTCAGCTATCCTTTGTTGACGAATTCTCTCAAGCTCTTCGTCCTCGGACAAAACCTACCACCACTCTTTTTATAAAAAACAATTCAATAGGTAATAATAAAACTATTAATTTAAAATTTTCTTATTTTTAGTTTTAATCCTTTTTTTTAGATTTTATTAAGCGGTTTTTTACGTTCTCTATTTAGAGACGATTTCTGTCACTATTTTGTTGAGGAGGGAAACGCCTTCAGCCGTTATGCGTCTACCTTTTTTTGTTCGTTCTAACAAACCGGCTTCTTCGAGTTGTTGTAAGGCCTTTCTAATTATTGAACCGCTTCCTTTGACAAATTTATCGGGTTTTGGTCCTCTATTTTTTCTCCCGCCATAAAGCGATCTGAGCCTTTCTTGGCCTATTGGGCCCTTAACGTAGACTTTTCTAAGGATAGAAGCACACCTGATAAACCACCAATTTTCAGCATCTTCTGGGGGGTTCTCTTTATGAATTCCAGTTTTCGCAAATTTAGCCCAACTAGGCGGCTTAATTGTCTCATATTCCTTTAAAGTCGCAGCCGTTGCTTCAATTAAACGCAATGGAGTTATATCAAATATCGACGTCATACCATTAACACCTTATTTCCTCTCATTTTAATCATTCTTTTTCGATTTGTTTTTTTCTTTTTCCTTTTATTGTTTTTATTTTTTTGGAAACAAGTATAGCAGATAATCCTCTTATTTCTAAAATATTCGCTCTACAATTATCCGCTAAATCTTTCACTGTTTCTCCTATATTATCTTTTATATTTTCTACACTTTTTAGAAACTTTATTTTTATAACTTTTTGTTTTTTAAGCTGTCTCACAATCTCTTCTTCTAACTTGGGAGTAATCCCTTTTTTCCCCACTATCACAGCGGCTGGAGCGTGCCGTGTCTTTTTAACCAAATCCATTATCCTATTCCCATATTTTGGCTTAAAACTTTCCATAAAAAACGCGCTCCCTTAGTAGAAAATAAAAAGACATCATAATTTCTTTCTCAAAGTATTATCTTTTTCAATGGTTTTCTTTCTTTTATCATTCGTGTAAAAATTTCGAAAATAAACTCTGTATCCCTTGGGCCTGGATCATGTTCTGGGTGAAATTGAACAGCAAAACAAGGCTTTTCTTCATGAAAAATGCCTTCAACGGTTTTATCGTCAGCATTAGTCCACCAAATCTCTAATTCTCCAGGCAAAGAATCAGGATTTACCGCGAAACCATGGTTTTGGGTAGTTACAAAACACCTGTTAGAAAAACGCTCAATACAAGGTTTATTAACGCTCCTATGGCCAAACTTCATCTTATAACATCTTCCATCTTCAGCTAAAGCGATTATCTGATTTCCAAGACAGACCCCTAAAGTCGGAATACCTACCTCCAAAACCTGTTTCACAGTCTTAATCGTTTGAACACACCTTTCAGGGTCCCCGGGACCATTACTTACAATAACGCCATCAGGATTATGCTCTTCAATCCTCTCAAAAGGCGTATCATAAGGAACCCTAATAACGCGATAACCTTGTCTTAATTCACACCTAATAATGTTATTTTTTACACCACAATCAATTAAAACAACTTTACCTCTCGCTCCGCTTTTAGGCTCATAAACCTTCTCCTCCAACAAAGAAACCTCACCCACTAAATCTTTCTTGTTAGGATCCTCAACCCTCTTAACATCTTCTATCAACTTTTCAACGTCTGGCTTCTCCCCCGGCTTGAGGGATTCAATGATCCCAAGCATAACCCCCCTCTCCCGCAGTTTAATGGTTAAAGACCGCGTATCAATCCCCCATATACCCGAAATTCCTTCCTCTATAAGCCAATCTTCAAGGGTCTTAACACTGGCCCAATGACTTGGAGTGAAACAAGCTTCATGAACCACCAACCCCTCGATCTTTATAGAGCTAGACTCAAAATTCAAAGGCAAACCATACTCATCCTTCTGATCATAAGAAGGCACGCCATAGTTTCCCACAAGAGGATAAGTCAACATTAAAATTTGACCATTATAAGAAGGATCGGTAAAAGCTTCAGTATACCCTACCATACTTGTCGAAAAAACAACCTCCCCCTCCATTCTTCCCACAGAACCAAAACCGTATCCCCTATAAACAGTACCATCTTCAAGAACTAATACGGCTTCCCTCTTCCAAGGAATCAACCATTCAAAACCGCTAAAATTACCACTAGTCTCCTCATTATCGACAAACATCCGCTTCATTTCGCTTTAATCCCTTTTAGACTTTTCTTATTCAATTCCTATCACTCTTAATCTTCATACGATCCACTTGATCTTTCTCTTTTTGTCTATCTACTTTTTACTTGAAGTATACCAATCAAGCATTTCTTTCTGCTTCTTCCTATCCACTTTCGGCTTTCTCCCCTTCTCTTCCTCGTACTCTTTTTCAAACTCCTCTCTTACCTCCTCTTTTGCCAAATCTCTATACTTTTCACGAAGATCATCCAACTCAGAACGCTTCGCACTCAAACCGCAACTAAGACAAGAATAATAGGGAGGATAGTACTTCATTTCTCCGCCACATTCCGGACAAATCGTAGGCATTCTCATTTCTCCTAATCTTTAAATCATCTAATTATATCAACCTAGAAGATTAAAAAATTAACCTTTTAATATTTAATCCTTTTAAAAGGACTAAAAAACCCTTTTAATCCTAAAACAAGGTCAATTTTTAGGATACAGGTTCCCAAAGAATGCCAAAATTGTTCGCTATTTTTTGAGCTTGTCGCATCTCTTTAGAAGAAGGTCGCCTTTTAATCTCCGGGTAATCTTTAGTGCGAGCAACTATATATTCAGGCCTGTATTGCCCCATAATGTTAACCAAAGCCTTTGAACAGTTCTCAGCAATCCATTCTAAAATCGGTTTTGTGCAACATTCTAAGTGGTTTGGCATAATTAAGTGTCTTATAATCATCTCCCCACTACCCACATCATGGGCAAGTTTATGATTCCTTGAAACAACCTCGAAATACCTTGATACTTTAGAGTATTTTTTAGCGCATTCATCATTGCCATACTTAAAATCAGGCAACCAAAAATCCATAATATCAAGGAGGAGCTCCATAGCCTCCTTTGAGTTGTAAAAGTTGCTATTCCAAAGCTGTGTTATGTTTGAATCTAAATATCTTAAAGAGTTTATAATGGTGTGGATGTTGGGGGTAGGATCTCCTCCTACATAGTTTATGTTTCGTGCCCCTTCTCTCTCTAAGTGTCTGGCATAGGAAGCAAGTTGTTCAGCGGACACTCTTACCCCATCAATAACTTTCCCGTCCACTGCTAACCATTCTTGGCTTATGCTATAATTTTGACAGAAAACACACTTAAACGTGCATCCCGAAAAGAATATAGTACCACTTGGTACGAGAACGGACTCTTCGCCGTAATGCAGGAAAGCGCTGGAAACGTAAGATTCCCAACCAACCTTACACGACCCTTTTTCTCCATTTAACCGGTTTTTCTCACATCTTCTTTCACAAAAATGACATGATTCAAGGATACGTTCAGCAATCAAGGCTTTAAGGTCTAAAAACGAGATTTTAGGCGTCTCTAATTCCTTAAATTTTTTAAAAGCTTCTCCTTCTCCTTCAAACTCATCCATCTTTTCCAAAAGAGACTCAAATTTTCCCCGTGCAAATTCATGCAAAGACCAAAGTTTCTCCATAGGTGAATCTTCACCAAATTCCTCAACTATGGGTGTTTTTTTCGCTATTAAATATCGAGCCAACCTTGTGTCCTGCATTATGTTGAAATACCTTCCAAGTCTCTTTTTCACATCTTCCAACTCCCATACACGCGCTGCATCAGGTCGAATTAGACGCCACAATGATCATCCAACCTCTAACTAACCAAAGATTGCTTATGGATATAAATAGTAAACCTTTCAAAAAAGATAAAATCGAGTAAAAAGGAAAGGCGGTTTGCTTAAAAGCTTCTCCTTCTAACAATTAAATTAAGAACTTTTTAAATAAAAATAGAGATAATTATTTTTTTCTCTTTGTATGCCTTTTTTTGCTTTTATGCGAGTTTTTTAATTTTCTCTAAAAACCGTCTACGTATCTCTGGATCTTCTATGATAGCTTTTGCAAAAGCTTCCACAAGCAGTTCTTTATCTATTTGAGCAATCACCCGTTTACGTATCGCCGGATCTTCAAGTATACCTTTAACAAATGCTTCGACCATAAGTTCCTCCTCGATCTGGTCAACACTCAAAGTTAAAGGTGTAACCGGTTCCAATAAAGGAGACTTATAGCCAGGAGGTTCTTGTTTTACAGTTTCGTTCTCTATTTCTGCTAAACGTTCTGAGGGTTTTACTAGGTTCTCCTCTTTAGGCAACAAGTCTGAGGGTTTTACAAGCCTATCTCTCGTCTCCGTTTCTCCTAATCCTCTTTCTTCTTGAACGCCCACAGGCACGTTATATCTTGGCTTCGTAAAAATCTCATCAAGGAGAGCGTCTTTTTCACCGCTTTCAACATGCTTGATCTTATACTTTAGCCCTAGTCTTGCGTTCAAGTTTGCCGCTGCTTTTCCTGCAGCAAAACGTTTTTTAGTCTCGATATCAGGCCCCTTCCAGCAATATATCACATTATTTGCATCATTAACAATCAAGACCGCTTCGTCATCTTTTAAGGCGGAAGGGTGTACTTTTGTCTCTCTTAAATCTCCATTAGAGGTTATGGAAAATGCCTTAGTCAATTTCATCGCCAAAAATAACTTAATTATAGTACTTTTCTTTTTTCGTAATCTTAAGTCTTTTCAAAACTTTAAGGTGAGAAACAAGGAACGGAGTTAACATAATGTTTTTTTGCCTTCCCTCCAATTTAGAATGGTTAGCAAAATTAAAACCTTAATATGGAAAAAGAATTAATTAAACCAATCATTGATTTTTTATGGGTGTGTTGTTGTTTTGGCAACAGTTTTTAAAAAACTTGATTTAAAAACGGTGGAACACATTGTTTCAGTCCTTGAAAAGCATGGTTTAAAAAGAAGAGAAGAACTACGGGAAGACCTTGTACACCGTTTTGATTCTCAAGAGGGTACAGTATCTATCTTTATAACAAAAAGAAAAGATTACACCTTAGTAATCACGGGCTCAACAGATTTTACCCGTGCAATAACTGATGTCGTTAAAGGCTCAGACAAACTAGAAATGACCTTTGAAGAGGCTAAAGCCCCCCAAATAGAAGTAGGTGTCGACGAAGCAGGAAAAACAGATCGCGAACTGTTCGCAATAAGCGCAGTAAGCCTAAACCAACATCTAGCCCCGGCAGACTCAAAAAAATTAGCTATTTCCTCTCTTGAAAAATATCGAGCAAAAATTGTGCAAAACTCAACCCTCACCCTCACCCTAACCTTAAAAAAGCACCTTATAGACAACATAAGAAGCAAAGGCTACACCTTTGAAGACATCGTTTTCGACTTCTCAACCCTCCTATCCAAATTCCTAAACCGCTACGGCATAAACGAGAAAATATTCATAGATGGTGCCTATCAAGGCCACGAAAATAAAACCTCAACCATAACATACGTGGGCCAAGGAGGCGAACTAAAAAATAAAAACATCGGGGCAGCATCAATTCTCGCAAGGGAAAGCGTTGAAGCAACAAGCCCAAAAAACAAAAAACAGAACCAAAGAAAAAACTCTCTCTCTAAAAAATGTTATTAATCTTTTAACCTTATATATATCTTTAACCAAAATCCGTTAAGAGATTTAAAATCCTTAAATAATATTTTTTGTTCTTAATTTACTGTGGGATTATTTATGGAAAACGAGAGAAATGCTCCTATAAAAGCAGCACGTATCTCCCTAATAGGCGTAACACTTCTCCTTGTTACTGAAGGCATAGCGATGATCATCACAGGAAGCCTCGCGGTCTTTTCCGGTTGGGCCCACTCCCTCATAAACTTGGTAGCCATTATAATCGCATATTTCGGAATATCTGCTTCTTTAAAGCCTGCTGACGAAGATCATATGTTCGGCCATTTTAAACATGAAAGCCTCGCAACCCTCTTCGAAATAGGCCTATTAATAGTTATATGCTTCCTAATAGTTTATCGTGGTATTATGGCTATTATTCATGGAAGCGATCAAGTAGAAGAAGTTCCTTTAGGAATAGGTTTTATGCTGTTTAGCATTTTTGTAGACGTTGTTGTGGCAATTTATGTTTCAAAAATCGCTTCCAGACTTGAAAGCTCTGCCCTACAAGCATCGGCTATCCACGTATTGACCGATGCCTTAGGTCACTTGGTAATAATAGTTGCCCTAGTATTAAACGGCTTTTTCGGAGTTTTGATAGCTGATCCCCTTGGAGCCTTAATAATAACCGCCTTCATCCTCTACACGGGAGTAAGCCTCTCAAAACGCACAATAGAAGAACTTTTAGACAAAGCCCCGCCAGGCTTAGCTGAAAGAATCTTGAGAGAGGTGGAGAAAATACCTGAAATATACGACTGTCACGACGTAAGAGTGCGGAAAGCGGGTCGAAAAACGTTCATAAATCTTCATGTTTCCATAAGTAGAACAACCCCTTTCATCCGTGTTTCTGAAATCATAAATCAAGCATACAAAAGAGTACAGGAAATAGTTCCCAACGCAGACGTATTAATCCACTCAGACACTGTAGAGCTTTTAGATGAATCAATCACGGATAAAATAACCATTTTGGCAGAAAGTTTTCCTAAAGTGAAAGGGGCTCATGAGGTCCTTGTATGGGAAACAAAGGAAGGTAGAAAAGCCCACGTAGAACTTCACATATACTTCGATGATACCATAAAGCTCAAAGAAGCCCACGATATCGTCTCAAAAATAGAGAAAAAGATAAGCAAAGAGCTGAGCAAAACCTACCAAGAAGTGACGATAATTACTCACCCTGAACCTGTAGAAAAACCAGTAATAGTCAAACTAAAAGATTTGCGATACGTAAAGAACAAAATTGAAGAGGTAGTGAAAGCCGTACCAGAAGTTAGAGATATATCTAACATAAAAACTGTTGAGATAAACTCTAAAATCCACATAGATCTCTGTATAACCCTGGATAAGGATATGCCTCTTAAAAAAGCCCACGAAATAGCGACAGAAATAGAAAAGAAAATCAAAGTAAACATCCCAAACGTGGAAAAAGTACTCGTCCACCCAGAATATTAAAATGTTGAACTGTAAATCTTCCACTTTTAGATTTTACTTTTTCTATTTTGATGGATGATCTTTATTTTTAAGCATAAAAACGTAGAATAATCCTCTCAAAAATCGTGAAAAATTTTTGTGATTATCTGTGAATAAAGTTTCCAAAAAGGCTTTAAAATATCAAAAGAATTTTATAAACAGCTTAAATATAGGTGGGATAAAAAAACGCATAGCAATAATGAAACCGTCCCAGAATACAAATTCAAAGCAGTAGTGGGTGGTGAAGAAGGGGTTGGTAAGACCTCCCTCATCAATCGTTGGATTAACGGAGTCTTCCTAGGCTCCCCTCGCGTAACCATTGGGGTCGGATTTCACACCCACCACATGATAATAGATGGGAAAAAAGTTTCCCTCATAATGTGGGACTTGGGAGGTCAACTACATTTCCAACAAATGGGGGTCTTCAGAAGCTATATAAAAGGCGCTAAGGGTGGCTTTTTAGCCTTCGATCTTACAAATCCCATAACCCTTGAAAAACTATCTCAATGGCTAGAACTTTTCAAAAAAGAAATAGCTTTAGAAAACCTTATCCTTATCGGCACAAAAGCAGACCTTGTAAACGACCGAAAAGTAACAAAAGAAAACGTGGAAAAGTTTATGGAAACATACAAAATTGACATCTATATAGAAACCTCAGCCTTAAACGGAAAAAATGTCAATCTTGCCTTTGAAATCCTTATAAAAAGACTTCTAAAACCAAAAAAAGAAATCTTCTCGTTCAACTTCTCATCAATACTATACAACCAAATAAAAAAACAACAAAACAACAACAAGAACTTTTTTTAAAAAACTTTAACTTCTCATCCTTAAAAACACTCCAATCCCTCTCTAAAAAAGCGAAAATAACGTAAAAATATATTAAAACTCAATTAACGAGAAAACAAAACCCAAAATATTTCTACTTTGTAGGTTCATTTATGATTTTTATGAAGGGTTTATATTCTGCTTTTGTGGTGGATTATGTATGGAGAAAGGGCGGTTTGTGATCCAAGAACATCATGCGACGAAGTTGCATTGGGATTTAAGGCTTGAAATGGATGGGATTTTAAAGTCATGGGCTTTGCCGAAAATACCCCTAGTGGAAAAGGGCGAGAAGCGTTTAGCTATCCAAACTGAGGATCATGACTTGAGTTATATAGATTTTGAAGGAGAGATCCCTGAAGGTCTGTATGGGGCAGGTAAAGTAACCATTTGGGATAGTGGAAATTACGAGATTGAGTCAAGAAAACCGGAAAAGCTTGTCTTCATTTTAAAAGGAGAAAAAATGAAAGGACGCTACACCCTACTTAGATGGAAAAGAAGAGGAGAAAAAGATTGGTTATTTTTCCGTGCTGCCGATAAACCAAAGAAAAAAACGAAAAAGAAAGAAAACAAAAAAGAGGAAGAATAAAAGAACCCTATAAAACATAAAAGAATTAATCTGGTGGCATTTTAGGCATAAAAGGCAGTTGAGCTCCCCGTCTGCGACCACGTTTTATCTGCTTAAATAGCTTTTTAGACATACGATACTGGGATAGGAGGGTTCTTATATCTTTTATAGTGGTTCCTGAACCGCGAGCTATACGGGTAATTCGAGACCTGTCCAAAATCTTCGGATTATCAAGCTCTTCTTGTGTCATGCTTTGAAGTATCGCGCTAAACTTTTTCATACTCTCCTTACTCATATCGTCAAACCCTGCGGGAAGCTGAGAGCCCATGCCTGGTATTGAGGAAAGCCATCTGGAAAGACGCCCCATCTTGCTTACCGATTCAAGTTGCATTAAAAGATGACGCAACGTAAACTTTCCGGTCATAAAAGCTTTAGCCAATTCAGGCTCAGGTACTATTTCTGCCTCCTTAATCTTTTCAAGGAGGCCCTTCATGTCCCCAATATCAAGAAGTCGTCCCACAAACCCTGGTGGGTCAAACGTCTCCATCTCCTCAAGTTTCTCCCCTGTGCCTATATACTTGATCTTAGCCCCTGTAGCCACAACAGAAGAAAGGGCGCCACCACCTTTAGCAGCACCGTCAAGCTTCGTAACAATTATGGAACCTATATCAGTCGCCTCGTTGAAAGCCTTAGCCTGATTAAAAGCCTGCTGCCCTATCGTACCATCTAATACCAAAATGATTTCATCAGGCTTGATCTTCCCACCTATCTCCTTCATCTCCTTTAAAAGACTCTTCTCCTCCTTATGACGCCCAGCAGTATCCACAATTATCACATCATACCCCTCACCTTTAAACTTCTTAACACCCCTCTCAGCAACTTTAACAGCGTCCTTCGCATCAACTTCTCCATAAAAAGAAACCTCAACACTTTCAGAAAGCTGTTTAAGCTGATCACCCGCCCCCGGCCTATAGGTATCAGCACAAACAAGGCCCACCTTCAAACCCCTTTTCTTAAGATACCTTGCAAGCTTTCCCCCCGTAGTAGTCTTCCCAGACCCCTGAATCCCCACAAGCATGTAAACATTAGACCTACCACTCACATATCTTAAAGGCTCATAACTCTCCCCCAAAAAAACAGTCAACTCATCAAAAAGCACCTTAATCACATGCTCACGACGAGACAAACCCGGAGGAAGCTTCTCCTCAAGCGCCCTCTTCTTCACCCTCTCACTCAAGGCCAAAACAAGGTCCACATTAACATCAGCAACCAAAAGTGCCCTCTGAAGATCCTTCACAAACTCCTCAACAGCCTTCTCATCAACAGTAGAACGCCTAAGCAACTTCCTAAAAGCATTACTAAGACCTTGACCCAAACTACCTAAAAGCGTCATCCTAAAACAACACCCCACAAAAAAACCCAAAAAACTCCATTAAATGAAAAAGGTTGGAGAGCCCGGGAGGAAACAAATTCTCCACCAAACCAGCCCAAGTCTAAAGCCGGATAATATGGACCCGGCGGGATTCGAATTCGCGAACAAGATGCAAAAAACACATCCTGTTACCCACGGCCTCTGGCTAATCCTGCCAAGGATATAAAAAAAGACATCCCCCGCATGCGAAGCCAGCGCTCTACCAGACTGAGCTACGGGCCCAAAAGATCATACCAACACTAAACCTCGTTTAAACCGTAATAAATCCACAATAATATTATAATTTTGATAATTATTTTTTCTATTTTATTTGCTGTTGTAATGATGGTTGAAGAGTATTTATAATTTGCCAAAGAAATATTATACTTTGAAACTAATAAAAGTACATATGAAGATCTTTTGATAAGGAAAAAATAGGGGAGATTTAAAGGCTTAAAGGCTTCATATATCTGGGATATGTTAGGCGAAATTGCTTCATGTTTTAGGAGACAAACAAGATGCTGAATGCTGAAGATAAGACAAAAGATCAACTTATAGATGAATTGGTTGAATTACAACAACGAATTGCTGAGCTGGAAAAATTAGTAAACCAGGGTAAGTGGACGGAAGAGGCGCTGAAGAAGAGCGAGAAGAGATTCAGAGAGTTGACTGAATTATTACCAGAAATAGTTTTTGAAACAGATATAGAAGGGAATTTTATATTCGCTAACCAGATTGGATTTGATATTTTTGGTTACATTCGTGCAGATTTTGATAAGAGATTGAATGCCCTCCAAATGATCGCTCCTGAAGACCGGGATAGGGCTAAGGAGAATATTCGGAGGGTACTAAGTGGGGAAGATTTAGGTATAAGTGAATACATAGCACAGAGGAAAGACGGTAGCAGATTCCCAGTTATTATACATAGCTCTTCCATTACTGATGAGGAGGGGAAAACCGTTGGCTTAAGAGGAATTGTTATAGACATCACCGAGCGTAAGAAGGCTGAGACGGCACTTAGGGAATCGGAGAAGAAGTATCGCGACTTGGTAGAAAACATAAATGATGTTATCTATGCTATTAACAAAGATGGTGTAATGACCTACGTCAGCCCTGTTATAGAATCGATCACTGGATATAGTCCGTCGGAGATCATAGGCTGTCACTCCACACTTTTTATCCATAAAGAAGACGTGCAACGTATGAGTAAAGCATTTCAAAAAATCCTTTCTGGAAATCTAGAACCAGGTGAATATCGGATTTTGACAAAATCTGGAGAAATTCGTTGGATAAGAACTGACAGCAAGCCAATCTATGCAGAAAATCAGGTGATAGGGGTACAAGGAGTTCTAACCGACGTTACTGAGAGTAAAAAAGCGGAAGAGGCGCTTAGGGAATCCGAGGATAAGTTCAGAACCCTTGCAGAACAGTTACCAAATATGATTTTCATCAACAAAAAAGGCAAAATAGTTTATACCAATAAGAAATCCGAAGAGATCATAGGATACACAAAAGATGAATTCTATTCACCAAACTTCGACTTTTTAAGCTTGATTGCCCCAGAATCTTTAGAAAAAATAAAGCTAGCTTTTAGCAAACATATGAAGGGCGAAGAGGTTGAACCATACGATTATACCCTTCTTACCAAGGACGGAAAAAGAATTGAAGCAATACTAACTACAAAATTGATAAACTATGAAGGCGAAAAAGCCATCCTCGGAATAGTAACCGACATTACCGACCGCAAGCGGGCGGAGGAAGCGCTTAAACAACGGGCAGAAGAGCTAGAAAAGTCAAAGGCTAAACTACAACAGTCATTAGAAGAACTCTTAAAACGAGTAGAGCTCGAGCATGAGATTTTAATCACACAACCGATCCCCGAAATCGATATAGAAGAGAGAGGATCACTGTTCCTTTACCCTGTGGATAGAGAAAATGAAGCTTATGCCATCTTCCGCTCAAGAAAGGATGCTAATCGTCCAGCTCTAGCTATTACGCGCACTTTCCCTCCACGCTTCCAAAGAAAGATTGGTAGGGAGATAGAGATGGTTTGGTTGACCTCCAACCGTGTACCAGAGCTGGTGTGTGTGGACCCATCAGATACTATGACTCTCCTCTTAGTCATCTCAGAGTTCTTCAAACGTGCACCAGAAGGTGTGATCTTGTTCGAAGGCATCGAGTATATTGTCAGCATTACGGGTTTTGAGAGGTTTTTGCACATCGTTCAACTTTTGAATGATAAAATCGCGATGCTTGACGGAACAATCTATATGATAGTTGACTTGGGAGTACTGAAGGAGAAGGAAGCAAGATACATCATGAGAGAGTCTTTAGAGCCTCCCAAAGGTATTGGGAAAGAAGTAAAGGATTCTGGAAATGAGACTCAATAACATCATTCACTTTACGGTAATCCATGGAAAGTGAGCAGATTGATTGTATAAAAGAGTTCCTTGTATCCTTAATAGATATATGATCTTTACTATTATTGAGGATATAATTGTGATTCATAGAAAGTTTCACAAGCTTTCTGTGTAGTTCTACTCTCTCTTAAATATGTTATTCGAATAATTTTAAATAACTGGGATTTTTTATTCATAAATCAACGTAATATAACAAGGGCTTAATTAACCTCCCAAACTTCCGCATTTATTATATTATAGGTTTTTAGGGTGAAGGATGTATGAGGCTTATTTCTACGGGTATACGCGAGCTTGATGAGGTTTTGGGGGGAGGTTTTCCTCGTAATTCTTCTGTTCTTTTGCTTGGAGATATGGGCACAGATCCTGAAGCTTTAGCTTTTGAAATGTTGTATTCACATCTTAAAGAGGGGGGAAAGGGACTACTTTCTGTTTTTGATTATCCTCCTTCAGAGGTTAGGGATCAGATGAGAGAGTTTGGATGGGAAACTAAAAGGTTTGAAGAGGAAGGTAAGTTTATCTTGGCCGATTTTTACTCGCATGCTTTTAGTTTAGAGGAGTTCTATAAGCCCGAAAAATATTTCTGTAAAAGACCAACAGACTACACATATATCAC
>JBHLKN010000029.1:0-20802 GCA_048886645.1 Candidatus Hodarchaeota archaeon | reverse complement strand
ATAATGACTGATTGTCCTTCTATTACCCTTGCTGCTGTTCCTATAGGCTTACCAAAAGCGTGTCTCATTCCTTCCTGTAATCTATCTGCTCCTGCAACTGCCATCATCTTGTTCTCTCTGAGAACATGATGTGGATAAACTTTTATCTTTAAGAAATACTCGCTTCTCCCTACATTGTTTTGGAGATATCTGTTAGCAGCAATTCTTGCAGATTCAAGGGCTATATGCTGAATATTACACGATTCTTTGATTTTTAATGCAACTTCTACAGGAAAATCGCCTTTAACTGTTCCCATCTGAAAGATCCTTATTTTGGGATCAGGAACCCCTCGCATATATTCTCTTCTAGTGTACGGGTGTGGCTTAGTACCCCTGTAACAGCGGCCAGGTCTCTTAGGCATATCTTATCACCAAAAAAACGTTACATATTTTTAAAATTTTCAGGTATTTAAACTTTAAAGATTACTTAATTTATAAAACTTTTTTAGGAAAGTCAAGGTGTAATTTGCTTGGTGTAACACTTTTTTGATCTTTATACTTTCCACTATAAGGCTTTTCACAAGGATGTGCTAAATACGATAACTCTAATTGACAAACTCTTTCTCCTACTTTAAGCTCCTGCGGAATATTAAGTTTATTTGTAACTTCGAGCGTAATTTTTCCACTGAATCCAGAGTCAATGAAGCCTCCTGTAGAATGAACTTCTAAAAACCTTCTAGCTAATGAAGATCTGCCATCGATTCTTCCCCTCATATTGTTCGGTATCTCTATCCACTCCATGTTCGTTATAAGCACGTTTTCCCCTGGTTGTATTACTAAAGAATTCTCCAAAACTATCCTTTCCATATAAGGCTCTATATCGTCCTCCATTTTGAAAAGAGCCCTATTATTTAAAACCATTTTTTTTCTGTCTAAAACTAAAGCCTCATTCCCCATCTTTAAATCAACTGAACACGGCCCTATCTGTTTTTCTAAATCTATAGGCCTTATAACTAAGTTTCCTGTTTTCAACTCTCTTAAAATATCAACATCAGATAATATACACAAAGCCAATCACTTCTAATATATCTTTATAAATAATAAAATTATATTACTTTATTATCACAAAAACTCCTAAATAAATAATTAAAAACTTACCTACAACCTACCCCTATCTCACATCTATTATCTATTATCTATTATTTTTAAATTAAAAAATTATCAATAAAATTTAAGGTTATAGCAACTTCTTATTTTTTCCTTGTGTGAAATAAAAAATCATTGCTTGTAAATAGAATTTAAAGGATGATAAAATGTCTTATATTGGCGGTATAATTCAAAAAAATACATCGAATATTGGCTACTATCTTGCGCAAATAGGAAAAACTCTCCGTCATCGTACTTTAAGTAAACATAAAATATACGCAAAACATGAAGAAAAAGAGTCAATAGACCCCGAAAATTTTGAATCAATTAAAGGTCATATTGGCGTAATAGCAGGGGATTTTATCGACCTAAAAGGTGTAACATATTCCCAACCCTTAACCGGGTGCGAGGAAAAAATCGTCGTAGCCTTAAACGGAGAACTATACAACTCCAACCAACTTAAAACTAGCCTACAAAATTTTCATACCTTTAGAACTGAAAATGATGGCGAAATAGTTGCTCATCTTTTCGAATCGAAAAAATTTAAGCAAGCATCCCTAAAAGAGAATTTATATAACGTTTTTAATAGTATAACTGGTTATTTTTCACTCCTAATATACGATCGCGAAAATGACATAATAGTTATTGGAAGGGATCCCGTAGGCATAAAACCTTTATTTATAGGGAAAAACGATCAAATAATTTCCTTTGCCTCTGAAAGAAAAGCTTTATGGAAAATTGGCTTGAAATATGTAAAACCTGTATTGCCTGGCTTTTTATATATTCTTTCAAGACATGTCTTTAAAAAATTAAAATTTTCAGCATTAAACCTCCAAGGTCCAACGATTAAAAAACCCATTAAAAATATCGCTAATATCCTTTCTTCCAAACTCTTATCATCTGTAAAAAAAATAACAAAAGATGGAAAAAAGGCAGCTCTTTGCTTTTCAGGAGGGCTAGACAGCTCAATAATTGCAAAAACCCTCCAAATAGTCAATATAAATGTGGAACTTTTTTGCGTATCTGTAAAGAATCATCCAGACGAAAAAAACGCGAAAAATGCTGCAGAAAAACTAAATCTTCCCTTAAATCTTTATAATTTAACTTTCGAAGAAGTAGAATCAAAAATTCCAGAAATAATCTGGTCAATAGAAGAAATAAATCCACTCAAAGTAAGCATCGCTATCCCTCTCTTTTTTTTGGCAAGAGAAGCCAAAAAAGCAGGATTTAATCACATGATTTTAGGACAAGGTGCTGATGAACTTTTTGCAGGCTATAAAAAATACCAAAAACCCCTACAAAATAAAGGAATAATCGCTCTCAAAAAAGCTTTAGAAAAAGACACTAAAAATCTTTGGAATTCAAGCCTTCAAACAGGGGATATGGCAACCATGGCCCACACCATCTCCCCCATCTATCCCTTTCTCGAGCCCGAGTTAATATCCTACTCCATGAACATTTCTCCAGAACTAAAAATAAAAAATAACGAACGAAAATACATATTAAGAGAAACAGCCCGTGTTCTAAATCTACCCCCAGAAATCATAAAAAGGCCAAAAAAAGCCATCCAATATGGCTCTGGAATAAATAAAATACTAAAAAAAATAGCCAAAAAAAATTGTAAAACAGACAAAATAGTCCCCTTCCTAATAAAAATAGCCAATACATTAAATATTCCCTCAAACTCCAAACTAGTTAATACATAATTCCATTAAAGTTAAATCGCCCAAGAACTTCACTTACTTAAACCCTAAAATTTCATAAATAAAATCCTTAGGAGGAAACATTATTGGAATTTTGCGAATGCGGCGCTTTAATGATGCCGAAAAAAGATGAAAACGGTAATATTCTCCTCGTATGCGGAAAATGCGGAAAAACTATATCTAAGGAGTCTTCAGGAGGATATACAATCTCAAGTAAAATTGAAAAATCTGAAACAATTGTTATACAAGATCCTTCCAAATCAACTTCATTCTCGTTCACAAAAATAAAATGCCCTTCATGCGACTCTATGGAAGCATACTATTGGATGGAACAAACAAGAAATATCGATGAACCTCCCACACGCTTTTACCGCTGCAAAAAATGCGGGAAAACTTGGCGAGAAACGTGGTAAACCTGACAATTTTTGTTTCATATAAAAACTTCTAAGAGTATCCAGAGTTATAAAAAGAAAAACCAAAGGAAGGAGGGAAAAACCCTCATCTGGTTCTCGCGTAAATAAACCGCTTCCAGTTTTCTGGCTTAGGTATTGCTGCTGGGAGCTTTTTCCTTTGCCTAATCTCTTTTATGTATTCCTCTGCTAATGCGCTTGGTACTGGTTTAAAACTGTCAAATTCGTATCCAAGAACCCCTCTGCCTTCTGTAGCGTTCCTTAACTCGTCTGCAAGATCCATTGTTTCTATTGTTGGTATTAGCCCTGTAACTATCGCTTCACCTTCTTTTTCAAGCTGTCTTACGTCAACTACTTGTCCTCTATGTCCTGAAATAAGCTTTGTAGCTTCTCCCATCATGTGGAGAGGTAAACGCATGTCAACTCTAATTACGGGCTCATATAAGCGAGGTTCTGCTGTGAGGAAACTCATGTTCAACGCTGAACTAGTCATAGTAAATACTTCACTATATCCTGTGTGCGCCGGATCTTCATGAACAAAACAATCTGTAATTACAACTTTCAGACCCATTACAGGTTCTCTTGCAAGAGGTCCTCCTTCAACAAAATCATTAATCACGTTTATTATTGCTTGTTTTAGCCGGTCTAATCTCTGAACCCCAGCAGTCATATTGACTATTACGTTGTTTTTGTATATATCCCAAATGTTTCTTGCTTCTTTCATGTTCCAACCTGCTTCGTCTTTAAGAATCCTTGCTCGTTCTTTTTCTGGTTGATCTGCAGTAACTTTTCCTGTCTTAATTAGTTCAATGGTCTCTTCATCAAGGGGTTCTACATAACCCTTAATCTTATTATGCCCATTAGAACTCTTTGTGTGAAATTCTTGGCCTATTTGTTCAACTTTTTCTCTGAAAACGACTACAGGTTCGCTCATATTTATGGGTACATGATCGTTTATTCTTCTAGCTAATACTTCTAATTGTAAGGGGTCTATGCCGCTAATAATCGTTTTCTTGGTCTCTTTATCGAAAGTGAACATTAATGTAGGATCTGCCAAGGTCCACATTTTAACTATTTCATCTAATTTTGCTATGTCTTGCGGATTAGCTGCTTCAATTGTGCGTGAAACAACAGGCTCCACCGCGTACTTAATCTGCTCAAAAGGTGTTAGTTCCATGTTTGCGTCTGAAAACGATTCTCCTGCAGGGCAAATAAAGCCATATATACTAAACATGTTCCCAGCTTTAATTTCTGGCATATCAAGAATATCTGTTACTTCCTGAACTCCAACTCTTTTTACCCTTTGAACGCTTTTTCTCGTAAGCAGATGAACTTCTTGTCCTACTTTTAATGTTCCACTAAAAACTCTGCCTACAAGAAAAGCCCTCAATCTTTTAGGATCCATTACAACTTTTGCAATAACCCCTAAAAGATCCCCGCTTGGGTCAGTATCAAGCAAGGCTTTTCCGACTTCTGAATCAAGATCTCCTCTCCAAATAGATGGAATTTTATTCTTCTGTCCTGTTTCAGGATCAGGCAAATGATTAATAACCATCTCCAACATTGCTTCATGAAGCGGTAAGTTTGTACGTAACCACTCCTTATCTCCCTCTTGATACTTCGTGAAAACTACTTCTGGGGTAATATTTTTACGTTGTAAAACAGGATAGGTAAAAGCCCATCCGTCTTTCGCACTGCCAACAGCTACTTTCCCTTCTTTAAAACTACAAGTCCATTCTTCGGCAAACTGGGGTGGGGCTACTCTGCGTATATAATCATTTATCCCTCTAATTATAGTATCTAAACGTTCATAAGCCGTTTTAGGCGATAATCTAAGCTCGGAAATAAGCCTATCCGCTTTATTGATGAACAAAACTGGTTTACACCCTTCTGCACCAACGGAGAGTCTAATATTGGTTTCTGTTTGTGTTAAGATTCCCTCCACTGCACAAACTACAAGAACAACTCCATCAGAACAACGCAAAGCTCTTGAAACTTCACCAGTCCAACTAATATGTCCTGGCGTATCATTTACCTCGAGTAGGTAGTTAGTTCCATCATACTCAAATCCTAAATTTATTACACTACCAAAAATTGTTAACTTTCGTTCCTTTTCGATAGCATCCCAGTTTGTTAATAGTTTCCTTCCTGCTTCTGTATCCGCCATTAACCCTGCTTTGCTCAGCAAATAATCTGTTATTGAGGTTTTTCCATGATGTACATGAGCTACGATAGAGAAAATTCTCCTATTTTCCATCGCGGTATTAGCAAACATATCTCTTAGTTCTTCTGGATCTTTTAATTTCACCATTAGCAACCACATCTCTTTACCATAAGTAATTTAAAAGATAGAAAAACCGATCTTTTTTTTATTTATTTAACCTTAATTTTTTCGTATAAAAAGTCAACCTTTCTAAAAAATATAATAAATTGTTAGGATGCAGCTACTCCCTTATAGATCCTGCATATCAACGTGTCTGCTTCTTCGCTGTTTTGGTCCTTTTCAAATTCGAAGAACCAGCCTTTTTCTTCTAAAATAGTCTCTATCATTTCCCGTAGTTCTGCTCTTTCTGGGGATTGTGGCAATTCAAGTTCTTCAAAGATGTCAAACTTTGAAATAGTGTCTAGGCATGTTTCTATGGTGTCCATCTTGATCTTTTTTCTACCTTTTTCTGTTAATACCATTAGTTATCCCAACAATTTTTTCTATTTTTTAATGATGTTTACTGCAAACTATATATTTAAAATTGCTTCAATGTTATTTTTAAAGTTTTTAAAATTTTGTTATCAATATTATCTTTCAGGTTCATTATTTTTAAAGGAGTCTAATTAATTGTCTTCTAAAATCAGACGGCTTGTAGAAGATATAAATAAGATTATGTTTTTTAAAGAAAACATTCGTAATTTCTGTATATGTTCCCATGTTGATCATGGGAAATGTGTTTCAGGTGATTCAAAAGTTTATGTTAACGGTCAATGGAAACAAGCTTCTGTACTTTTTGAATCCCTTAAACAATCTCCGATAATTTTTTCTGGTGAAAATAAAACAGTTTTAGATGTTTCTTCAAAAGGTTTGCGCACCATATCTCTAGATGTTTCTTCTGGATGCATTTTGTGGAAACCCATTACCTATATTTGGCGATTAAAATATGATTCTAATTTGATTGAGGTTTCATTAGGTAATGGGAGAAAGGTAAAAGTTACTCCTGAGCACAAATTTTTAGTTTTAAACGGTAATAAAATCGTAGAAAAAAATGCAAAGAATTTGAAAAAAGGAGATTATATAGTTGTACCTAATACGTTGCATGTAACTTCCAATGGTTCTGATTTTATTTCTAAAACAATGCCACTTAATAGCGAAGATATATGTTTTGAAAAAGTAGTTTCAAAAAGTTTAGTGTTTGAAAATTATGTTTATGATTTTACTGTTCCTGATACTCATAATTTAGTTGTGGAAGGTTTTTTCGTACATAATACAACCCTGGCTGACAATTTGTTAGTTGCTGCTGGGCTACTTTCACCAAATGTTGCGGGAAAGGCTCTTGCTCTAGATTATTTGGAAGAAGAACAAAAAAGAGGTATAACGATAAAAACAGCCATAATCTCCCTTTTACATAAAATCGACAATAAATCTTACATACTTAATCTGATAGATACCCCAGGTCATATTGATTTTAGTGGAAAAGTAACAAGGGCACTGCGAATAATTGATGGTGCAGTAGTAGTTGTTGATGCTGTAGAAGGAATTATGGTTCAGACAGAAATTGTTACACAACAAGCGTTAAATGAACGTGTAAAACCTGTATTATTTATTAACAAATTAGACCGTCTTATCCGCGAGTTAAAACTATCTCCCAAAGAGATTCAAAACCGTTTAAGTTCTATAATCAGCGATTTTAATGGTCTTATCGATTCTTATGCAGAGCCAGAATTTATTAAATCATGGAAAGTTAAAACTGCTGCAGGGTCTGTGGCTTTTGGTTCAGCCCTTCATAGGTGGGGTTTTACATTACCAATTGCTAAAGAAAAAGGTGTAAAATTTTCAGATATAATTAGGTTTTATGAACAAAATAATGGGTTTTTAAAGCTTAGCACTTTGCTTCCTCTTCATTCTGCTGTACTTGATATGATTGTTAATCATCTTCCTTCTCCTACGGAGGCTCAGGCTTATCGTATACCTAAAATTTGGCATGGTGACCTTTCTACTGAAATCGGTCAAGCCATGCTTAAGTGCGATTCAAGTTCTCCCCTTATCATTGTTATAAATCATTCTTTCGTTGATCCTTTAGTTAAAAGTGTTATTTGTACGGGGCGAATTTTTTCTGGTTCTGTCCATGTTGGCGATAAGGTGTTTATTCTTTCTAAAAAGAAACGAAAAAGAGTTCATCAAGTAAGCATGTTTATGGGCGAAAATCGCATTGTTGTAGATGAGGTTTCTACCGGTAATATAGTGGCTCTTATGGGTCTTGAAGAAGCACGTCCGGGTGATACTGTTTGTGATTTATCTATCGCGGATTCTATGGTTCCTTTTGAGTTAATAAAATATGTGAGTGAACCTGTTGTTACAGTCGCTATAGAACCTTTAAAGCCGAAAGATTTACCCCAAATGATTGAGATAATGGAAAAAGATCTTGTTATTGAAGATCCTAATCTCAAAGTTTCTATTAATAAAGAGACAGGAGAATACCTTTTAAGCGGTATAGGCGAGTTGCATCTTGAAATAGCAGCAAAGAAAATTATAGAAAATGGCATAGATGTTTCAATTTCTCCTCCAATTGTTTCATTTAGGGAAAGCATTTCGCAAAAAACTCCTCATCCCATTGTTGTTAAAAGTCCTAATAGTTATAATGAAATGTCTTTAATAGTTGAACCTCTCGAGGAAAAAATTGTAGACCTAATAATTAACGCGGGTATAAATGGCTCCTTTACGGAAAAAGAATCGCCGAAATTAGTAGGAGAATTTAGTGATAAAACTTCCCTCGATTTAAGGAAAATTTTGGGGTTATCTGCTACAGGAAATATCTTGCTTTTAGATTTTGAAAGTTCTCAACTTTTATCTGACGTTAAAGATTCCCTAGTATCAGGATTTTTACATGCTTGTAATTCTGGTCCTTTATGCGAAGAACCTCTTCGCGGGATAAAATTTTTAGTCAAAAACTTAAACTATGCTGATGTCATCCAAAAACGAGGAAGCGAAATCGTTCATATGGTTAAAAATGCTATATGGGACGCAATACTTTCATCTGGTCCATCACTATTAGAGCCTATTTATAAAATAACTATACTTATGACTCGCGATTTCATCGGAAAGGCTAAACATGTTCTCTCTAAAAGGAGAGGCACTATTCATAGTATCGAGGAGAAACCTCCTGTTTTCATTATAACCGGATTTATACCTGTAGCTGATACCTTTAATTTGGCTTCAGAATTAAGAAGCGAAACTAGTGGGACCGCTCTTTGGCAAATGAAACTTGATCATTGGAATTTTGTCCCTAAAAACAAGTTAAAAAACCTCATACTTGGAATTAGGCAACGAAAAGGTCTCTATACCACCTTTCCAGAAACTACTATTTTTCCTGATAATATGGAATAATATTGTTTATTTCTCTTTTTTTTCTTTAAAAATCTTCAATGATTTTAGAAATACCGATTTTTAGTACTTTAGAAAACATGCGCAAACTTATAAAAGTAAAAACTTTTCTTAATTTTGAAAAATATTTTTCAAGGTGTCTTTAAATGAAAATTAAGAAGGTTTATGCGCGCCAAATTCTTGACTCAAGAGGAAATCCCACCGTCGAAGTTGAAGTTGTTTTAGATAAAGGAATAGTGGGTAGAGCCGCAGTTCCAAGCGGTGCTAGTACTGGGACTCATGAAGCTTTAGAGCTCCGTGATGGAGACAAATCAAAATATCATGGGAAAGGTGTTCAAAAAGCTATAAAAAACATCCATGAACTTATAACGCCCAAAATTTTAGAAAAGGAGGCTCAAAATCAATCAGAAATTGATAATATAATGATTGATCTTGACGGAACCCAAAATAAAAGTGTTTTAGGCGCTAACGCTATTTTAGGTGTTAGTTTGGCTGTTTCAAGGGCTGCAGCTAAGACCCAAAATATCTCATTATATGAACACGTTAGAAAAATAGCCGGTCTACCTCTTGACGGTTACTTGCTGCCGGTCCCACTAAGTAATGTTATAAATGGGGGAAAACATGCTGGATCCAATCTTGTTATACAAGAGTTCATGCTAGTTCCCATAGGTTTTCCTAACATGTTTGAGGGTGTTAGAGGTGTTTGTGAAGTATACCAACAGTTGAAAGATACTATTAAGCAAAAATATGGTAAAACCGCGGTTAATGTGGGTGATGAGGGCGGTTTTGCTCCTCCTATGAATACTTCCATTGAAGCATTAGAAGCTCTTGTTAATGGAGTAGAAGCTACAGGCTATACTCCTGGTAAAGATTTTCATTTTGCCCTCGATTCTGCCGCTTCGGAGTTTTATGATAAAAAAACTGGAAAATATCTTATAGATGGGAAGTTTCTTTCTAGGGAAGAATTTGTAGATTATTATTTAGAATTAGCTGATCTTTTTCCAATTAAAATCTTTGAAGATCCTTTTGAAGAAGATGATTTTGAACTATTTGCTGAATTTACAAAAAAGATAGGGGATAAAGCCCAAGTAGTGGGAGATGATTTATTTGTGACAAACATAGACCGCCTAAAAAACGGTATACAGATGAATGCTTGCAATTCTCTTCTTTTGAAAGTCAATCAAATAGGCAGTTTAACAGAAGCTATCGAAGCTGCAAAATTATCTTTTGAAAACAATTATTCTGTCGTAGTAAGCCACAGGTCTGGAGAGACTGAAGATCCTTATATTGCCGACTTATCCGTAGCCTTATGCTGTGGTCAAATAAAGCTAGGCGCCCCTGCAAGAAGCGAACGTACAGCGAAATACAATCAACTTTTACGGATTGAAGAACAGTTAGGCAGTATGGGAGAATACACTGGAAAATTCTATAGAACTGCATGGAAAAAATACAACTCAAAGCAGGAAATATAAGTAAAAACATAATCTGTTTTTTTCCAGTTTTTACCCCCCCTCTGCCCCCCCTTTTATATTCTCCTCCTCTTTATTATTCATTTAGTTAGTTTATTTTTTCAACCGTTTTATAGCAAGGTCCTTAAGTTAAAAAATTAATTTTGAGGAGATTCTGTGTGGACATCAATATAATTGAAGAGGAATTGGGTCGTAAATCTGTTTTTATGAATGAAGAAAAACTTTCAACAGATTATGTTCCCCCTCATTTAATACATAGAGACGCAGAATTACGCCAATTAGCCCAATTTTTCCGGGTTTTAATTCAGGCTCCTGGTTCTTGTAGCAAAACTGTCTCTATTATAGGACATGTTGGCACTGGAAAGACTGCTATTGCAAAAAGATTTGGTGATTTCTTAGAAGAAAGCACTAGTCTCAGGAATATTAACTTGAAGTATATTCATATCAACTGTAGAAAACAAAAAACTAGCACTTTGATGCTAACTACAATCATAAGAAATTTTAGCCCTAATACTCCTCTTAGAGGATTTTCAACAGGCGAGCTTTTATACCTCCTTAACGAAGTTTTAGAAAAAAACAATGTCTTTCTACTTTTAGTCCTTGATGAAGCAGATTATTTGTTACGAAAAAATAATAGTACCGACTTTATCTATGATCTTATTAGGGCAAATGATGATAAATTAAACGCAATTCAACGAATATCTCTCATAGTAATCACAAAAACCATAAATTATTACGCTCTTTTAGACATCAGCACCCTTAGCACCCTTCAAAAGAACATAATATGCCTAAATAAATACACCATAAATCAACTTAAAGATATTTTATGGGCTAGGATAAAAGAAGCTTTTTATGAAGGAACCGTTCTACCTGAAACAGTAGATTTAATCGCAGACATCGCATCACAATGGGGGGATGCCCGTCTAGCCTTAGATTTATTATGGCGTGCTGGTAAATACGCCGATAAAAATTCTGAATTAAAAGTAGCCCCTGAACATGCTCGTAAAGCGAAAGGAGATATCTACCCGGTAATAAGGCGAGAAACAGTTGAAACTCTTCCAAAACAAAAACTTTTAACCTTATTATCAATAGCAAGAGCACTAAAAAAAGAAAATAAAGCCTATATCACCATGGGTGACTTGGAAGAGATTTATACAGTTATTTGTGAGGAATATGAGGAAAAACCAAGGGGCCACACTCAGCTTTGGGAATACACCAAAGAGCTTGAAATAGAAGGCATTATTGCAACAAAAATCTCTTCAAAAGGATATCGAGGAAAAACCACTTTAATCACCATAGCTGATGCCCCTGCAAAAATAGTTGAAAAGAAAATAGAAACAATTTTGGATAAATATTCCGAGAAGCAATCAAAAAAAACCTAACAATATCAAAATAACTTTAAACTTATTTAACGAGAAGTCCCCTTCTGCGAGGGAGGGGATGAATCACGGTGTTTATAAAAGTTTTTAGGAAACTCAGGTAGATAAAAATGATAAGTTACAAATTTAGGCTGCATCCAAACCAAGAGCAAGAAAAAAGCCCGAATTTACGCCTGCGGAGACAGAGCCTCTACCGAGAGAAATCTCGGCAAGTTCAGTCGTTGAACCAGGAAGCTCCCCCCAATAGGGAGGAGTAGTTCACTTCACTCCTAGGTATCACTAATTTGCCAAAGGATTGCTTTTATCATATTTCTTACTGCTGGAAGATCAGGAGATAATTTAATGTTCGTGATGAATAAAATAGAAAAAAATAAAGAAGAACCTCCTATCGAAGAGGTACTTTCATCTAAAGGTAGGGTAAAGATACTTAGATTATTGGCCGAAGAAGGAGAGCTTAACATATCTGAAATCATAAACAGAACAAGGCTTAATCACACAATAACTCTAAAACACTTAGATCAACTTGCTAAAGCAGGCATAGTGCAAGAAAAAAAATTCGGAAGGATAAGGATTTATCGATATTGTATTGAACAATCAAGGGCAAGAGCGCTAAAAAATTTATTCCAGTTATGGTAATCTGCCCAAAATCACGCATCTAATTATCTTTTTATAGGCTGATTGTTATTTCTATTTTTTTTATTTTTGAACTTTCTGGAACATTTTTTAACGTATTAATTAACGCAAAGTTGACCTCTCGAAAAACATCTTTAACGAACGGTTTTAAAGGAATTCTTTCATCATTAACTTTAACATTAATGTCGGGTTCAAATATACATTTCAAGGAACTTTTACCTGAAATATAACTTTCAACATAGCTTTTACAGTCTTTAAACCCACATTTCCCGCAATTTTTCCCTGGAAGTTCTGATAAAAGATGTTTTTTCAAAATCTCTAAAATATAACTCTTTATTTCTCCTATTGGGATAAATTTATTCGTTTTTTTCATTAGTTCTTCTTCTATTTTTCTATCAGTAGTTGTAACAGCAATAACATTCTTTATTTTTCTTAATTCATCCAATTCTTTCTCTAGTGATTGTATTAGAAATATTTTCGGATATTTTGAATGTTTAAATCCTTCCAAAAAAACTATGATCACATCATCTGGAACTTCTTTAATTCCTTCTAAAATCCTCGTGTTTTCATCGAGTTTTTTTAATTTAATTACTTCTTTATGAGTAACTCCAATAACAGTCTTTGCTCCTGCAATCCTAAATCTTTTAGTGTCTTTTATCTCATTTTCTGAAATTATTCCCTCCTTTTCTAAATCATATCTTGAATGAATACTCTTAATCACTGCCACAGGAACACTCCTTTTAGAAAGCTCTTCGATTAGATCGACTAAAATTTTCGTCTTACCCCCCCTCCTGTGAAAACTATTAATGCCTATAATTAATGGCTCCATTATCTCTCACCAAAATTAAATAAATAAACGTCCACAACATTTCCTTCAATTATGCCTTCTACATTCTCAGGAATTACTATATATCCATTCGCTACTCTCATACTACTTATTATTCCCGCCCCTCCTGCACGAACTGGTATCGCATACGGTAAAGTACCTCTATTTTCTTCATATTCCACTTTAACCCGTACGTAATCCCTTCTTCCAAGCACTGAAGGCACATTTCTACTTATTGTTGCACAAATTTTTGGCCAAACTCTTCTTTCTTTAGCTTCCAGAATTTTTAATAAAGCAGGTGTAACAAAAGCCTCAAAAGCTATCATAGCTGCAACTGGAAATCCTGGAAGACCAAAAAACGGTTTATTATTAATCAGTCCAAAACATGTGGGTTTTCCTGGCTTTATATTAACCCCTCGAAACAAAAGTTCCCCCATTTCATCAATAACTTCAGGTACTGTATCCTTCTTTCCAACAGATGTACCTCCACTAGTTACTATAATATCTGATGTTTCAATCGCGTTTACAATAGCACTAATTATATCGTCCTTTTCTTCACTTACTACCCCAAAAATAACAGGAATGCCTCCACATTCCTTAACTAAAGATGCTATAGCATAACTATTCGAATCATAAACCTTACCAAACTCTAAAGTTATATAGGGTGGGACTATTTCACTCCCAGTAGACAATATAGCAACCTTAGGACGGATCATTACTTGAAACTTATAGTAACCACAAGCCGCTAAAATCGCTATATCCGCAGCTTTTAATCTCTTCCCCTTTAATACTAGTAATTCGCCCTTTTTCACATCTTCTCCTTTTGTAGAAACATTCTCTCCAGGAACAACCTGGCGATATATTTCGATAGTTTCTCCAATTCTTTTCACATCTTCCACTTTTACTACGGCGTTAGCCCCTTGCGGGACAGGCGCGCCGGTCATAACTTCGACTGCCAATTTTTCTCCCATTTTGAAAATCTTTTCCCCTTCCTCTTTTACCAGTTTAAAAATGATTGGCGACTGAGTTGAAGTTCCAAAGGTGTCCTCCCCAATCACTGCAAATCCGTCCATTGCAGCCCTATCAAAAGGAGGAACGTCCATCTTAGCTTCTAAATCTCTACCTACAATTCTGTCAAAACATTTTTCTAAAGAAATTTCTTCCACTCCCAAACTATCAACTTTTTCCAAAATTTTTTCCACTGCTTCATTATAAGTTATAAGCGATTTAAAAATGTGAAAACCTTCATTTAAAGAATCCATTTTTTTAACTCCTTACCATTTTCACCACGTGCCCTATTTCGGGCAAAATTAACTTTTCTACTGCCAATTTAACAGCATTAGGTGACCCAGGAAGACAAAACACTATTTTTCCATCAACAACTCCCGAAAAAGCCCTAGAAAGAAAGGCTGCAGCCCCTATTTCCTTATAACTAAGATATCGAAAAAGTTCACCAAATCCCTCCAATATTTTCTCCAATTTCGGCTTTATAGTCTCAACCGTTATATCTTTTTTCGTAATCCCAGTACCTCCACTAAAAACTATTAAATCGGAATTACTTCTAAGAAAAGCCTTAAACTGCTCTTTTATCTTCTCCCTGTTATCTGGAACTATAGCATATTTTTCCACAGAATGCCCTGAATCAATAAAAAGTTTAGTAATCAAAGCTCCCGAAATATCTGCATTTTCTAAGCCTTTTATTTTCATCTCATGCTTTGAATCACTAACAACTATAACCCATACCTTAACATGTTTCGGCGCATCTTTTTTATGCCTCTTCACCACCGATAAAGTTTCATCATCCACCACTTTGAACATGCCCCACAACTAATTAGGTTTTTAAGCATCTTTAAAAATAATACTAAAAACATTTCATTTTCTTTTACTTACCGATAAAATATCTAAATAAGTAGATTTATGGTGTTTTAAATGGCAAAAAAATCACCTATTATCCCTCAAAAAGAAGAGGAACAAACTAGAAAAGAAGAAAAAGTCGGCATGGTTGATATAGGGCATAAATCGCCAATTTTAAGAGTTGCGAAAGCCCAAGGAGCTATTAAACTTAAACCTGAAAGCATTCGCTTAATAAAAGAGGGAAAGGTTAAAAAAGGCGATGTTTTTTCAAATGCCTCTCTTGCTGCTATAAATGCCGTAAAAAAAACTTCAGACTTAATTTTTTTAACTCACCCAATACCAATCTTAAATGTTGATGTCGATTTTAAGATAGATGAAGAAACATCACAAGTATTAGTTTCTGTTGAAGTGAAAAGCATAGCAAGAACTGGCGTAGAAATCGAATCAATAAATGGCGTTATGATCGCATTGTTATCAATTTTTGACATGCTTAAATATGTTGAAAAAGATGAAAAAGGCCAATATCCTACTACATATATTGGCGAAATAAAAGTGGTAAAAAAAGAAAAAGAAGAATTAATCTAATTTTAATCCCAATGACGCTACTTTTGCTATAAACGCTAAGAGCTGGATTTCATCATTGGCTCCTTCAGTCAGCCTAAAATCTACTTCACCGCAAATTTCTGCAATCTTTACCTTACTTATATCGTCAATTTCTCCTAATTCAAGTAGTTCCTTGTGAATCTGTCTAATTAAATCAATTCCTGCAATCCCATAGTCGTTTAATAGCGTTCTTAATCTTTTCCTTGCATCCAAAAAATTACCTTTTAGCGCTATTAATATCAAGTCTTTAACTTCCTCCGGACTCGCAAGCCCGATAACTCTCAAAACGGACTCTTCACTGACAATTTCTCCTGCAGTTGCTGCTGCCTGCATTATGTTTATTGCTCGCCTTAAATCCCCCTCCACAAAATGTAAAACAACTTTTAACCCTTTAGGTCCCAATTTAACCTTCTCTTTTTCAGAAATCATATTTAAATAACTTTCAATATCCTCATCTGAAAGAGGCATAAAACGAAAAATTGCACACCTAGACTGAATTGGCTCTATAATTTTGGAAGAATAATTACCAATAAGTATAAACCTGCAAGTTCGGGTGTACTTTTCCATAGTCCTTCTAAGGGCTTGTTGTGCATCAGAAGTTAAATTATCAGCCTCATCCAAAATCAAAATTTTAAAAGGAACATCCCCCATTGATTTAGTTCGCGCAAACTCTTTTACTTGATTCCTAATAACGTCAATCCCCCGCGTATCACTTGCATTAAGCTCCAGTAAATTTTGATCCATATATTCTCCAAAAAGTTCGTTTGCTAAACATAAAGCAGCTGTAGTTTTACCAGTTCCTGGTTTTCCACAAAATAGCAAATGCGGCATTTGCCTAATTTCAACAAAAGAGCTTAAGTGTGCTTTAATCTCATCATGATTAATAACATCTTTTATAAAATGCGGGCGATATTTTTCCGTCCACACAAAAAAATTTTCATACATTCTTATCAATCTCACGTAAAAGTTTCTAAACATAACAACCGTATATTCTTTTTGCACACCTTGCTATAATTAAATTATCTACTTTAACCTTTTACTACGCCGATAGGTCGCATTTTTGCTACATACTTTCCAATACCAACTTCATGAGAAACTTTTGCTACATTGTCCACATCTTTGTATGCACCGCCTGCTTCTTCTGCTAATACTTTCATCTTTGCTGCTTTTACTGTGATCCCCTCTTTTTCCATCTCCTTTTTTACAGTCTCCCCCCAATACCTTTTTATGGCACCTTTACGGCTTAATAACCTTCCCGCTCCATGGGCAGTACTCCCAAAAGATAATTCCATCCCCTTTTCACTACCTACAAGCAGATAACTCGCCGTTTCCATAGTACCTGGAATAAGGACTGGTTGTCCCGCATCACGATAATCTGGAGGTATGTCTGGATGCCCAGGAGGAAATGCCCGAGTTGCACCTTTTCGATGAATAACTACTTTCCTTTTAACACCATCAATCACATGTTCTTCGACCTTTGCAATATTATGACACACATCGTAGATTTGCCTGAGTCCTAAATCTTCTGCAGATTGCTTAAATACCTCTTCAAAAGATTCTCTTACCCAATGTAAAATCATCTGCCTGTTAGCCCACGCAAAATTTGCTGCACAAGCCATAGAATTAAAATAATCCTGTCCTTCTCCACTATTAAAAGGCACACAAGCAAGTTCCCTGTCTGGCACTTCTATATCGTATTTTCTCATGGCCCGCTCCATAGCTTTTAAATAATCCGAAGCAATCTGATGCCCAAACCCTCTTGAACCCGTATGAATCAAGATCGTTATTTGCCCCTCTTCTTCTATACCAAATACTTTAGCAGTCCTTTCATCAAAAATTCTGTCAACTACTTGTACTTCTAAAAAATGATTACCACTACCCAAAGATCCAAGTTGAGGAAAGCCTCTTTTTTTTGCAATGGGAGAAACTTTAGAAGGATCCGCGTTTTCCATCGCTCCATTTTCTTCACAATGCTCAACATCTTTTCCCCACCCATAACCGTTTTCTAAAGCCCATTTTGCCCCTCCTATCATAACCTCTCTCAACTGAGATTCTGTTAGACTAATTTTTCCCCTACTTCCTAATCCTGAAGGCACATTTTTAAAAAGCAAATTTACAATATCTTTCATATACGGTTTAACATCTTTTATTCTCAAATCTGAATGAAGCATTCTTACACCACAATTTATATCAAACCCTACCCCCCCTGGGGAAATAACCCCCTCTTCTATATCAATTGCAGCTACACCACCAATGGGAAAACCATAACCTTCATGCACATCAGGCATAGCTATTGCTTTAGATAAAATTCCTTTAAGAGACGCTACATTTGCCAACTGATCAAGCGATCTATCCTTAGTAATATTCTGGATCAATATTTCATTTGAATAAATAATCCCATCAACCAACATAGAGCTTTTATAGGAACTTGGTAACTTCCAAGTAAATTTATCAACTCTTTCTAATGGATATTTTAACGCTTTTTTTGTCTCTTTTTCCATTTCTTTCACCCTTTTTTAGAAAATTATTATTTATCTAAATTTTAAAAATCAATCTACTAATGGTTTTTAACTTTATAATAAGGTATGTATTTATCAAATATCTAAAATAAATTCTACTATCGTTTCTTTATCTGTAACCTCTATTTTTATCATACCATATGTCATTGCTTTAACCTCTGTTCCAATTTCATGCCTTGAAGGATCAAATTCTTCTCCCTTAGCTTTAGCTTTAAGACTCCATTCATTATCCTTTTTTTCTATTTTAATTTCATAATCAGAAAAAACAATTTGTTCAACATCAAAGATAATAATTATCTCTTCTATCCATCTATATAGCAGTCCTTCAAGATCTTCTGCTTCTACGTAAAATTCCCTCTCAATTTTCGGAACTATTTGATCAACGTTTGTCATAACATTAGTGGTACCACGTGCAGCTTCTGCAAAAGCTTCTTTCAAACTATTACCATAAGCCCTAATATATACATCCGCAATATGCTCAAGATATTCAAATCCCCTCAATAAACCACACCATACTTATTTTTTGAATACACAGAAACATAATATGACAAACCTAAAATTAGTTTTCATTATCTTTAAAATATTATTAACCGATATGAGGATATATATCGAAAAATTAATAAAAATTAACTTTTTAAAAGAGATAATCTAAGTAACTTTTAACGCGATAACTTAATAAAGGAGTAAGAAACCATATTATCTCCCTTAAACTAAAATGAGAATAACGAAAAGCTAAAAAAGAAAGAATGAAAAATAGAAGTGAATAAAAGGAGGACCGATAGAATGAGTAAAGAAAAACCCCATCTTAACTTGGTCATCATAGGTCACATAGATCATGGTAAAAGTACGCTGATGGGTCATGTATTATATCTAGCAGGAGTTATTGACGAGCGTACTGTTCGTGCTTTAGAGGCTGAAGCTCAAAAATTAAAAGATCCTTCATTCAAATTTGCTTTCGTGCTCGATAAGTTAAAAGAAGAACGGGAGCGAGGTATTACCATCGATATAGCCTTTTACAAATTTGATACAAAAAAATATTATTTCACAATTATCGACTGTCCCGGTCATAGAGACTTCGTTAAAAATATGATTACTGGAACTTCTCAGGCTGATGCCGCGATTTTAACAGTTTCTGCCAAAAAAGGCGAATTTGAGGCAGGTATAGGTAAAGGAGGACAAACTATCGAACATGCAGTTCTAGCGGCAACTCTAGGCGTTACCCAATTTGTAGTAGCCGTTAACAAAATGGATGACATGACTGTAAATTGGTCACAAGAAAGATTCGAAGAAGTTAAGAGCAATGTAGAACGTATCTTCAAATTAATCGAACGCGAATTAAACACAAAATTATTGATTACCTACGTCCCCGTTTCTGCATGGACTGGCGATAATTTAATGGAAGCCAGCCCCAACATGCCATGGTATGATGGACCAATCTTTTTCGACGCTCTAGATGTCTTCCAAGTGTCTGAAAAGCCTATCGATAAACCTTTAAGAATTCCAGTCCAAGACGTTTACACAATCACCGGAGTAGGTACAGTTCCAGTAGGACGTGTCGAAACAGGAGTCCTAAAGGAAGGAGATAATGTCATTTTCATGCCTGCAAATAAAAAAGGTGAAGTTAAAACCCTCGAAATGCATCATACAAGAATACCAAAAGCCGAACCTGGTGATAATATCGGATTCAATGTGAAAGGAATAGGGAAAAAAGATCTGCATCGCGGTGATGTCGCTGGTAGTCTAGATAGCCCTCCCACCGTTGTTAAAGAGTTTACAGGCCGAATATTTGTAATCTATCACCCTACCGCCATTGCTGCAGGATATACCCCAGTAGTACACGCCCACACAGCCCAAGTAGCATGCACAATGACCGAATTAAAAAGCAAAATTGATCGCCGTACTGGCCAAACAATAGAATCCACCCCATCCCACCTCAAAAGCGGAGACGGTGCAATAGTACAACTAATTCCTACTCGACCAATGGTCATCGAAAAATTCTCCGACTTTCCACCTTTAGGACGCTTTGCAGTACGTGACATGGGCATGACAATTGCTGTAGGAATCGTAGAAGATCTTGTTCCCAAAGAAACATCCTAAAACCCTTTTCCATTTTGATTAAATAAAAAACATATCTCTTTCTCAAATATCGAACAAAATCCTCAAAAAAAGATTAAAAGCTAAACAACTGATCATTTTTTAGAATGCTGGTGTAGATTCATGGTTCAAAAAGCTAGGATACGATTATCTGGCAGAGATCCTTCACGCCTTGACTTTGTCTGCACACAAGTAAAATCTATAGCTAAACGTACAGGCGTCCGTATGTGGGGACCTGTGCACCTACCCACAAGAAAATTAAAAGTACCTGTAAGAAAAAGCCCTTGTGGAGAAGGCACTCATAGCTGGGAACGTTGGCAACTAAGAATCCATAAACGTTTAATAGACCTAGACGCAGATGAACGTACCCTCAGACAAATCATGAGGATACAAGTCCCTGAAGATGTATACATTGAAATAGAGTTAATTTAAACCCCTCTCTAATACTCCCCCTTTTACTTTAAGCCTCTATAAAATAAGCATTTTTTATTTTTAGATAGTCAAAGAGATCTGATTGTTTATTTTTTATTGATTTCACATCTAAAAGCAAAGCTAACTTTTTTAGTTTCCGTCGGGGTTCAGATCCTACCTCGACGA
>JBHLKN010000028.1:0-20954 GCA_048886645.1 Candidatus Hodarchaeota archaeon | reverse complement strand
ATTAATTTTTAAGTAGTTTTTTGTCTACAGCTTTTTTTTGTTTTTTTAAAAGTTGAACGGAGTTTGTCTTATTTTTATTTGGGCAAACCCCCTCATGATTGAGGTTATTGGGAATTTTATGAAGATTGCTGTGACTCCTGCTTGGAAAAATTGGGGGATTATTACCCTTAGTCTGTGTTCTGATTCGTTGCTCCAGGATGAGGGTAATATGACGATTTCCTTGAGTTCTTCTTTAGCTTTTTGGCATTTTATAGCTAGTTCTAGTCCGTCTATTATTCTTTCGGGGAATTTTTCTTTGTTGCACAGAATTACTAAGAGATCTTTGCACCCTTCTTTTTTACCTGGGATTTGACTCCATTCTATTTTCTTTTCGAAGAAGGAGCCTTTAAAACAATTTTTAACGCCTTCTGTCAGGTGTTTAATCGTTTTTAAAGGTTTTTTATATTGTGAAAAAAATTTTTCAATCCTTCTATGTCCATATAACTGTTTTAGTTCTTTTGCAAATCGGGGCGGTGGGTTTCTCATATCGAATTCTTCAAAGGATTGCCACCAAGTCATCAAAACACCATCCAAAAGAACAAAAAATAGGTAGAGAGTAACTGGATAAATAATTTTTGTTTATATTTTTATACGTTTATTTTAAAAGATACTTCCTTATTCGTTTGAAAGGTAAATCTTTATTTATAAGGTTCTCTATTGAGTTTGAAAATAGATGGAAGAAAAAGAGAATTATTATAAAGGTAAAAAAGCTGCAATGGTTAGCGTGGTCTTAGGTATAATTGGTTTTATCTTTATTATTTTTGGAATAATTTTAGGCCCTCTTGCTATTTGGCAGGGAGAAAAAGCTATAGAACGAGGGAATATGAAGGGAAGAATAGGCATAATCCTTGGGATCGTCGATATTAGTTTATTTATTTCATTCCTCATCCTGGGTCTTTTTTAATTGAAAAATTTGAAGAAATTAAAGGGGGGAAAGAAGGGTTTAACCCCCTTTTTTTAGTTTTTTGTTTATTTTAACAAGATTCGTGTTCGATTGCTTCTGTGGGGCAAGCGTCTACGCATTTACAGCATTCTGTGCAGTCGTCAATGTTTTTAGGTACCGCTTTTCCTCCTTCAAGTACGTATATGTCTTCAGGGCAAACTTCTACACATTCACCGTGTCCTTCGCATTTGTCGTAATCGATCATTATGTTAATATCTAACTCGTCTGAATGCCATGTTTTTATATTTGCCATTTTTTAATCACCACTCTTTTTTTACAGTGTTTCATGTTTTTTATCTTTGATCATCAAGCGTCTAAAATTAAGATGAAAAGTTTATATCTTTTTTTGTATGATTTCGTTTCATTTAAAAAGTTTATTTTAATAATAGTTAATTGTTCTTTTAAGGATGGTTTTGGTCTTGTATTCTTGTATGCTTGTTGAGTGTGAAGGCGGGGTTTTTAAAAAGGTTATAAAAGAGTTTGAAAAATTTGAAGGAGTGAAAGAAGCTTTTACTTGTACTGGTCGTTTTGATATAGTGGTTTTGTTAGAGTTAAAGAATTTAAAGTCCTTAGGTGAGCTTGTTTTGAAAGCTCATGATATCCTTGGTGTAAAACGTGTTGAAACTTTGGTGGAAGTCCCGAGGGGATAAGGATGAGTAAAGGTTGTATTCTTATAAGGTTTCAGCCTAGCATAATATCCCAAGCTTTTGAAACTATAAAACAGATAGATCAAGTAAAAGTTGCTTTCTTAGTCTTTGGTCAATGGGATGCTGTTGTTTTTACAGAAACCCCTGACTCCGCCTCTATGGTTCAACTTGTTATAAAAATTAACAGTATAGAGGGGGTAAAATCTACAGAATCTCTTTTAGAAATACCTTAAATTTCTACATACCAACACTTTTTTGTTTTTTTAGTTTTAAGGCACTTTGGTTTTTTATCTGAGTTTTGTGTCTATTTTTAGGGCTTTTTCGAAGAGTTTTAACGCCTCTTCTTCTTTACCTTCCTTTTTAAGGATCTTCGCTTTTCTATACATTGCTTCTGAATTTTCTGGGTCTATTTCCAATAATTTTTCAAAACATTTAAGCGCTTCTTCTGTTTTTTCCATAGTTTCCAATGTTAATCCTTTATTGAACAAAATTTTTGGACTTTCTGGCTCTATTTTTAGGGCTTTTTCGAAGAGTTTTAACGCCTCTTCTGGCCTTCCTAACCTCCTTAGAGTCGCTCCTTTGTTTACTAACGATTTTATATATATCGGCTCTATTAAAAGGGCATTGTCGAAACATTCAAGCGCTTTTTCAATCTCCCCAATGGCCCCGTGAATCACCCCTTTATTGTACCAGGCTTCTATATCTTTTGGATCTATTTCTAGGACTTTTTCAAGGCATTTTATTGCGTCTCTTGGCATCCCTATTTCGTCCATTAAGATTGCAACGTTCATCCATGCAGCTGTGTTTTTGGGTTCTATTTTTATAACTTCTTTGAAACTTTTTATCGCTTCTTCTGTTTCTTCTAGTTCATTTTGAGTTATTGCTTTTCCAAACCATACTTTTGCATTTTCTGGGTCTTTTTCTAACACTTTTTCAAAAAGTTTTAAGGCTTCTTTAAATTCTCCTTTTTCCAATAATTGCCATGCTTCTTCTTGTTTATTTTTTTCTTGCATTTTTATTCTTCCTTTATTATTCCATATTCTTGAAAGACGTAATAGAGGAGGTTTGGATTTAGCCTGAAGGCATGCATAATACATGTATCTGCTTCTTTTGTTTGTCCTAATTCTTCTAAGGCTCTTCCTTTGTTGTACCACGCTTCTGCGAAGTTTGGGTCTATCTTTATGGCTTTGTCGAAACATTCTATCCCTTTTTCTATATTCCCCTCTCTTCTCAGGAATTCTCCTTTGTTTACCCATGATTGTATATGTTTTGGGTTTATTTCTAGGGCTTTATTGTAGCTTTTAATCTCTTCTTCTTTCATTCCAAGCATGTTATATGCTACACCTTTACAATACCATGCATTTGCATGTTTTTCATTTATTTCTAGGGCTTTATCGTAATATGTTAAAGCTTCTTTTGGGTTTTTCATATAACACAAAACGTTTCCAAGCTGTAACAGTGCTTCTGTAAAATCTGGTTTGAATTTTATAGCGTTTTTTAAGCTCTCTTTAGCTTTCTCAATTTCGCCTGTTGTATAATGTATTAAACCTTTCCAGTACCATATTTCTGGCTGTTTTTGGTCTATTTCTAAAGCTTTTTCGTAGCATCTAAGTTCTTCTTCTATTTTTCCGAGGGAACGCATCACTACCGCTTTTAATTTCCATGCTTTTATCAACCGAGGTTCAATTTTTATTGCTTGGTCAAAGCACTCTATCGCTTCAATTATTCTTCCTTTATCATATGCTTCTATTCCCTTTTTGACGAGTTCTTCTGTTGTTGTTTCTATTTCATTCATTTTAATCCCCTATTTCTTTGACTGACACTTAAATCGTTTGTGGCTTGTGTAGTTTTTGATTTGTTAAATTAAGCTCATCATGTGTCCATAATAGCTTGGATCTATTTGAACTGCTTGTCTTAGACATTCTGAAGCTTCTTTGTCCCTCCCTAATAGGTGGAGTGAAAGACCTTTTGTAAACCATGCTTTTGCGCTTTTTGGGTCTTTTTCTAAGACTTTTTCCACATGTTCTAATGCTTCTTTTGGTTTTCCAGTGATCGCTAAAACTAGCCCTTTATTTGTTAATGCTTCAAGATTTTCTGGGTCTATTTCTAATACTTTGGAAAAGTAAGACAAGGCTTTTTTTTCTTTTCCCATGCCAATCAGCGTGTTACCTTTATTTATAAGCGCCTCTACTGAGTTTGAATCTATTTTTAACGCTTTGTCAAAACATTTTAGTGCATCTTTCATTTTTCCCAGTTCGTGGAATTCTAATCCTTTTCTGATCAATTCTTTAATGCTTTCACTCACTGTTACAAGCCTCTTCAATTTTAATCTTTAAACAAAGCCTTTTAGTTTATTTTTAGCCTTTTATTTTTCGATTAAAGGCTTTTGTTTTGAAAAACTAACCTATTAATGTCTTTTAAACCCTCTTTTTTATTTTTTTAAAATTTAACTTTCGTAAAATACGTTTTCAATTAAAAATTCCCTACTTTACTTTTATTTTTCGTATCCTCATCCTAAAAATCTAATTAAGTAAAAATCTAACCAAAACTTGGCTTGTTTTTAACACGGCTCTCTCCCTTTCTAACTAATCTGTATAGCGTCTAAGGGAACGCGCATCAAAATCTTTAGAAAATGCGAGTAGAAGATTTAAATCTCTTGGACATAACTTTAAATCGTTGACTTTAACTCATTCGAAGGCAGAAACTAGGAAATAGTCCGCTTATTGCTTTAGATGAAATCTAAAAACAAGAATTCCCGCACTTTAGTGTGCCCAGTTATTTTATAATTCGTTTTAACTATATGCTCTATTGCTTGCTTCGTATATTTTGAGTTTTAACACCGTTTTCGTTAATTTTTTATAAGTTAGTTCTTTGCTTGGGGATATGTGCCCCATGATTGCAACCGTTTTTGTAGTGAGAATCTTCCAAGGTTCAGGAGGCATATGAAAAATCGTACCATACCTTCTCTCATAATATTTTTCTTTTCCGAAGATTGTCGTTGTTGGATAATGGGTATATTGATTAATATAATAGTTAGTGATAGAAGGTTTCTGGTTTAAACTTATGAACTTTAACGCTTCTTGAAGCGAGGCTTCATTTTCTCCTGGAAAGCCTAAAATAACCGCGCATCCGATAGACAACCCTATCTCTTCTGCTTTTTTCGCTATTTCTTTTGCTCTTTTGATGTAATTTTCTGGCTCTCTCGTTTTTCCCATGATTTTCGCCATCCGCTTACTCGCTCCGTCAATACCAAAGTCTACCTGGGCAAAATTTAGTTTTAAATATCTTTCTAAATCTTTATCTGATGTATAGTCAACTCGCGTCTCGCAATAAAATTCAGTTTTAGTTCTTTCTTTCTCCAAAAGTTCTAAAAATTTATTTTTCCACTCTTTTTTATAGCCAAAAAACGCGTCTGAAAAGTCGATCCTATCTGGTGCATATTCCTTAACTATTTCTCGAATTATTTTTATAGCTTTTTTTGGTAAAATTACTCGCCATTTTTTTGGCAAATTTCCGCAAAATTTACAACCCTGTGGGCACCCTCTGCTAAAGATCATAGGGTAGCTTGTTTTACCCTTATCTTCCAACGGTTCTCCTAACCCCCAAAAGTATTCTATAGTGTTCATTTCCTCCTCAGTAAGAGGGGTGCTATTTAAAGTGGTTGTATTTTCCGGTCTTTTTCCTTTTTTCATTAGCTCATATAAGGCGTGTTCTCCTTCTCCCCTGATAACATAGTCAAAAACATGATACCTCTTCTTTTCTATCTCCTCTACATATTCAAAAATTTTTCTAGGAAACTTTATGTTTTCTCCTTTTAAAGTTCTTAGTTCAATGTTTTTTACATCGTAGAAATCTTTCGGTATCGCTGTTGGGTGTATTCCTCCTACAACAATCTTGGCTTCAGGCTTTAGTGCTCGCGTTATAAACCCTGCTAATATTGAAGGGATATATGCCAACGTACTGTAACAAGATATTCCTATCGAGGAATAGTTATTGTTTTCCATAAGAAGTTTTTCCAAATGATCAATTAAAGTCCCTAGTTTTTTTAAAGGATCATCAATTACAGCGATATTAGAAAATTGATCAATTTTTATTTCTATGTCCTTGTAATGGTGTTTCAGGTAGGAGGCTATGTTTATTAATGCTATAGGAAAAAGTGCTGGACCCGCGTTTAAGTCCCCTCTTACCATCTTTGGAGGCTGCAAAAACAAGATTTTTTCGCTCATGGAAACCGTCCCTTATTGTCCTTCATCTCCCACGTGCACTATTTCTACGATTTTTTCCATCAGGCTCGAAAGGTTTAAAAATTTAAGGATATTGTTTATTCTTTCTAGTTCTCCTCTTGTTATTTTTTCCGCTATTTTCCTTATATTCTCGATGAAAATATCGGAAGGTTCAGATGTCTTCCTTATCATTTCAAAAATTTGAGGAAACTCCTTTTCAAAATTTTTTAAAAATGTTTCATATGTCTCTTTTTCTACGTTTATGGTCTTATAATCTAATTCTAAAAAATCTATAAGTTCTTTAAAACTTAGGCTTTTTGCTTTATATTTGTCCTCTATTTTGATCTTTAAAGGCATATATATCCCTCAAAAAATCGGCCAACTTAAAAAACAATGTTAAAAGTTAAAAAAAAGGATGAAGAGCTTGGTTTTCCTGCTTTTTTTGCGTTTTTCATACCTTTAAGGTGCGCATGGCCATAGCGGACTTGAAGGATCTGCTCTCAATGGGTGTTTTGCCATGGAGTTCACTAAAGAAAGCACTACTAGGGCAGTTACAAAGTCTTCTTTCTTTACCACTTTAATCACCAAAATTCTATTCCCTTCTATTGTTTTAAGCTCAAGCTCCCTCAAAATCTCTTTTTTAATCTCCAATTTCATCGTTTAAATTTACAATCAAGTTATTCCTTGACAATCTTCTTTCATTCCCTCTCCCTATGTTGAAAATATTCTTTTACGAATTTATGATTTCTACCTCCCTTTAACTTTTATTTTTGTTTTCTTTTTTCAAAGTCTTAATAGCTCTTAACTTTTTATAAAGCTCATTGGACAAAATTTTTATGTAGGAAGTTATAGGTTAAACGCAACTTTAAAAATTTTTAAAACAGCCTTATATTTTCATAAGCGTGTTTATAATCTTTTTAGAGGCTGATTGGAAGATGCCTGAACAACTAATACGTATCCCGACGAAGCCCCTGACTGAATTGTGTCACGCGAAGCAAATACTTGGTTATAAATTGAAAAAATTTGATAAAGCCGTAAGAAAAGTAAAATGTCCTGCTTGTAATTTCGTTTTTGACTTAACATACGCTCGCGCAATAGCGTGTCAAGGATGCCCTGAAGCAATATATAATTGTGATTTTGTACGGTGTCCAAAATGTGACCTTGAATTTAAAGTAACAGGCTCCCCCATAGCTAAAAATGAAGGCCAGTCCCGTTCCGTGCGTAGTTATGTAAGTGAAACCGTCGATAATTATCTAAAAACGATGGGCGAAAGCCCCAAAAGATAACTTTCTTCTACTTTAATCGCCCGTAAAACGTTTATGCTTGCTTTCATTGCGCCATGCGTCTTCCCAAATTCTTCCCATTTTTATAAGAATATCTTCTACTTTTCTCTATTTTATGAATCGCCTTAATCTTTCTAGACCCCTCATCTTATTCTTTTCATCTATTTTTGCTTTTTCCACAGCTCTTTCTAAGATTTCAGCTGTTTTTATCATATCATTTGGCTTGACTGGGTAAGGTCTCCCAGATTTAGAACCAAAAGCAAAGTTAAACTCTGAAGGGTCTTTGCGACTGAAGTCCGCCCCATAAACTAGTTCCGCTACATAAGCAAGCCCTCTAATTATTGATGGTCCTGCCCCTTCAACAAGTAACAGTTCCGCAAAATTTTCAGCTTCTACGCTTTTCAGCTTCTTCACATTCTCTAACCTGACCCTTTTAGGAGGAAGAACAAACTTTGGAACAAAATTTTCTTTCACTATTTTTTGGTTTTCTCCCTTTATCCACTTTGTTAGCTTTATCTGTTTTTCATCCTGCTTTCCAGCTATTCTTTTTATATCCTTTATAATCCCTTCCCCGCTTGTTTCTTTTAAAATTTCAAGGATCATCTTTCTATTGTTTTTGCTTTCTTTTGCAGTTAGATCTAAAACAGTGTCCCACTTCAAATCACTAATGATCCCAGAGTGAGGGGTTTCAACTATCTTATTAAGTTCTCTTGAAGGAATATGATAACGCCTAGCTGTTAAAGTTTCTACATTCATACCTTGCTGTATCACTGCCCAATCCATCTCTTTATCTAAAACTATCATATGATGATATAGGGAAAAACCATCTTGGAGCTCTACAGTGTCTACTTTTGCACAAAGTCTGCTTGCTGAAATCATGTTCTCTACATCTTTACTATCAAGTTTCAACTCTTGCCCTATTTTCTGAAGCTCTTGAGGCACTTTTTTACTAGTTTTTCCCTTTCCCCCCACTAAAACTACCTCGTGAGTTTCACGCTTTAAGGCTTCTCTAAGTGCCGCAGTAATAACGGTTGTTGAACCACTACTATCATGTTCATAACCCAAAAAACATGCAAAGGCCTGAAACCAAAAAGGATCACTAAAACGTTCAAGGAGAAACTTTGTTCCAAATTCTTCGACTAAAACTTTACATGTGGCTCCTGCCAACTTAACCATGACTGGAAAATATTGCGGAGGAGGACAACTAACTAACCGAAGATCCCTTACCCTCTTCAAATTTTACCCCTTAAAAACTTAAAATTCTAAACTAATTTTCGCTTAAAACCCTTCAAAAATCTTTTCATTCCACTAAATTCCCTTAAAAATAACGGCTTTTAATATTAAAAAGTTGAAAAATAAAGCGCAAACTACTCGCATAATACCAATATCTCTTCAGATTTTGTTTTCATCTATTCCTTCCCTAATTAAAGACAATATTTCCCCTATATTTCGACTCTTACTACTACTTTTGAAGTAGCAAGAAACTACAAAAATAAAAATAAAGAAGTAGTAAGAAACTACAAAAACAAAAAGGAGCAGATTTTTATCTTTAAAATACTTAAGAGCTTAATTTTTCCATGAAGTACTATTTTAAGTCTATCTAGGGATGTAGTTGGTGTTTAATGAGTTCTCAAGAGGATATAAGTTCGCATGAGGATTTTTGCCCTGTTTGTATACTCGATTTTCCTGAGGAGGGCTTTCCTTTTTGGAAGAAAAAAGGTTTAATAGTTTTAATCTCTTCAGGAATTCTTCTTTTCATCGGTTTGATAATTGATTTTTTCTTAAAAGAAGAGTTTTTAGCGTTGCTTTTCTTTTTTAGCGTTGCTTTAATTTCTGGCCATGAAATAGTGATAAAGGGCATCACATCCCTGTTTAAGGGGCATATTACTATAAATTTTCTTATGACTTTGGCCTCCATTGGTGCTTTCTTAATCGGGCACCCTGAGGAAGGTGCTGCAGTTCTTTTCCTGTTTTATGGCGCCGAATTTTTAGAAGAATATGCTGCAGAAAAACAAAAAAAATCGACAGAATCTTTGTTAAAACTTGCTCCTGAAACCGCTACTTTGAAAAAAGACGGTAAGGAACTTTCGGTACATGTTCACGATGTAAACCCCCGGGATATAATTGTTGTGCGTCCTGGTGAAAAAATTCCCTTAGACGGTATTATTATTGAAGGTCATTCAAGCATAAACCAAGCCCCTATTACCGGCGAATCGGTGCCTGTAACTAAAACCGTCGGCGATGAGGTCTATGCGGGGACCCTTAATTGTGAAGGTTTTCTCGAGGTTTCTGTTAGTAAAAAGTCGGATGAGACAATGCTTTCTAAAATTTCTAAATTAATTAATGAAGCTCAAATGAGAAAAGCTCCTGCTGAACGATTTATAGAGAAGTTTTCTAAATACTATACACCCCTAGTCATATTATTTGCCTTTTTTGTTGCAACGATCCCAGTCTTATTTTTTGATAAAGATTTTAAGGATTGGTTCTATAAAGCCCTCATACTCCTTGTGGTTTCTTGTCCTTGTGCTTTGGCTATCTCTATACCCGTATCCATCGTTTCCGGGATAACAAATGGCGCAAAAAACGGCGTTTTAATAAAAGGAGGAAGTTACGTCGAAGAATTAAGTAAAATAAAAGTGTTTGCTCTTGATAAAACAGGTACTCTTACCGAAGGAAAGCTGGAACTTACTGATGTTATAACCTTAAACGATTCCTTTTCCAAAGAAGAAATTTTGAAGATTGCAGCCTCTATTGAAACTTTTTCCGAACATCCGATCGGTAAGGCGATTGTAGAGTATGCCGAAGAGAAAGGAATAAAACCCGTTTCTGTTTCCGATTTTAAAGCCTTGCTAGGGAGAGGCATTATGGGCGAAATCGATCGAAAATTTTACTATATCGGTAGTAAAACCCTGTTTAAAGAAGTGTTTATCGATTTCCAGGAGAAACCGATTGAAACACTTGAAAATCAGGGTAAAACTGTTTTTTTAGTAGGTACGGAAAAAGGCGTTTTAGGCGCAATTGCAGTTGCAGATAAAATAAGAAAAGAAAGCATAACCGTTATAAAAGAGTTAAAAAAACGGGGAATAAAAGCAGTTATGATTACAGGGGACGGTGAAAAAACGGCCAGAGCCGTAGCCAAAAAGCTTGATATCAACGAATATTACGCGGAACTATCCCCAGAAAAAAAGGTGAAAATCGTTGAAAAGCTTCTGGATCAATACGGTCATGTTGCTGTGGTCGGCGACGGTGTTAATGATGCCCCTGCTTTAGCTAAAGCAAGCGTAGGAATAGCCATGGGAGTTGCTGGAAGTGACATTGCCTTAGAAACCGCCGATGTTGCTTTAATGAAAGACGATTTATTAAAAATACCTTACCTCATAGATCTAAGTAAAAAAACGGTCAAAGTGATGAAAGAAAACGTCTCTCTATCCATCTCTATAAAAAGTGCTTTCGTATTTCTTGTTTTTCCAGGACTTGTAACCCTGTGGATGGCTGTAGGAATAGGCGATATGGGATTATCTCTAGCAGTCATATTAAACGCTATTAGAATCCAGTTCATATCATCAATATAAAAAAATCATTCATAACTTCATCTTTATCTTTTTTTTAAATTTTATTTTACTCTATGACTACATATTGGGCAAAAATTTTCAAAACCAATCAACTTATATCCACAATTAGGACAATAAATCATTTGTTTATCTGCAAAGATTTTTTCTTTTTTCCCGCCGAAAAATAAAGGAAGAAAAAGGAATAAGAATAGAAAAGGAAAGCCCCAAAAAACAAACGCAATAATCGATATAAAAGTGATGATAAGAGATAAGAGAAAGATGATTTTTCCACGCATTAACAAACGCAAAAGGTAAACTCCCCTTTAACAACGGGTTTATGAGGTATATTTTGCTTTCTAAACTTTGTTTTCTTTTTTAATATTTATTTTATTAACAAGTTGACCAGTTTCTTATGTAACTCCTCACTCCCCGTAGCTAAAACATTTACTATTTTAGTTAAATCTTTATTTATAGGCAACTTTTCTCCCCCTAAAGTCGTTATAACCCCCCCTGCACATTGAAGTATATATGCTGCAGCAGCATAATCTACAGTTTTTAATCCCCTTGTAAAATCTATAAAACCATCCATAGCACCACTAGCGATATAAGCGACATCAAGAGCAGCAGAACCGCTTATCCTTATAAATTTACAATTTTTACGTATTTTATCAATCATTTCCATATGTTCTGAAGCAGTTGGTCTTATCAAGGTTATTCCTGCTTCTTTCAACTCTCTATGAACCGTTTTTGTCGGTTTTTCGTTGTAATAGGTTTTTCCTTTATAAGCAAAAAACTCATCATTGTTTCCCAAGTTATTAATATATCCTGCATATGGATCTTTTCCTTCTAAATCGGTATAACAAGCTATAGAAAAAGCATAAAAAGGATAGCCTCTTGCTGCGTTTTTTGTGCCATCAATAGGGTCAATAATGATCAACTCCTCATCATCCCCAAGTTTAACTAATCCTTTTTCTTCGGTTAAAATCATGCCTTTAAATTTTTCTTTTAAAACGTTTAAGGTTACTTCTTCAGCTATACTATCGATCGCTAAAGTTGCGTCTTTATCTGCTCCTATCCCTCTTTCTTCAGAGAGATCTACCCCCTTTTCCTTGGCTAAGCGAATCTTTTTATGGATTTGTTCTACTATTTGTCGACATAACTCTAAAGTTTTTACTTTTGAATACATGTCTTAAGCTCTCCGCATGATTTGTTCCCCTATCTTTTCATCGACATGTTTTATGTATTCTCTCAATTTTTCTTTTGGTATGATTGCTCCTGCTGCAATATCGTGGCCGCCTGCTTCGCTGTTTTCAAGTTTAAGTTCATTTTTTGCTTTAACTAACGCGTCTCTTAAATTAATACCTCTTTTAATATGCTCTTTTAGAGCTCTGGTACTTATTTTTACCATCCCCTCTTGTTCTAACATATCTGCTGCTATCAAAGCAGGTTTTTTAAAGTCTATTATCCTCCCTCCCAAAGCCATTCCTAAGACAACACCAACAATCCTATCATTTATCGCATCTTTAACATACGTAGCTGTTATGTTCGGCAAACTTTCTATTAACCCTCCTTTTTTAACGTCGTTTAAAGCTTTAATTCCTTCCGCTAACATTTTCTTATACTTCGCTAACACTCCTGCTGCTTCTCTTATTGCTTTTTCACGATCGTAGATATTTTCGTCGTATTGAACAACTTTTAAACCCACCTCATATCTCTTTAACCTACCACACGCATTTAACATCGTACTATACTCTCTAAGATCTCGCAAAAATGGTTTTTCATCTGGTAACCTATACACAAACCCCACCAAACTTTTATACTTCTTTAAAGGAACCCCGTTACTTATCAATAATTTAACTAAACCATCCACCAACTTAGTTTTCTCTTCTGGCGGCAAATCTGCAATCGTTCTCCACCCCCCATACTCATTCTTCAAAGGTATCCTTAAACTTTTCAAAAAGTTAAGACATGCTTCTTTATCCCCAGTTAATCCTGGCAAAAAAGGTTCAGTACAATACTCCAACGCCACATATATCGGCCGCGTTTCACGCCCATATAATGTTATATCCACCCTTTCCTCCACGTCAGAATTTGGTAGTATATGTGTATAGTTATACCCAACTAAACGCCCCTTTTCATGATACCTAAACTGCATGTCTCCAATGGCACCAACAAGAGCCAACTCTGGTCTCAATTTTGTAACAGCATATACCACCCCTGCCCCACTTATTTCCCTACTTCCATCCAACCCAAACAAATGTGCATTAACCTGTACAATCTCCGTTTTCCCTGCAAAATCAGGTCTAAATTCCTTTATTTCCGGCTTGTGATGATCCAAAATAACTATTTTTTGTGCTCCTACTAAATATCTTTTAATAGTATTAAGCTGTCCACTGCCTAAGTCCAAAAACACTATATTTTCCGCTCTTAGTTTAGAAATTTTCATTGCTCTAACAGGATCAAATCCGCTTAAAGCAACAGTTTTTATCGGTTCTTTCTTAAAAAAAGACATAAGGACGCCGCTAGCACTTATACCATCTGCATCATGATGCGTAATAATAACTGGCTCTTCCATCTCTTTAATCATACTTCGTGCCAGTTCACAAGCCTCATCAAACTCATCCTCAAAAAAAATCCTCTCTGAAACACCCATTTCAAACCGCGCCTTAACAAAATAAAACCCCGTTATCTAAAAGGTTCTAATATCTAAAATCATCAAATAAACAAATGATGGTAAGATGAGAAAAACAAATGTTCCTCTTATATGTAATTCTTACTTTTATTTATCCCCATCTTATAAATCAAAGCATTATGCGAATTTCTACTTTAGCGATCATAAGTTCCTTCCAATATATTTCTAAATTTCTTTTTAGCGATTAAAATTTATGTAAAAGTAATAGAAATATTTATTTGTATAATATGGTTTACCAAAATAGATACATTTTAAATCGATCCTAATTGCTTCGTTTAGAATATTTTAAAATTAAACCTCATGAGGTTGGTCTTAAAATGACGCGTGAGGGAAACGGGACTGTTGTATTTAGAGAAACAAAAACAGGGGACAGTGTTTATCGGAAGGTTTGGCTTTACATCCCAGCAAGCGTTGCTAACGATTCTTCCTTCCCTTTTGAACATGGTGAAAAGGTCTGTATTAAAATCATAGGCAACAATAATTTAATTGTTTGGAGGGGAAAATGTTCAGAAAAAGCAAAATTTATCCCATCTCCTCCAGAAGAAGAAGATCTTGTTTTAGAAGAAGATAAAATTTCGACACCCCTTGAAAAGTTTTCTGTTCCTAAGGAAGAAAAATAGTGTTTTTCTCTAATAAAATAAAGTTAATTTGTTCTTTCTTACATAAATCTTGTATTTTTTTAATAATTTAGTCCTCCCAAAGGGTGAGTGTATAAATGCCTCGAAAAAAAGCTGTCGACGCTGATATTATCGTTTTAAGGAAGGAGGGATTAACTATTAAGCGAATAGCTATCGGTTTGAACTTACATCCAAGCACTGTAGCAAAGCATTTATCGAAGTTAAAAAAGACCCAAAATTTACAAATAAAGCTTGAACCATGTAAAATTAACCTCCCTCCAAAAGATTTAGTAAAAATAACTTGTGATCTTATAGTCGAATGTTATAGTCTCTTAAACCAACCGAAAATCGGTAAAATTTTAATTGAATGGCTAGCCTATGTAAGTGACTCTCTATTGGAGCCTCTGGTCGAAAGTTTTCATGAAGCTATAATAGACCCCAAATACTCTAAGTACGTAAGCTCCCTTGAATCTGGCTTAGAATATGTCTTAGAGTTATTATGCCGATGTCCTGCCTTCAAAAAATAAAAATGTCTTCTTTCAAAAAATAAGTAATTAATTACCAATAAATTATATAATGTTGAATTTAATCTCTTGTGATTATTTCATTTGTTATCATGCGAAAAGCTTGAACTAATCTATCATATTGTTGCATAAACACTTTTACAAAGAATATTTTGCTTGAATCTATCCCCTCTTTTTCTAGCCTTTTTATCATTTTTCTAAATCTTTTTTCTGCTATTTTTAAAAGTGGATCATTTTCTCTTCCACTTTTTGGTCCTTCGCATAAAATTATAGCGGCTGCTCCTTTTTCTAAAGCCATTTTTATATGCTCTATCTTTAATCTGGCTATTGATGGTACCTGTATTGTGTGGATATTTGCAGGATACGTAACTTTTTTCATGCCTGCCATGTCTGAAGCTGCATAGGCCATCAAATCTTCTTTAAACGCTATAATTTTTGGTTTTAAACCATTTTCCGTTTCTAATATTCCTTTAATCTGTTCCTCTAAAGCTTCATCAGGCAATGTAGGCAAATCAATCGCATCAAAAGGACAAAGTGGAATACATGCCCCACATCCTGCACACATCATCTTTTCAACAACAGGTTTTTGATCTACATCACTAACCGTTAACGCGCTATAAGGACACTCTCTTATGCACGCATAACCACATTCATTAGGATCACATTTTTCATGATCTACCGTAACCCATTTTGGTTCAAGAAAAACTTCTTCCTCATCTATAAGTGCTTTAGCTTTCCCAGCCACAGCCAAAGACATTGAAACCGTCTCAGTAATGTCCATAGGCCCCATAGCCGTACCACAAGCAAAAACTCCCCTAATGTTCGTATCAACAGGATTAAGTTTTGGATGTTCTTCTTTTATAAACCCATCTTCGGTTACTAATAAACCAGCTGTTTTAGCTATTTCCAGTGTTCCTTCAGAAGGCTCTATAGCTGTAGCTAATACCACAAGATCTGCTTCCAATTCCAATAATTCTGAAGAAAAAGTTTCTTCTACCCTAACTAAAAGCTTCCCTGTTTTCTTATCTTTTATAACTTCTGCAGGTCTCCCTCTCAACATTATTATCCCTTTTTCTTGAACAGAACGATAATACTCCTCATAATAACCTGGCGTCATCAAATCCGTATAACATATAACTATGTCAGTCTTTGGATACATTTGTTTTATAAGATTAGCATACTTAAGGGAGGCCATACAACAGACTTTTGAACAATATTTTCTCCCTCCAGGTCTTTCATCCCGTGAACCTACGCATTGAATAAAAACTATCTTCTTTGGAACAAGCCCTGTGCTTGGCCTTGTTAAATGCCCCTTTTTTGGCCCTCCTACATCCAAATATCTTGCCAGTTGCATTAAAGTTAACACGTCAGGATAACGAACGTATCCAAATTGCGGTTTTAACATCGGGTCATACTCTTTATGCCCTGTAGCAACTATGATCGTCCCCACTTTAAGTTTTATTATTTCTTGTTTTTGATCAAATTTTATCGCTCCTACTTTACAAGTTTCTGCACATCTTCCACACTCTTTTCCGTTCAAATGCCTACAACTTTTTGGATCAATAACCATTGCCCTAGGTATAACCTCTGAAAAAGGAAAGAATATTGCTTTTCGTTCTCCCACCTCAAAATTCCAATCATCCTTAACTATCTGTGGACAAACCTTCATACAATCGCCGCACGTTCTACAAAGCTCCTCTAAAACATATCTTGGATTTTTCCTTATAGTAACTTCAAAATTCCCCATCGTCCCCTCAATTCCAACTATTTCTGCCAAGGTAAAAAGTTCTATGTTTGGATTTTGATCCACTTCTCTCATAAGTGGCGAAATAGCACACATAGAACATTCATCTTGAGGAAAAGTTTTAACAAGCCGAACCATACTGCCTCCAATAAATGCTTCTTTTTCAACTAAATATACCGTATACCCCTGCTTGGCCAATGTTGTAGCAACATTTACCCCTGCTATTCCCGCCCCAATAACTAACACAGATTTCTCAACGGGCAACTTTTCTTGCTCTAAAGGCAATAAATTTCCGGCTTTTAGTATGCTCCCTCTAACTAAGCTAATCGCTTTTTTTGTAGCCCCCTCCTTGTCATCAGTATGAACCCATGCGCATTGCTCTCTAAGGTTAATTTGTTCTAAAACAAAAGGGTTTAATCCTCCCTCTTCTACACATGCTCTAAATGTGTTTTTATGAATATGCGGGGAGCATGCTGCTATTACTATAGTTTCTAAATTCTGTCTTTTTATCTCTTTATAGATTAAATTCTGTCCTCTATCACTACAAAGAAAATTATGATCTGTTACTGAAACAACGGAAGGAATTTTTGCTTCTGTTTTCACCCTATCTATATCAATTATATCATCTATAGTGCCCCCACATCTGCAGAGAAATAAGCCCACTCTCTTATCCTTTTCCATTAGCATTTCCCCCTTTTCAAAACATTAATCACCTCACCTATAAAAAAGGCGCTAAAACTTCCTCCCATGGAGTCTTATTGTTTTCCATGTCAAGCTCTTCAGGATCCAATCCCAAACTTAACCCCAAAAATTGCGTAATATAAAGCACAGGTAACCCATATTTTTCGCCAAATTCCTCTTCTATACGTTCTTGCATCGTGTCAAACATAATCTGACAAAAAGGACACATAGTAACTACAAGCTGTGCTTCTGCATCTTTCATATTAAAAAGCTTATAACGGGCTAAAACTAAAGCCATCTCCTCTGAAATTGTAAGTAAAGGACCACCACAACACTTATTACGATCCAAGTAATCAACCGCTTCTGCCCCCGTCATTTCTACAACACCATCCAATCTTGTAGGAAATTCATAATCATCAAAATTTACAAACTCTCTAGGGGATGTAGCATGACACCCCACCTGCGTAGCCACTTTTAATCCTTCAAACCTTCTCATTATCTTTGAACGTAATTTTTCAGCATATTTTTCGCTCAATAAAACCTCCAGAAAATGTTTAATAACAACTCTCCCCCTATATCTTTTCCCTACCTTTGATAGAGCACTATTAACTTCTTTTAACATTTTAAAATCACTTTTCAAAACACCATTAACGATGGAAAGCTCCCTATAACAACCATTACAAAGCGTTAACAAACATCTATCAAAATATGCAAATTTTACATTTGATAAACCTCCTCCTTCTTTACGGATCCCTTTTTGCAATTGCTCTTCCGCCAAGGCAAGATTTCTTGCTCCTAAAAGGAAACTAGCCAGCTTATCTACTGCTTCTATAGACGCACCACAACAAGAGTATCCTTCCAATATTTGAAGATCTATTCCAAGCACTCTTGCAACAGCCCTAGCAGACACCTCGTAATTATTCTCTCTACAAGGAATAGTACACCCCGGAAAGTAAAGATAATTCTCGCTTATTTCCAAGCACAAACCTCCTATAGTCTGTTATTCCGACCGTTTTTCATCAAAATCAGCAAAAATTTTTGTTTCCTTAAATAATTCCCCGATCTCTTCTGGATCCGCCTTTTTTATCTCCGGTAACCCCAAATTCGTCCGTTTAAAATTAGTAAATTCGTCCAGTTCATAAATCATACCCGTTTCAAAAACTTTCTTACAAATTTCGCGAATACTTTTTGGAATAAATCCTTCCTCTGCTGCTATATTAGTAATCGCTGTAATAACTTCTTCAGGCTTCGCGTTTTTTGCACACCTTTCTGAACACAAACCACAAGTAGCACAAAACCAAATCTTTTCATCTTTCAAAATCTCTTCCTTCCCTCCCAGTATCGCCCTTATAATGATTGCACGAGGATTAAAATTTTCATCAAATTTTCTAATTATACAACTCGCAGAACAGATACCACAACTCATACATTTAATAATACCTATACCTCCAGTCCTGGAAATAACTTCGTTAATAAAATCAAAGTCTATCCGCTTTCTATCCGTATTTGAGGAAAGAGACAAAAATATCGCCCCTCTAAAAACAAAATTTCTTAATAAAAATAATCTAAAGTTCTAAAAATATATGGCTTTATCAATACTTTATAAATTTAAAAATAATACTAACTTTAAAAATTTATCCTTTTTCTATAAATTATAGAAATTACCATACAAAAACATATTTTTTATAACCAAAGTTGATAAAAATTCAATAAGTTAAAGATAACCTCTTTCTTTGTAATCCTTTATCTCTTCCTGAATCCAAATTCTAATAGCTTCTTCTCCTTTGATAAGATCAGCCAAATCATTTTCCAAATTAACAGGTTCCACAACAAGAATCCAATTATCATAACAAGACTCATTAATCAACCTAGGATTCTTCATAACCTCCTCATTAATTTCAACGATTCTACCCGAAATAGGCGACTTCACGGGTCCTAAGTATTTGCCCGATTCGATCGTACAAAACGTTTTCCCTTTCTTAATCTCCGCTTCAACAGGATAAGTATCGATATTTGAAATGCGTCCTGTTAGTTGTTGTCCAAAATCATCCAAACCGAGAACTACTTTTTTAGGGTTTAAAACCTTGACCCAGACATGATCAACCTGCTTATAATAAAACTCCTCTGGCAAATCAAACCTATCAATTTTTACCATAGCATAACTGCACCACTATCTAAAAATAATTAAATGGATAAAATTAGAAAACAATAAATTTGTAGCTATTATACGGTGGATCAACTTTTTCTTACAAAAACATGCCAAAGTTCTATTTCAACATCGACAATTTCGAATTCTAAACCTTTCAGTCGACAAAAGTTTGGAATGCTTCTTAAAGTCGCTGTACGCTCGTCTGATACTATTTTAAGCACCTTACCATCATCTATGGTTCTCAACGCTTTTTTAACTTCTATCAAAGCATAAGGACAATGAACGCCTCTAATATTTAACTCTTTATCCGGTTTTTCATCCTTTAAACTCGGCATAAAACCACCTACCAAACACTCAAAAAAATGAAACCTTTCTAAAAAATACATGTATTCCTTTTTCACTTTTTGTTTATAATATACAAACTATTTATTTTTTAATAAAGGCGGATTTCTCCATTATAAAAAATCATAGTTTTAAAATTTTAACCAACCACACTTTCTCTCCTCGTTTAGTCACAACAAATTTCCAGTTTTTTATTCGACACATATTAGGCATACTAGTTTCAGCTGTATTTTTATTATTCGTCGCTACCTCCAAAATTTCTCCCACCTCAATAGTTCTTAATGCTTTTTTTGTTTCAAGTAAAGCATAGGGGCAAACAAGCTCCGTCAGATCAATATATTTTACCGGTTTACCAAAAAGTACGAAAGTTTCCTCTTCTTCTATTACCGAATCCGTCAATAAAAACACGACCTTCTAAATCGACATTTTGAAACTTTTGTTTTATTCTCGAATATTAAACTTTTCTGCTTTTTATACCCCTTTCTACAAGTTTTTTACTTTTTTACATTTTATGGTCAAAACTTTAATCAGGCAAAATTTACCACTTTATTTTGGATAATAAGGTCTATTAACTGAGGGTAATCTATCATTTCAATGTCCTTAATTTTATCTTTCAAACCCCTCCTTCTAACATCCTCTTCTATCGCATATATTTTAGTCCTTTCAACTTTTAATTCTCTCAAAATATCTTCCTCTATCGCATAATATACTCCATTCATTATAAACACGATAACGATGTTTTCCCCCTTTTTTGCCTGTATTTTCGCTATCTTTAATCCATTTTCTCCATGCGGCTTATTGATCAAATATAAAATCCCCATCATCAAAAAGCTCCTACAGTAATATCAGCCTCACTTACAATACGCGCTATCTCTTCCCTAGTTACAATTCTCCACTCGCCCCCTACATCATCTGCCTCTATTTTTCTACCTTTTAACGACTCCTCCTCCACTAAAAGTTTTCCTGGAACTTCTAACCGGTTTAAAAAAGTATCTATATACCTAAAAACTTCTTTTTTTTCCACGTTTTTCAAAGCATTATAAACTCCCTCTCCCAAACATACAACAATAATCTCATGTTCATCTATGCCCGCTCCAAGTCCTACAGATGCTCTAAGCCCTTCAGCATAATGAAGCGTCCCTATAGGTGGTTTATTAAAAAACACTACAACCTTCTTCGTTGGTATTTCAGTCCACGCTCCGTTATTTTTATCCTAACAGAAGGTAATTATTCTATCTACGAGGCTAACTATATTTGCAAAATCCGCTAATCCCCCCACAATAACTCCCTCTATATATCCTTTACCTTCCTCCAACCCTCTTATATCAACACAAAGACCACAGGCTATAATTTCTGCTCCTTTTTTTATCAATCTTTCAAAATCATCTTTTGGCAAACTTTCCCATTCAGGAAATTCTTGCGCCTTCATAGGTGAATAGACTGATTCATCAAAAAGGAAAATAGTGACTTCGTGCCCCTTATCAAGGGCAGCTTCTGCTATCTTTACCGCCGTGTAATG
>JBHLKN010000027.1:18240-20981 GCA_048886645.1 Candidatus Hodarchaeota archaeon | reverse complement strand
TAAAGCCTCCTAAAATTGAGGAAAAATGGTTGAAGACAAACGTACATAGATGGAGAGAAAGCGGTGCAGTAGAAGAAGCAGTAGAAGAAGCAGTAGAAGAAGCAGTAGAAGAAGCAGTAAAAGAAGCAGTAAAAGAAGCAGTAAAAGAAGCAGTAAAAGAAGCAGTAAAAGAAGCAGTAAAAGAAGCAGTAAAAGCAATAGAAGAAGCGACAGTAGAAGAAATAGAAGAAGAGGAAGAAAGCAGCAAAATAGAAGAAGAGGAAAGGGAATAAAAATAGAGGTTTGAATTTTTTAGGGGGGTTGTTTTGTTTTTATCTTCATGCCCGAGAAAATCCCTTCAGCAAGGGAAGGGATGAATTACAATGGATGTCTGTTAGGGGTGCTTAAATATGAACTCTTGGTAAACATTTTTGGGTGAAAATGAGGCTTACAACCTTGCTAAAGACTTGCTCTCATAAAGAGGAGCTTAAACGGATGGGCAAGGTTGTAACAGCCCTCTACAACCAAGCCAACTATGAGCGGCGCAAAGCTTGGAGGGAAACGGGAAAGATCCCCAACTACTACCAGCAGTACTACGCTTTGAGGAACCAAGAACTGACAAAGCTTTTGCCTTCTCAAACGGTGCAACAAACCTTGAAAACCTTAGAACACAACTACCGAAGCTGGTATGGCCTAAGGAAGAACGGTGACAAAACAGCGAGACCTCTAGGCTTCAGAAAACCAAAACATCCCTCAACTTTCCGTTTCACCAACTACCAGTTCAAAATCATAGACAACAATAAGATAAGGCTTGCAACGAAGAAATTCCTTGAAAAAAACATAGAGGTAAAGGTTAAAGGCAACCCGGAAACCCCTATAAGCATGATAGAGAAACCTCAGACTCTCACAATAGTCTTTAGAAACGGGAAAAAGATCATCATAGCAAACCTAACCTACAAAATCCCAAACCCAGAAGAAGAGGAGAACGGCAAAATAATGGGGATAGATCTGGGTATAAAGAACATAGCCACAACCTACGGCACAGTCGACGGAGAGTTCCAGATATACAAGGGAGAAAAGATCCTTTCAATCCAATATTACTTCAACAAACAGATCCAGAAGCTCCAGAAGAAACTGCCTAAAAAAGAGGACGGAAAAACCCAGCAATACAGCAAGACCATAGTCAAGCTTCACAAGAAAAAAGCGAGGCAGATAAAACACCAGCTCCACTGCATAGCCAATGATATCGTGAAAACCTGTGAAGAAAAGGGCATAAAAACGGTAGTAGTAGGCGATCTTAAAAACATAAGGAAAGATAAGAACGGGAAAGGGAGAAACTTGGGTAAAAAGATCAACCAGAAACTCCATTCTTGGAGTTATTGCACGCTGGCCTCGCTCTTAGAGTACAAGCTCAAAAGAGTAGGTATAGTGTTAAAGAAGGTTAGCGAAAAATACACCAGCAGGACCTGTCCTGCGTGCGGTGATAGAAAGAGAGAAAACCGCGTAAAAAGAGGAAGTTTTAAGTGTAGCAACTGCGGTTATAAAAACCACCCCGACGTTATCGGGGCTATAAACATCCTTAAAACGTATCAGTATGGATTGTTGGAAAACGCTCCTAACTGTAATCCTCGCGTGAACTCGGGCAACGTGGTCAAATGGGATCCAAGCCGTTTGGCCTGTACGGAAGCTCCGTCCGTAAGATTGGGGTAGTTCACTTTTCTTCAGCGCTCTTTTTTGGGACGTTGAAGGTTATTTCTAGGGCGTCTTTTGGGCATGCTGCTACGCAGTCCATGCAGAGGATACAGTATGTGTCTGATACTCTTTCATAAGGGTAGTCGAGGATTCTGACGCCCATGGGGCATACTTTTTCGCAGTCTCCGCATTTATCACATCTTGCAGGGTTTCTTGATAGGCCTATTAGGCTGTATTTTCCGCACTCTCCCATGATTAGGCCCAGGGGGCAGAACCATCGGCAGAAGGCGCGGGGAACGTATGCTACTGTGTATAGGATTGCTATAAGGAATAATAATCTTAGCCAGAAGATGAAGCCAAAATCGGTGAAGGCTATGGGGTCTTCATAATCGGGGTACCAGCCGATCATGTAGGGTAGTGTAGCGAAAAGGGTTGCTGCTGGGGAGTATACAGCAAAAGGTGCGTCTGAGAACACGCCTAAACCTTCCCTTACGTCGGCGTCTGTTCCTTGGTATGTTTTCCAGCCAACGTATAGGCCGATGATTATGCTCATGAAGAGGAATAATTGAGCGAAAAATTGCAGGTCTTTGTTCGTGATGCGGTCGGGTCTTTTTTTCTTTGTTGGAGCGGAACCAACCACATCCTGTGCTAGGCCGAAGGGGCAAGCCCAACCGCAGAAAGCGCGACCTGAAACGACAGTGATTAAAAAGATGACGCCCAGGGCAAGGAAGGGTAAAGCGCCCGAAGTCATGGTTTTTTCAAAAGCGTAGTAGGCGCCAACCATCACAGTGTAGGGAGCACCTGCTGGGTAGAGTACGGGAACGGGAAACCCTGTGTCCGCAGCCCCGAATATTTGAGCGTTTATAATGAGTAGGATGAGAATTTGGATGAAGAGTCTTAAAGTTTTTATTCTTCGTCTTCTCGCAGCTACTTCTTCTGGTGAGATTTTGTCTTTTGATGACATAAGTTTTTGCCTCTTTTTCTTTCTTTAGAGGGTTGAGGGTTTTGGTAGACCTGCCGTGCAAGAATCACAAAATGATATGGCATACTGTTTAATATCGTCATATTGG
>JBHLKN010000027.1:0-18140 GCA_048886645.1 Candidatus Hodarchaeota archaeon | reverse complement strand
GGGTTTTGGTAGACCTGCCGTGCAAGAATCACAAAATGATATGGCATACTGTTTAATATCGTCATATTGGCCTACTACTATGCCTATCGAAAAGAACAATAGGCCAAGGAACAGTATGAAAAAGAACCTTAATCGCGGGTTAATAAACATAAAAAATAACCTCGCAAATTCAGCGGATTAATTCAAATTAATGGTGATTATTTCTTTGATTGGATAATGATATTTAAATTAATTCCACTCTTTTGAATTTAAAAAGAAAAATAAATGTTTTTTTCTTGTTGGAAATGTATAAAAGATTTAGATTAAAGAGTAATTTGGGATGGTTTTATACTTTCAATGATGAGGGCTTGGTTTTGAACCGCTTATTATTTCTGTTTTAAGCGTTTATGATCTGCCCACGCAGGACTGAGAAGTGTTAATTATCCCACTTTTACAAGCATGAAGATAGAAAAAAGGGGGAAAGTAGCTCTTTTTTTAAGTTAGGGATTATAGTTTTGCCATTGTTAGTTTTCCTTTGTACCATTCGAAGTTGAAGAGTTCTCTTGAATAGTCTACATCGCGCATTTTTGCTATTCTTAGCGTGGCTTGGGATGAGCTTGCACTTTGTCCTGTTAGGGTTATTACGCCGTCTGCTAAGTGTTCTAAGGCTTTTAGCGTGTAGGGATCGTGGGCATCTGCATGTACGAGCATAAAAGTTGTGCTTGATCTTGATTTGTCTGAAGCTGAACGGTTTTGTAGGAAGAAGATGGAGGATTTTAGGGAATCTGAAAGGTGTAACATTGTTGAAAAACTGTCTATAACTCCGCGTACAGCGAGGGATTCGCTAACATGCAGTAAAGTGCGGCGAATTGTCTCGTTTACTTCGAAAAGATTGCTGAGGTCTGATATTCTCTCTTTTGAAACTCTTTTTGGGTCGTGGTATCCGCTACGAAGTGAAGAGAAGGCGTCTATGTAGATAATTCTGCCCGTTTCTATTAGGGTTTCCGGATTCATTCCAAGCTTGCTCATCTGGGCAAAATGATAGTCTTGGTGATGATCTACACTTAAAATAAATCCGTACTCGCCTTTTTGTAGACCCTCCACTAGGAATTTTGTAAGGAGTATATTAGCATTATAACCCAATTCATCTTCTATTAGGACGAGATATCCTCTGGGAATTCCTCCGCCTAAAGCTTCATCTAGGGGGGGAATACCCAGCTTTGCACTTTCAAAAGTAGGCTTCAAAATTTTCACCTTTTATGGATTTTATAAAAAGTTGGAAATTTTAAGTTTTGAAAAAAATTGAGATGATAGCTCTTGCTTTCAGATTTTTAAACTTCTATTATATATTTTGGATCTTTTACTTTTTATCTTTTTATGGTCCCTTAGAAAAAAGTAAAGGGAGATTTTGGGGAAAATTTTGAAAAGTCTTTTTAGTTTTTGGTTTAATTTTTAATTAGCGTTGCTTTTTAATCTAGGTCTATCTGTTTTAGTTTTTTTAGGGCTTTGCTTTTTCGCACGTAATTTCGCACTAAGGTCTCGTTTTCATCTTCTTGATCATCTATCCATAGGTCTGGGGTAGGTGCTCTTTGTTTTTGTGTCGATTTTCCGCATCCACCATCTGGTCTTAATTTGCGTATGTTGCAAGCTGCATATTTGCACTTATATCCTATGCAGAAATCTTCTGCAAAATTGCATCCTGCTACTTTTTTATTCGTTTTCTTGTTCCTGTAGATGTATAAAGCATTCTGAGCGCACTTAAAATCTTGGCAAAAAGCATAGCAAAAACTTTTTTTGAAAGTCGGTGGCCTAGACTCTTTTAAGGTATCAGCACGGGCCATAGACTATTACCTCCCAGATTGCCGAAAAAACACGATCTTTTTGAGTATTTGTAAGTTTTTTGTGAATAGACAAGTTTCTCTATTCTCCGTTTTTACAAACATCAAAAATAAAAAACAATTAGTAGTATGGATTCGATATTTTTTCTTTCTTTTAGATTATAAATTGATCCTAGGCTTTTAAAGTTAGCGATATGTGCGTGACATTATTTTTACGACTTTTAGCTTTTTATTTTTTACTATTATGGTTTGTACCATGAGAAGACAAGGTATTTTACTTCTCCTGCGGGGGAGATTACTGCGGTTACGTAACGTTTTCGGACTGTTGTTGCTAGTCTTCCCGCTCTGACTAATGAGATGGGAAAGAGAGAAGTTCCTTTGGGCGTTACTTCGGTTAGAAAGGGAGCGTGGTCAATCCCTGGTCCTTTTTCGTATACTGCAAAGTGTGTTCCGAACTTTAAACCGGGTCTTACCACATAGCCTTTTTCTCTTAGGTCTTTGTAGACTATGTATTTATCTAGGAATAGATCGTGGCTTTTTTCGCTATGGTTTTTCAGTTCTTCTATTTTGATTGGGCGTCCTGAAATACTGTCTAAAACCTCTATTTTTCCTTTTTCTGCTAGGTAAAGGGTTTCGAAAAGGCTTAGTTCTAGGGGGCGGTCGAATTCTGCGCCTTTTGGTTTTCTTATGCCTAGGGGTTTTCCGAAATAACCTTCTGCATAAAGTTTGCGTGCAGAAACTGTGTCCCAAACAATAGCTCTATCTTGTAGCAGTTCAACCTTTATTTTTTCTCCTTCCCTCTTCTCTTTTTCTTCTTCTCCTTCTCTTTCTTCCTTGACTTCGTTCATTTTTGGTCACTTAAAAGGCGTACACTTTTTCTTGAGAAAACAACTATTTATGCTGTACGGGAGAGTGATATGAGTCTTAGTGTGCCTGCAGCTTCTGCAGTCATATCAGCTATTTCTTCTATGCGCCAAAAGAGGTCTTTAAGTTTCATGGCAAGAAAAGGATCTTTATTAAATTCATAAGTGTATACTGTTATTTCTCTGAAGAGATTATCGGTCTTATTTTCCCCTTTATCGATCTCGTCTGTGATTTCTATCGTTTTTTGAGGGGAGCTCATTAACGTGAAAACAGCTTTTCTTAGGTTTTCTGCGCATTGAAAGCTTTCATCACAAAAGGCTTTGATTTTTTTCTCAAAATCTTTTGGGGGGATCCATCCGGAGAGAGTTGTTAAGAAGAAGCTTGCACCTACGGCTTTATCCGCGATTTTATCTATTGAAGAGATCAATCGTAATAGATCTTCTTTGCTCATAAGAGAGGGAGAAGCCTTTGAAAGCTCGTCTAAAAACTCCCTTTTTACCTTGTTTGCTTCTTCTTCAAGCTCGATCACTTTATTAGCTTTTTCTAACAACTCTTCATCATCATTATTAGCCCATAAGTCTATAGCGGTTCTTAGTTCTCGAACGGTTTGAAGAACAAACCTTATATGCTCTTGAGCCATTTCTAAAAGTCTACGTTCCTGGGTAGAAGAAAATGTTGAAGCGCGATACATCAACCATCACAATCCTTGATCTTTCCCGCAAAAACTACTTCTCTTCCTTTTCGTTTTTTCATTTTTTAGATTGGTTTAATTAAAAACAAATTTCTATAATCGTTTTTAAACCTTGAGTGTTTTAAAATCATAAAATATTAACAACTATAAAAGATTTAGTATTACCTATTTAATAGGATTATCTTAATAAGGAATAGCTTAATAAAATTAAAAAATAATGAAAAACTTATTTTAGAGGTTCCTGCGATACTTTTTGAGCAGTTAAACCAAATATTCTAGAAGTCATAATATCCACAAGACAAGTGATGAAATTAATAACAGTATAAAGAGGAATAGCGATTGCAAGTTTTTAGATCTATTTTCGTAAGTAAAGAGCTTTTTAGTCTTTATTTTGCTACTTTTGTTATGAGAGCTGCTGCTTTTCTTTGTATAGCAGTTCTTGGAAGTAAAAAATTTTTAGATACTGATGCGTTTACTCTTGCGGTCATAGTGGCTATGTATCCTGCCTCTGAACTTTTGACCGTGATGTTTTTTGGCGTCTTAGTTGATGTAAAAGGACGGAAGCCAATCCTTGTTTTTGCCCATGGTCTTACTGCTTTGGCAGCATTTTTATTCATCATTACAAATCATATTTTATGGTTGGGTATGACGACGGCTATTTTTGGCATGGGGGCTGCTGCTAAAGTTACTTCTACTTTAACCCTTGTAGCGGACTATTCAACGATAACTGATAGGGCTAAAAACATGGGGCTTTTTGACATAGTTACGCTTGGAGGATTGGCTTCAGGCTACTTATTAGGCGTAATATTGCTAAACTTTTACAAATTTGATCCTACCCTCTGTTTTCTAATCGCTACACTAGTTGTCCTTATAAGTGTTGTAATAGTCCAACTTTTTGTCAAAGAAACAAAGAAAGTAGATTATGATGGTGAGGGCAAAGAAAAGCCTAAATATACTGACATGTTTCAAACAGTACTTAAAGATAAAAGGATCAAAAAATTGCTTCCTGTTTACATTCCCGTGATATGTATTTACGGTCTTGTGATAACCTTTACAGAACGCATAATAGAGGAGGGAGACAGTATAACAAGCGGAGCAGCGATAAAAGTGTTAGGAGTTGTAGGCATAGCCCTTATAAGTTCTCTTTTAATTATGGGTAAGGCTTCAGATATTACAGGAAAAAGAAAACCTTTCATAATAGTTGGTTTGTTCTGTTTTGGGGCTTTAGCCATCCTCTTAGTCCATTATAGAGAAAATATAGGAGATCTTTGGTCAATTTGGCCTGTAGTATTCCTAATAGGGTTTGGAGCCGGAGCTTTTCCACCAGCAATATTAGCATATCTTGCAGACATAACAGAAAACCAAACAAGGGGAACAAGTTTTGGCATATACAGCCTGATTCTTGGAACAGGATTGATAATAGGACCTCTTTCTGGGGGAATAGCCCTGGACACTTATGGCATGAAAGGCTTCATGATTTTAATTGGTATTCTTGTAACTTTTGCTGCTTTCGCAGCGACAAGGCTCCCTGAAACAGAATTTTTAAAAGAAGAAAGTCTTTCACATATAGGATAAAAATAAGGCTAAGGCTTATCTTTGCCTTTTAAAGGTTTAGCGACAAGAATATAGGTCTTTTCTTTTGAGATATTCTCGGATTATTTTTGCTGTTTTTTCGGGTAAAATACTGCAAACTCTGTGATCATCAAATACTTCAGCTCCCCCTACGATCTGTACTGGTATTATATCTATAAGCATGTGTAATGGTGAGGCATACCCTACAAATTGTTGTCTTAGGAGTATGTTTCGATCCCAATATATTTTAAGTTGAGGGCCAAAATCTTTAATGAAGCATGATAAACCCCAGTTCACTTTTTTTAGGATGTCTGCTAAGAGTAGGATTTCATGGCCATTTAACTGGATTAGGGTTGAAACATGTTTTTTTGGAATTATTCTTATGTGACCGTCTCTTTCAGGGGCATATTCAGCTAAAGCAGTCCAGGATTCATTCTCTTCTATTATACGTTCTTCTATGTGTAGCTTTTGACCAAGATAATCATATTTAATATCCTTGTTTGCATAATGACACCCTAAACAGGAAATGGGATTATCCTTTCTTTGTTCTTCAAAAGCTACAAGGAAACTTTGCACTTTTGAGCCTTGACCGTGCTCATTAACGTTTATAAAACTTTGAGAATGGAGGTGGGATATACTTGCTCCTGCCTTGTCTCCTATATTCATGAAGGTATACTGGGATAAAAGAAAGGGAGCTTCCTTTTTTTCAAAATAGGATATGGTAGAATTAAGAGAGCTTACCGTGGTTGATATTAAAGCTGCTAGCTCTCCTACAGGGACAAGTTCAATATGTTCATAATGTTTGGTTAATAAATGCACTAAAGGAATACCGTATGGAATATCTTTTTCTCCAGTGTCTTCGGCAGAAGGCTTTAACACGCGTGCGAAAGGGGAATAGAGGTTTATTATGGTAACTGCTTTATATTCCTCTAAGGACTCTTTAGTAGGGGTAGTGGAATAGGGGTCTTGGAAGAGTTCATCATCCTTTGTTACTACTATGGCTGGAAGAAGGCCTTGCACTATCCGGCAAAAAACATCGTTACTTTCTGAAACTGGAGGATGAATGTATGGGTACTCATCCGAAGAGACTATTTCAAAAGGTCTTTGAGCCCTAATCGGAGATATCATTGACCTATGTCCTACTTTCGCCCCATAACGATCCACTATAGTACGAAAAGAATCCCAACGCTCTTCAGGACAACGATCTAACCTACAAAAGATTCCCCAAGAACCTTCAGGAATCTCATCATCATTTGTTACATTAGTCATATACCCACCCACCTTTAGAATTTAAAAGAAAAAACAAAGAACAATATTAACGTGCTAATTTTTAATTTAATATATATGAGTAATTCTTTAAATTTTTAAGTTTTTAAAAGGATTTATATGCCTAGGTAGGCATCTACTTCTCTGGGAATTGTTTGAACTATTTTCGGGATTTTTCCTATAGTGCCTATTTGGTCTCCCCTTATTATTAAGATGCCTTGAATCATTGGAAAACGTTCACCGTATTTTAAAGCAGTTTCTATAGAAGTTTTTTCTTCGTTTCCTTTAACTTGAAGGCCTATAGCGGTTGCTGCTGCATCTCCAACACCCGCATTTTCTGCAAAAACTATGCATGCATCCGCTTTTCCGATCCGCCCTCTTCCAAACCATGAACTGTTACCCAAACCTAAAGGAAGATCTTTTTCAGTGATTAAAAAGCCTATTTTACCGCTTAAAGATGAGCTGGGACCTGCATACACCCCGATAACGAAGTCATGATCACCGAAGGCGCAAAGTTCTCCGCCATTCTCCACTAAACCAAACTTCGCGCCTTTTTTTTCCATGGCTTCAAGACCAATATCCGCTAAAACTCCTGCTACCGCAGCCATGGGACCAATGCTAAAAGGTTTTGTCGCGCTACACATAAGGCGGGCAGATCGAGGGGCGTCAGGTCCAGGATTTAGAGGTGTTAGGGCAGGAACAAACTCTGGATTTTTTTTCACATAGGAGTCCAAAATCTTTCGTTCTTTGATTATTGTGTTTATAGCGTGATCAATTGCCCGGAGGCTTGAACCTTTTATTATTCCCTTTGTCTCTTTGTATTGGTATCTTTTAGAGAATACGTAACTTTTTTTACCTTCTATTTTTTTAGATTTCATAGATATTACGCCTATTTTTCATTTATGATGATTTATGATGTCATTTTTAAACATTTAATATAAATGATTACTTTTTTTGGAATGTTGTTTTTGGGGGGTAAGAGGTTTTGGCAAGGTTTATAAAGGATGAACATTATTCCTTAAAAGTTATAAAATCTTTGTTAAATTATTACTGGAGGTAATAAACTTGGATCAAGGATATCGAAAGGTAAAAACATACAGCGAAATAAATGAAAAGATTCGTGAAGGCAACATAAATGTTGTAACTGCTGAAGAAATGGTTGAAATAGTTAGGGAATTGGGGGTAGAAGAAACTGTAAAAGAGGTTGATGTAGTTACTACAGGAACCTTTGGCGCGATGTGTAGTTCCGGCGCGGTGATAAACCTTGGCCATGCAGATCCTCCGATAAAGATTGCTAGGGCTTGGATAAACGATGTGGAAGTAAGTCATCCAGGAGCAGCAGTAGACTTGTACATTGGAGCAACCCAGATGAGTGAAACAAGAACCTTTGAATATGGGGGAGGTCACGTCATAGAAGACCTCATAGCCGGGAAAGAGGTAGATTTGAGGGCAACAGCCTACGGAACAGACTGCTATCCAAGAATCCGATTGCAAATAGAGATAACGAAGGATGACCTGAACCAGTTCATACTACTTAATTTTAGGAACGCTTACCAAAAATATGTAACGGCGACAAACGGCACAGATAAGACCATTTACACCTACATGGGAAAACTACTAGCGAACTATGGAAATGCTACTTTTTCAGGATCAGGTGTTCTGTCACCCTTATCAAACGACCCAGACTACGAAACAATAGGCTTAGGAACAAGGATATTCTTAGGAGGAACTCAAGGATACGTTATCGGTGAAGGAACTCAGCACAACCCAAAAGAATGGTTTGGCACAATAATGGTCAAAGGAGACGCTAAAAAGATGAGTACAGACTACATAAGGGGAGCATGCTTCACAAAGTATGGTACAACGCTCTATGTGGGAATAGGGATACCGATACCGATACTCAATCCAGGTCTTGCAAAAAAAACAGGGATAAGCGATGGGGATATTGAAACTTCTCTTGTGGATTATGGTGTACCTAAATTAAATCGGCCCGTACTGCGTAAAGTTAGTTATGCTGAGTTAAAGTCAGGAAAAATTGAAATAAACGGTAACGAAGTAAAAGTTTCCCCCTTATCAAGTCTTAGTCAAGCTAGAAAGATAGCTGAAAAATTAAAAGAGGAGATAGAAAAAGGAAAGTTTTTCCTATCAGAACCTGTTGAAAGGCTTCCTTCAGACGCGGTTTTCAGCCCGATGAAGCCTGAAAAAGAAGCAATTCCCTTCGTTAGACAGGTTATGAAAGCCGCAGTTACGTGTAAAGAAAACGACTCTTTAATGGAAGTAGCGAAAAAAATCGTGGAAGAAGATGTTAACCATATAGTTGTTGTAAATGATGAGGGGAAACTTGAAGGTATTGTGACAAGTTTTGATGTGACTCGAGCTGTAGCGTTAGGGGAAACAAGTTTAGGCAATATAATTGTGAGGAAAGTCATTACAGCATATCCTAACGATAGCGTTGCTGTAGCAGCAAGAGTGCTTGATTCTTATAATATAAGCGCATTACCGGTGGTATATCATACAATGAAGGTGCTTGGAATAATTACAGCAGAAGACGTGTCAAGGCTCCTTGTAAGATGAAAAATGTATAAAAGGAAAGAAAAAGAAAAGAGGTGTTTTAGAGATGGTTAGGCTATTTGTAAGATTTTCTCCTGAAAAGGCAGAGGAACCAGTTACCTCCCATGTTATTAAAGAAACAGGAGCAACTATATCGATTTTAAACGCAAGGATGGATCAGACTGGAGGAGAGATGTTGATCAAAGTCGACTCCAGTAATGTCGAAGATGTTATAAAAGCGTTTAGAGCCTATGGTGCGGAGTGCAACAAAAAGAGAGGTATTTTTCAAGTCGATGAAGACCTTTGTATATATTGCGGTGGTTGTTACAGTTTATGCCCTGTAGAAGCAATAATGTTTGAAGCGGATTATAAAATGATCTTTCTTGATGAGAAATGTACTGCTTGTAAAAATTGTGAAGATTCCTGCCCGGTAAGAGCAATAAAAATCCTTACATAAAAAAAGATTAGGATAAATATAAAAAAATAGAACAGAGGGTTTAATAAATCAGTTTTTAAATCCTCTTTTTCTGTTTTTATTATTTTGGTCTGGGTTTTTGAGCAAGCAAAGCTATGGGTATTGATGATTCCTTCCACTCGGCTAGTCTACCTGTTAATCCGTAATCTAAGCCACTTTTACCTAAGGAACCAATGACTAAGAAGATAGTGCCCGAGATAGCCTTTTCCCATAAAAGATTTATCCAAGAGCTACTACGATTAATAACTTCTCTTGCTATATCTAAAGGTGGTCTTCCAGAGGTTGCATAAAGATCTTCAAAATCACTGAAAACTACGAAATTGAGAGCAAAATTGTTGACGTTTTCATGGGCTTCAGTGAAAGCTTGTAAGTCGTCATTTACCATTATAGATTCACTTTCCCCTGTAAAAATCCTTACAAACCAATCTCGGCCGATGAGTAAGGAGGATCTTTCTTTCTGTCTTAGATCTGTGAAGAGATTAAAGGTTGTAGGATCCTTGGAGCCTGTGATAATCTCTTGTGATAAAGGCATGGTAAAAGGTCGTTCGGCATCAATCATGAACAAAATCTCAAAGCTTTTAATTAAAAATTGGGGTCTAAAAAAAGTCAATTCAAAGAGACCTAAATTTTCAATTAGAGCAATTACAACCCTGTTAGAATGATAGCTTAGGGATTCAGGCAAATATGCCGGGGATGGTAAAAAGTCTGGTAAATCAGCTCCTAACCACTGCTCTATTGTGGCAGGAAAAGAAGTTGGGGTGATGGCTATGGCGGGAAATTCTCCCACCATCTCTTCTCCTTCTTCTTCCTTCTCACTCAATATTTTCGCCGCCCAAAAAAGCAATCGTTTTACACTATAAAATATTTCAAAAAACTCAATAACTTTCTTTAATAAAAGTATTTCTCTCAAAGATAAAAAAGCGCTGAAATTATCAGTTTAATAAAAGTTTTTTTTATCCTTTAGTATAAAATTGTTCATAAAAACTTTAAAAAATATGGAAAAAAATTAAGAGCAAAAAAAATTTAAGCCTAACAAGTTACTTAAATGAAGGTTAAACCAATTAACGTTAAAACGCTTAAAAAACTAAGCCTTGGATCCCTCTCAGACAGTATAAGAGTTAAAAGGAGTAATAATGATGCCGGTAGAAGACACAATAGAAAACATGTATAAGTGTATATGTTCCTCTTGCCCCAGTTTCGCAGGCAAACCGTACTTTTACTGTGCAAAGGGAAAAGCTGAACATCCCTCACTACATGAAGGTTGTTTCTGTAAAAACTGTCTCGTATGGAAAGAGAATGGTCTAGAAAAAAACCATCCAGAAGAAGCTTATTTTTGTGAAAATGGGAAAGCCACTTAAAAATAACGCTTGAATCACACCACCTCTATCCCCTACATTTTTATTATTAAAATCGAAAAAATGGAGAGTGGAGAAACCTATGGAAAAAATGAATTAAGAGACCAAGAAAAAACTTTACGGAATCCTTGAACAGTATCAAATAGAGATCTTCGAAATACCTGAAATCGTGGAAGATTACGTTATAAGACATGGGGGCCAAGATGCCATGATGCATCTTCCTTACGGAACCATTCGAAAAGATCAAAATGAGCGCGTTATGAAAATGTTAGAAAAAATGATACTTGAAGATGAGGAAGGATTACCACATAAAAAAGTGGATCCAGCAATCTGGGATACCACTGAACAAATTCGAAGGGATTTTAATGGCTACATACAAAAACTCATAGCGCGATTAAGAAACAAAGTACGAGGATTCATCCCCCAATACTAAAACCTAGTTTTCGTCTTCAAATTCTATTTGAATAGTAGATTCAAATATTCTGTATTTCTCGAATAAATGATTATTTATCTTTGAAATTAGTTCGCCTTGATTATAATTATGAAAATTATTTAACTTTATGTGGGCAGAGAAAACAAGCATATCGGTGGTAATTGCCCAAAGATGTACATTACATAGGTCTTCAATCTCAGGAAAACTGGCTTTCAAGTCATCAGCGATGATATCGATGTTTAATCCTGTTGGAGCCATTTCTAATAAGACCTTTGTAGATTCTTTTAATATCCCTAAGGCCCAATAAATTATAATCGCGGATATACCCAAACTGACCATTGGATCAATAATATTCCATCCTGTATAGAATATGACAAAAGCTGCTACTACAATTCCTATTGAAGAAACAGCATCTGCAATCATATGATAAAATATACTTCTAACATTTAGATCCATTTTATGGCTACCATGAAGGATAAAAATAGTTGTTATATTTGCTGTAAGTCCAAAGAGAGCAATTATTAACATGTAAAGACCAAGAACTTCTTGTGGACGTATGATTCTTAGAATTACGTCGTAGATTATTACTCCTACCACAAGGAGGAGAAATAATCCATTAATAAATGCAGCTAATATTTCTGCTCGATATAAGCCAAAAGTCTTATGATGGCAAGGGGTTTTTCTTGCGATAATTATTGCTATTAAACTTATTCCAATTGCAAAAGAGTGAGTGAACATATGTGCTGCATCACTGATCAAAGCAATACTGTTAGTAATAAACCCGCCAATAAGTTCAATAATCATCACTGTTGATGTTATAAATAGTGCTAGGATGAGTTTTTTCTTTTCCACAGCACGATACTCAAAAATATGTCCAGAGAAAGCATTGTTAACTGTTTGTTTCTCCAATGTATATTATTCCTCCAGCTTTCTTCTTTGATTTGTTATGAATATTCCTGTTATATAGATTGTTTTTCAAAGATCTCCGCATGTGCAAAATGCTTCGTGGGTTAGGGTGAAGAGTTCGTATAAGCTCATGTTTGTGTCTTTTAAAGCGCTGAGTTTTATTATTCGTTCAAGAAACCCGTAATTTTTAACTATTTCTAAAATTTGTGCCATTAAAGCGCTTTGAGAACTTCCTTCTTTAGTTAAAACTTTGAGGGTTTCATCAAGATCTAAAGGTTTCTCCCTCAAACTCTCCGGTAAAACATCTGCTTTACTAACAACAGGCAAAACAGGTAAATAAAACCTTAATTGAAAGGCGAGCGTTAAAAAACTTAACATAGCTACATCCTTCCTCCTCTTCAAAAAATCTGCGTTTAAAAGGAAAAAACCAACAATCCTATTCCCAACGGTCTTGCTAAAAACGTTAATTGTTCTAACACCTCCTGGATGTAAAAGAAAAGCTTCAAGTTGTCCGGGAGTATCAACTAAGAAAAAATCGGTTTCTGATTCAACCATTTTCGAACGCCACTCCTTCAAAAGCGTTGGTAAAAGCTCCATAGAACGCAAAAACGCCCCGTTGGGGCCAAGTTTCTCCTGCTTCATCAAAGAAACGAGGGTGAAATGATTCCTAACATCAATCCAAGGCTCATAAGGAAGGATCTCAACCCCCGCATCAATATTAATAATATGCACACTATACCCTTCCCCCCTAAGCCAATCCCCAAATATACCGGTAAGCGTGCTCTTACCGCTTCCAGCGGGACCGAAAAACACCACCATTTTCAAAAAATCACGCCCCCAAAAAATCTTTAACTCTTAATAACCCAAAATATAACTCTTCAAACAAAAATAAAACATAAACCAATCAACATAAAAGCAAAAAATCATTGAGAATTATATAAAGAATATACTATAATTAATAATCTATTTAAAAGCTTTTAGAGGGATTATTTAATGGATGATGAAAAACAAGAAACTAGTGGCGATGAAGAGAGATCCGGAACAGTAGTAAATATTGCCTTTTTAGATACCTACACGCTAATGAGGGTTTTTATCGGGCTTTTAGCTAACCAAGCATGGCAAGATGTTGGTTTGGTAATGAACCCTCAAACACAAAAAACAGAGAAGAATATAGAGAGGGCGAAAATTGCCATTGATTGTATCGCTTTCCTCATAGAGAAGTTAGAACCACAACTTCAAAATGAGGAAAAAGAAAAACTTCGATCCCTCCTAACAGATCTCCAACTAAATTTCGTCCAACAACAATAAGAAGAAGCGGCGGAATAAAGAAAATAAAAAAGAGGCAGAAAAATCGGTTATAAAAGAGAAAATTACTATTTTTTATTTGATGCGTTTAAAATTCTTCTTATCCATATATTTTAGGGTAAGTTCTGCATATCTTTTTTTGTTTTCAAGGCCTTTTCTCTTATGTTCTTCTGTAACCTTACCTATTACTTTGCAGGGAACGCCTACCAGAATTGTTTCGGGTTCAGAAACATAACCATTAACGACCACGCAACCTTCAGCCACAATACACCACTCTTCAATCACGGCATTATTAGCGACCAGAGCACCCATACCAATCGTAGCATAATCCTTAACAGTACACCCGTGTAAAATACAACCGTGTCCCAGAGTCACATAGTCACCAGCTTTACATAAAACATCTTTTGAAACATGGATTATACAATTATCCTGCACGCTTGTATAATCACCGATCTCGATCCTGCCAACGTCTCCCCTTAACACTGCTCCTGGTCCTATAAAACATCCTTTGCCAATGGTAACATTTCCTATTATTACAGCTTCTTCACAAACAAAAGTATCAATTCCAATTTTAGGCATAAAATTATTAAAAACATAAACACTCATAATAAACCAACCCCTTTCTCTTCTATATAGTTCTATACTAATTTGAGATTTTGTGAGGTGGATTGAAAATGAAGCTTTTGATAAAAGTAAAAGAGATTAATGGTAGATGTCCTTTATACAGCCTTGGCGATAAAATAGTTTTGGATGAAGGGTATATAATAAACGTTAAAGAGTCTAATAATATTTGTATGCACTCCCTAGCTTCCATACTCCCATATTATAACGCTTTATATCGAGGTGTAAAACCTATAGATCTCGGATTAAACAAGGAGGATGATGATAACACAGCTTATGTTCAATGCTTAGACCCCTGTCAATACACAGGTGGGGGAACAGTCATCTTTCAAATAAAACGAGAAGAAAGTGAAAAATAAATCAGGGAGGCTAGCGATATATAAAATGGCTTTTAAGCTTGAATTATTGTTCCTATTCCTTTTTCAAAGGCTTTCCCTATGTTTTCTATTGAGAGAATTGCTACCTTTTCGCCTCCTTTTTTCAGGAAATTTATTACAGCTTCTATTTTTGGCCCCATACTTCCTGGAGGAAACTGACCTTCTCCCAGGTATTTTTCCGCTTCTTCTAAACTCATTTCATGTATAGGAACTCGATTTTCTGTAAGATAGTTTAGGAACACTTTTTCAACGTCTGTAACCATTATTATCTTCTTTATGTCAAGCTCTATGGCTAGGACCATTGAGGCAAAGTCTTTGTCTATTACTGCATCCACTCCCTCTAAGGTGCCGTCTTCTTTCTCTATTACGGGTATTCCTCCCCCACCACAAGAAATAACAATATGGCCGCGATTAACAAGTTCCTTTATCCCTTCAATGCCCACTATCCTTTTTGGCAAGGGCGATGGAACCACCCTGCGATATCCTCGATCCGCGTCTTTTTTTATCGACCAATCTTCTTCGGCTAATTTTTTTGCTTCTGACTCATCATAAAAAGGTCCTATAAACTTTGTAGGTTCCTTAAAAGCAGGATCATCTCTGTCGACAATAACGGGCGTTACTATAGGAGTAACAGGCCTCCATACCCCTGAAAATATGAGCTCATTTAGGAGGGATATTTGTATGGTATAACCAATATTTCCTTGAGTGCAAGCTCCACATACATAGAGGGGTAAGGGGGAAACTTTCCACTTTGAGAGCTCCATACGAAGCAACTCGTTCCCTACCTGTAGACCGTTACCGTGAGTGATCACCACATTAAAACCCTTTTCAAGGAGTTCAACTATGTGTTTGCAAGTCTTTCTTGTCCTCTCTAACTGGTCTTTAAAATCTCCCTTCCTATTCTTAGCCAAGGCATGGCCCCCTAAGGCTAATAAAACACACTCTTTATCGAAAACGGGTTTTTCACGCACATTATTTCCTCCAAAAAATAGTTATTGTTTCACTCGAGGTATAGTTGGTTTATTAGTAGGTTTATTTTTTTGTCAATGTTTTTGATCTTTTCCTCGATTTTTTTAGTTTCAGCACTCTTTTTTCCTTTTTTTGTATTTTTTTGTTTTTTTAGGGTCAATATGTTTTCCACAAGGTTTACTATCGTGGCATGTTTTTCTTTTTCTTTTAGGTTTTTGAAATTTATCTTGCGGATGGGGAGTTCTAAGACAGTTTCTATATCCGTTTGGGCTAAAGGTCTTTTAAACTCGAGGGTTATTAGGTGGTAGTATCTTTTCATAAGCTCTGAGTTAAGGATGGCAAGGATATACTTTAAATCGTAATCCTTTACGTCCTTTAATAGGTTGATTACGTGCATGTTGTTTAAGCAAAAATACCCCTCCTGATCATAGGCAGCGATTAAACTGTCGCCTGTTTGTCTAAGAAACAGTTTTTCTCCCTTATACTTTTCCTCGTTAAATCCACTTTTTGCGTAAATCCTACGCCTTTTTGGATCTTCATCAAACAACACAAAATTACCACCATAATTGATGAAATACTTGCTTATCTCTTTGCCAGAAGCAAGTAGGGGACACCATTTATTGGAAGCGTTATCATCAAAATAAACTACTTTTCCCTTACGGTTCTTTATAGTTACCACGCTTTTTTTCCTATGGCTTACTATGGAGTTTTTCCCGTATCTTCCTATACAACCGCTGTATATGTCTACTAATTCTCCTAAAGGAAGGGAGGGAGAGGCTTCCATTCTTTCAACGAAATCTTTTGATTCCCGGTCAAAAAACAGGCGAAATCTGTTATGTGAAACTTTTTCAAAGAGTTCCTGTGAATAAGAATATGTTTTAAAACTCCTCTTCTTCAAATCTTTTAAAGAAGAACAAAGTTTTACAAAAACCGTATTATTATTTCTCTCTTTCTTCTTTTCTAAGCTTTGTTCTGAAGCTTTTTCCAAGACTATTATCACGTTTCTCCCAGAGCTACTTTTGGGCCAAAAATCTTTCAAAATCAAAACAATTTCCTTAATTTTCGTATTGTCAAGTATAAACCGTCTAAGCTTGGAAAAATACCTGCCAAGAAGGAAACTATCAGGCACTATGAATCCAAGCTTTCCTCCCTCCTTTAAAAGGCGGATACCCAGCTCGATAAAAAGGGCGTAAAAACTCCCCTTATACTCCATGGACCAGTAATTATCCCGAAAATAACGGGCAAAACTTTTAGAGATCTTTTGGGTTCCCCTTAGACCAAAACTTATCCAAGGCGGGTTTCCCAAAACAAAATCAAAACCTCTTCGTGCATCCCTGAAAACTTCTGGGAAAACTTCTTCCCAATCAAAAGGCTTTTCCGCCTCTAAATTCTCGCTAAAATACCGTGATAACTTTTCCCTATCACCAGAGACCAAAGCATTACCTGCTTGTAAATTTCTAAGAAGAAAACTTTTAATCTCCTCTTCCTCTATTTCCCCTCCCGTCTCCGCCTCAAGAGCGTTAAATATCAGATTCTTAAAGGCGGACCTAATCGCCCGCTGATCTATATCAATACCATACAAATTATTCCTAAAAATCTCCTTAACAAGATTTAAAGATGTTTTCACAACCCTACAAAACCTCAAATAATACCGTTCAATCATGTCAAAAGCCCGCATTAAAAACAGTCCAGAACCGCAAGCAGGATCAACAATCTTAAGCTTAGAAACCTCTTCAATCTTTCTAACAGCGCCCTTAACATCACCCTCATCCAAAAGTTCCCTAAACTCCCGCCAAATACGGTTTAAAGCATCACGCAAAGTAACGCTTAAAATATAATCTATAACCTCAAAAGGCGTATAATAAGCTCCAATAATCTTTGGTTCCCAAGAAGCTAACACAGGCTTAAAAATCCCTTCTTCCGACCGCTCCTCTCTCAAACAAATCTCAAACACTCTCATAAAATATAACAACCCAAAACACATTTTTAAACTATAATACCCTCAAAAGACCATGTTAGGCAGGGATTTGGGAGATTATTAGGGCGATTCCGAGGATTATGAAGATTATTGCTGATCCTGTTTCTATTTTTTCTTTTGAGATTTTTTGAGTTATATATTTCCCGAATTTGACGCCTAAAAATGTTATAAAGGCAAGAGCTATAAAAGCGCCTAAAAACACTAAAAACGGGCTTTCCAGGGTTGCTGCAAGGGATATAACGATGAGCTGGGTTTTATCCCCCATCTCCATGAGAGCTATAAGGGTAAAAGATTTAAAAAAGTAGTTTCCCTCGCGATTATTATCTTGGTTCTCTACAAACTCTTCTCCTCCTTCTCTCCCTCCTTGTTTTTTTGTATTGTAGAGGGAGAACAATCCCACTCCAATAAAAACTATGCCTGCTACCACAGTTATCACAGAGATCGGTAAAGATATCCTGAGAAGGTACCCAGTGATTACGCCTATCAAAGTCACGAAAAAGAAGGCGGTTACCGCTCCAAAGAAAATACCCGCGCTTTGTCTTGGATATCTTGCCACAAGGGATATACACGCCAACTGAGTTTTATCCGCAAACTCTGCACTAAAAACAAGAACAAAAGCTAAGAAAAAACTCTCAAATACTAACACAAAAAAACCTCATAAAAAAGGGTAAATAAAAAGAAATTTAAAAAACTAAAAATATACGGAAATTTCAATTTTATAATATTTTTCCTTCAAATTTTCATTTTAATAAGGAGAAATTCATAAGAATTCAGAACTTTTCAGTCACAGGGAAAAACATCGAATATTTTCTTATTTTAAATTGTTTTTCAATCATTATAATAAGACAATAACAGTATTAGAGGAATAGGGGTTTTTGGAGGGTAGACGATCGATTTATTACTGATTAAAACCTTATTAATTAAGTAGGTGGGATATTTTTGAAAAAAACTGCTTTATTAG
>JBHLKN010000026.1:0-21632 GCA_048886645.1 Candidatus Hodarchaeota archaeon | reverse complement strand
AGCGTCGCTTCCCAATCTCCTTCCAAATTCGGTCCGCTCCCTTAAAAAACAATGCAGTCTTTTTTATAGTGGTGTTTTTTTGTCTTTTTTGTTGGTGGTTTTATGTTGTTTTTTGGTATATTGTTTTTGAGGGCTGTTGTTGTTTTGTTTTTTGGTTTTTCGTTGTTAGTGGGTGGTTTTTTTATGAGAAGTGGTGTTGTTGAGAGGGCTGCTTGTAGGTCTCCTTTGACGGGGCAGGAGTTGCGTGTTAGGGATTGTTTGAGGGGGCTTGGTTTTAGTTTTGAGAGTCATGTGGTTTTTGTGCTTTTTGAGGATGTTAAGGTGATTGTTGACTTTTTGATAGAGGATTGTATGGTTTTAGAGTGTATGTATAGTAGGTGTAAGTCAAATGCTCATAGTTGGTTTTTGAGAAACGGAGCTTATATCGATTGGAAATTCAGACAGATAAAAAAACAAAGACAAGCAGCAGGAGATGGATGTGGTGAAGGACGAGGAAAACAGGAAAAAAATCTTGAAAATAGGGGGTAATTTTTGTGTGTTGCTTTTTTTGAAGCGCCTAACTACTATAAAGAAAAAAAACTCCCAAAGTTACTTAAAAAGTGTATGCCGCATGCAAACGCTATATTCTCTTCGTTAAAAGACCTTAAAGAATATTTGAGAAAACAAATATGCCTACAAAAACCAGTAAATAGAGCAATAATAGCAAAACAACAACCACCACATAGAGAGAAGTCTGGTATGGTGAAACTTGAAAATTTCCTTCCTAAAAACACTAAAAAAAACAATTGCAAAAGTAGGGAGTGGAACGATTAAAGAGAATATTGGAGGGCGAGTATTTGAGGAGAACTAACATATTCAAATTAAATCCAACAAAAGGGCAAGAGCAAAGGTTGTTCGAGTTAGCCGAAAAATGTGCAAAGATGTTTAACGAGATAAACTATAAGCGTAGACAGTCCTTTTTCTCAGGAAACTTCCACTGGAACACCGACGAATCCTAGCACAAGTATAAGAAGATTATAGGTTCTGCAACGGCCCAACAGGTAACAAGGAAGAACAACGAAGCTTGGAAGTCTTTCTTCGCTTTGTTAAGGTTGAAGAAACAGGGAAAACTCCCAAAACACATAAGAAAGGTTTCTCCTCCAACCTACTGGAAAAACAGGAAAACGGGGAAGAGGGTTTTAATGATTCTTATAAGGTGTGACTGTTATAAGCTTTCCGAGAACTATCTAAAACTTCCCTTTGGGCTAAAAGTTAGGTGGAAAGGAAAGAACAGGTGGGAAGGAAAAAAGCAGGGAAGGTTAGAGATACGTTATGATGACCTCTCAAGGAGATGGTATGCCTATATGCCGGTAGAGGTAGAAAAACCCCTACATCAACCAACAGAACACAAGAAAAAGAGGGTATACGTCGACTTGGGGATCATAAACATCATAACAAGCTGGATAGAAGGAGAAAAACGACCGGAGATATATTCTGGGAGAAGTGCGTTAAGTGATTGGTGGTACTGGAACGGAAAAATAGGAGAACACCAAAGCAGCATGGAGAAAAACGGGAAAAGAAAAACATCAAGACGACTAAGGAGATTGTTTAAGAAAAGGCAGAAAAGGTTTAGACAAGTGATAAACACGATAGTAGCAAGGTTTGTGAAAAACTGTTGGGAAAAAGGAGTTTCAGAAATCGTCATAGGAGATGTAACACACATAAGAGAAAACAGTAGAAAGAAAAAGAAAAGGAGAAAAGCTAATGCGATGATAAACAACTTCTGGTCTTTTAAATACATCTACGAAAGATTAAGAATAACAGCAGAGAACTATGGAATAAAGATGAGGAAAAAGGATGAGAAATACACGTCTAAAACGTGTTCTCTCTGCGGGAAAGTACACCGAAACGGCAGAAAACATAGGGGTTTATACGTTTGTAAAACTCATAAGGTAACGTTGAACGCTGATGTTAACGGTGTAGCGAACATAGCTAACCCCATATTCCCGAAGCCCTACTGGGATAGGGATAACTGGCTGGTGGCACAGCCATCGGTTGTAAGAGTTAAAACAACAACCGTAGAACCCCCAACCCTTTAGAATGGAGAGTATGCCAGTTTTACTTTCATACCGTCTTTAAGTTTGAATTTTTCTCGCAAGTTTATTGGGGCAACTACTTCCATTATTTTTGAGTTATGATGTGTTCTTGTAGGAATTATTACTGCTCCATTAACTTCTTCATTAATTTTTACATGATGACAGTCAACATCCCCAAAAATTCTCTCTTTTGTCTTAAATCCTTTGATAATTATTGGAGTTTTTGCACGAAGTTTAATGAAATTCTTTAAGTCATCTATTTCATTGAGTTGTAGGTTAAGTGTCCCTGGCCATGGTTTAAAACCAATTTTTTCAATAAATTGTCGAACATAAGTTTCTCTGGTCATGTAGTATGCCCCTTCCCCTAAACCAGTAACAACATATCCTGATATCTCCAAAATCTCCTTTTCTGGTTGTAAAGTTCTTCCTAGAACAGCATATATTTCACTCAAAATTCTAAGTCCTTCTTTTGTAATCATAAAGGACTGCCCAGTTTTATCAACATTTTTTCGGATTATCAATCCTTCTTCTTCAAGCTGTTTTAGATAACGACTAGCAGTTTGTTGTGACACCCCAGTAATTTCGGCAATTTTTTTGGATGAGGTTCGCAAAAAGTTTTTAGTTGCTCCAAGCTCGGTAAGCAAAATAAGTATGGGAATATATTCAAATTTTTTTTTCATCATACCTTATAAGACGGTTTAAAATATATATAAAGGCTACTCAAAAATGAGTAACATTACTTAAATCAGAAGTGTTAAAGATATGATCAATCTAAAAACGTTTAATATAGAGAAAGCAAGGGAGTTACAAAATTTAATTGCGAAAAAGGTCATTCTTCATGATGTTTTTTTAAATCCTCCTCAGACCGTAGCAGGGCTTGATGTTAGCTATAAGAATAAAAAAGCCTTTGCAGTTGCAGTAATTTTAGACTATAAAAACCTAAAATTACTAGAAAACAAATCAATTTCAATGGACGTTAATTTCCCTTATATTCCTACGCTTCTTTCTTTTAGGGAGGTTAAACCTTTAAGCGCTGTTATTGAGAAGTTAGAGATTAAACCCGATGTTTATCTTGTAGATGCTCATGGTATTGCTCACCCCTATTCTTGCGGTTGTGCTTCTCACTTGGGAGTAGTGTTAGATATTCCAACCATTGGGGTTGCTAAAAAGAAGCTTGTAGGCGACTATAACGAGCCTGCAAACAAAAAAGGCACATGGACAATGCTAAAATATCAAGGTCAAATAATCGGCGCGGTTTTACGTACAAAAAAAGACTGTAAACCCCTGTTTATCTCTACAGGCCATAAGGTTGGTCTAAAAAGTGCTTTAAAAATCGCTATTGAAACCACTAAAAAATATCGACATCCAGAACCATTGAGACTTGCTCATCTCCTAACAAAAAAGGCATCAACCACTAAAAAGTGATCCGCCAAAGTTAACTTATGCAACCTCTAACCTTGCTCTTATAAAAACTGGCCCACGCACATCTATCTTTTTATGATTTGCGGTAATATATCTCAAACCCGCAGGGTCTATAGTAAAATTAACATCTCCAAAACTCTTCGCCATGGCCACATTTATCTCCATCACTGCGCTTCTCCCATCTCTGATTAGTTTTTCCAGTTCTGCTCCTACTGAATTTGAAAAACCATACAAATAGGTATACTTGGTCCTAATACCGTTTTTCTTTATCTTATCCGTCCATCCCACTCCCTCCATGGGTACCCCTAGAATGTCTCCATTCAGAACAAAAATCTCGTTTAAAGCAGCTTTTCCCAAAAGTTTAGGGTCTCCGTGAATCGCAAAAATCTCCACTTTTACCTTCATCTCCTCTATCTTTTCCTCTATAATCGTAAATCTGCAAGGAGCTGGTACATCCTTATTTTGTAAAGCAACCTCCTCGAAGTTTGCCTGTACCTTCTTACCTAAGGGTGTTTTAGGCTTTTTAGCAACTTTTATCATCTTCGCAATCTCTTCATCTGAAAAGGTCGCTTCAACAAAAAACTGAGGATAAACAAGAACCCTAAGATCAGCCTCCTCATAAAGAATCTGCGCTAATCTCTCAACTCCCAAACCCAAATTAAAAACTGCAAATTCTATACCATACTTACTAAGAACCTTAGAATTATAAATTCCATAATCTGCAACCTCAACCATTGCCCCCATAGAAGGATATTTTGCGAAAACTTCATGCTCCGAATCTATTTTGTAGTATGACGAACTCCTCGGCTTCTTTCTAACTTCAAATTCTTTAAAACCAAAAGGCTCAAGCAAATTTCTCGATACAACTTTACCTATCTCTGGGTCCAAATCAATATCTGCAACAACACAGCTAGCTGAATGATAAGTTCTCAAGTGTCCAGGATCTTCCTGTTGCTCCCTTCTAAAACATCTATCTATTGAGAAAAGTTTTATGGGTAAAGGTTTTTTAAATTGCATCTCACTAAGCGTTATAAACCACCCAGAAGTCATATGACTCCTTAAAGTTATTTGCATAGGTGAAGGCTGAAGCTCTTTAAACTCTTGAAAAAGATCAAGTATCGCTTCTGCCTCTCCCTCTAATACAAAAAGAACTTCTCTAATCATTTCTAATAAATCATCACCGCTTATATTTCCCTTCTTATAATCATGCAAAGTCTGTCTTAACGCTTCAATTCTCTCTTCTTCAAGTTTTCTTCCTAAAATTTTCTCAATATCTTTAACATATTTAGTGCTTAAGCCCACATTAGGCCGAGGCAAACCTGCTAGATAATAGATCCTGTCAAGCACAGCATATGCTTCAGTATCCCACTGCTTTTCTATCTCTTCTTTAGGTACAACCAAAGGATTTACTAATTCATCAAAACCCAAACTCAAATATGTCTGTCTAAGCTTTTCCCTAACCTCAAAAACTGGATGAGGAATACCTCTTCTTACCACCTAAGCCACCGTCATAAAAACATAAAGAAATATTACCGTTAGTAGCTGTATTTTTTATTCAAAACCTTTTTCTTTTGAAAGTCTTTTTAATAGATCTTTTATTTGAGTTTCTAAACCTATACGCGCCGAAGCATTAGTCAAGTCTCCCCTCGTTTTCTCTATGATCATTCTTGCTATGTCACATTTCCGTCTTAAACCAGGAATTATTGCTTCTTGGAACTGATTAAGCTCCATCAGCCCTTCAAATACCGTATTTGAAAACCTTAATGCTCTCTCAGCTTCAGCCAAATCTTTCTGACGAAGTCTATCAAGACAATACCTTCTTAACTCGCCAACAAGATCCCCTAACCCCAAAATATAGGCAAGATCAGGTACGCCTAACACTTCAGGCGGAGGCATCTTTTTTTCACCCCATCCCTCGATAAAATACCTAAAAATATATGCTTCTACAAACTCTTGATAAGCCTGAATAACCGTGCCCCATGAATCGAATATCGGGTATTTTTTCAACTCTTCATCCAGTAATTTCAACGTTTTTCTTGTCTCTTCTAACAATTCATCAGACTCTTTAAAATTTCGATTATGCACAGCTTTAATCGCCTTACTTGAAAATTTAACAATCTTCCTAGTCAATCTCAATATCGTCTCCCTTGCCCCTTCTTTTCTCTCAAGATTTTCATTTATAATGTTTAAAATCGTTTCTAACGTCTTAAAATCTGTCAAAAACTTTTATCCTCCATAAAATAGTTTAAAAACCTTTCAGAACATTTCCTTGTCCTACCCTTCTTTCAACCTTAAACTCGCACGTTATATTTTATCTTATAATGATTTCTCCGGCATTCAAAACGATTATATTAATACTTTTAACGAGTTTTTGCCATTAATAGGGCATCTAGTTTTTCCGCTAACTTTCTAAGCTTTATCGTAATTATGCCCCTTTCAGGTTTAGCGTCTGCACTTGCAATTCCCGCTAAAATAGTGTCGCCCGTGCTGACGACTACTACAAATCCTTCTCGCAATCCTACGAAAACCTCTTCATGTCCGCCTTTTTCCACACTGATTCCAAGTTTAGAAGCCCTTGTTACCAACTCTAACGCTTCCATCGCAATATTTTCATGTTCAAGCTCATAAATGGTTTGACCAACGATTACAGAACCATCTATTCGTGAAAATACGATTATTCCTTCCAAATTTTCTATAGATTTCATAGTTCTTGCAACAGACTCTTCAAGAACATTGAAGCTCACTAATTAACACCACACAATAAAAACATGTTAATAGAAACAAGACAATACCACATCTTATTAACATCTAATTAGTTTTTTTAGATATCCTCTTTTTTACACGATTTAAAGATTGTTAATTTATATTTAGGATTATAGGAGCCTGTTAGTAAGTTTAGAAGCACATTATATTTTTAAATAATTAAACTATAAAAGTAAATTAATCAAAAGCAAGTACGTCAAAAGGGATGATCACTAAATGATTACCAAGAAAATTAATGAAACCATAAAACGGTTCCGCGAACATCCTGGCGTGCGCGGCGTAATTGTTATGAGCAATGAAGGTTTACCCATAAGTGCAGATGGCGTAGATATGCAAAAAGCAGAAAAGGTTGCAGCTCTCATTACAAGCCTTGTAGGAAAAGCAAAACAAGTGATCACGGAAATAGGCGAAGGCACTTTAGGCTTTTTCAATATAGATTGCGGAAAAAGCGAAATATTAGTAGCACCTGAAGAAGAATACGTACTCGTAGTACTCCGAGAAAAACTCACATAATACAATACACCCACCCATAACGTCCCTAAAATAATAGAAAGAACATACTTGTAATCTTCTTTAAAACTTAGAAAAAAGAAGAAATATATATTAAACATCATTAAAAAGCTGCATTCTAAAAAACATTACAAACCATATATTTATAATATGATGATTTTTATACAGTTTCTCTTACCCATCTTCAATTATCAGGTAAAAAACCATAAAAACAATTAAAAGCATACCAAAAGCGGACAAAACAATTAAAAAACTTTTTAATAAAAACAATATTATTAAAGGTTAGGAGGATAGGAACTCTTTAAAATTATATTATAAACCTGACCTAGGTTTAATCGGAGGCGTCTTATACAAATGATAGCTCTAAAAGAGTTTGACCGCGCGTTAGGTCAAGTAGTAAAAGCAGATTCTGCCATAAAAAAATGCATCCTCGTTGATAGAACTGGTCTTACCATTGCTCATGTTTCAAGATATAGCGCATCAGCGATTGACGTAGACGGAATCGGAGCCATTGCAAGCGCCGTTTTTTGCGCAAGTGAAGAACAAGGAAGAAACCTTGACATCGGAGAGCTTTTAATGGTATCTTCTGAGTTCGACGAAGGAAAAATTTTCGCCGCAAGCTGCGGAAGAGGCGTTCTATGCGTCATAACAGATCCCGAAGTCAACATAGGCTTAGTACGCCTTGTTATGAAAAAAGCTACCGACGACCTCAAAGCACTACTACAAGAATTCCTAGCAGAAAAACCAATAGAAGCAACCGCTGAAGAAACCACAAGTGAAAGGGCAGAACTAGAAGCAGCCTTAAAAGAACTTGAAAAATTCTAACAACAAATAAATGAATCAATCAAACAACAAAAATAAACAACATCCCTCAAACAAAATATTTGAGCTTTTATATTTCTAATTCTATAAAAAAATAGCGGGGTGGCAAAAATTCGAAAAGACAGTGAAGGAAGACTTCATTTCAAACTTGTTTACTGGGGCCCAAGCCTCGGTGGAAAAACCACAAGCCTAAGATACGTCTACGACGACGTAGAAGGCTTAGACAAAGGAGGATTCACATCAATCGAAGATCCTTCAGGCCGCACCCTCTTTTTCGATTATGTGCCGATGAGTGCCAGCGGGAAAATATTATTTGACGTATATACCGTTGCCGGCCAATTCCGTCATAAGCATCAAAGAAAAGTGATTATGCGGGGAGCAGATGGAGTACTTTTTGTTGCAGATAGCTCAAGAAGTATGAAACAAGACAATATAGATTCCATGCAAGAACTAAAAGATATAGTGGGAGATGTTTTAGGGGACCAAATGCCCTTAGTAATCACCTTAAACAAACGAGACGTAGATGATGCAATGTCGAGAGAGGAGATACTTAGAGATCTAGGGCTTGAAAACTCAAACACGCCAGTATATGAAACAATAGCTGTAAAGGGTATAGGTGTTAAAAGAGCCTTCCAAACATTATCCCGCGAAGTACTCCTCAAACAACTCTACGGCATTAAAACCGCCCACTAAAAAACCCCTATCTCCCAAAAAATTAAAACCAACAATCTGAGCTTTTTTTAATATCAATATCCCCTTTTTTTTAACTTAAAATCAACCCAAAATAAGAAGCAGTTAACACATAAAAGAATAGAACTGCTTTTGATGATTCTATCTTAAATAAGCGTAGCTATTTTCTCTGCAGCCCTTCTTATATCAAGAAAAAGCAGCCCTAATTTTGCCTCCTGAGAAGCTATCACCGTGAGCACTGCATTAGGACCTGCATTAATAGCTATCAAAAAACCATTCTCACCCTCAGTAAAAACACGTTGAAGAGCTCCCTTACCAATTTCAAGAACGGCGCGCTCTCCTAAACTTAGCATGGCTGCGGTCATTGCTGCGATTTTTGTGTCGTCGATTCCTTCGGGTAGTGCGCTTGCTATTGGTAGGCCTTCGATTGATACGACAGCGCATCCTTCTATTTCTTCTATTGAGGTTCCTAGTTCGTACAGTATTGCGCTGATCTCTTCTATTCGCCCTATATGCAAATATATACACCTGCCAATTTCTAAATATCTTTTAGTTTTTGATTCTCCTTTTTCTTATTTTTTTATTGTTCGTCTTTATTAATAATTTTTTTTGAGTGGTGGGATTAAGAATGGATAAGAATTAAATATTTTGTTTCCTATTTTTCATAACTTATCAATTGTTTGTGTTAATAATCTTTTGCATCTTTTCTTTGGCTTTAATTTTAAAGTGTGGGCGTGTATTGTTTGAGTGTTTTTGCCCCTATTTATCGGTTTTATGAGTGGTTGCTTTGGAGGAAGATTAAGCGTAAATATATGCCGAAGCACTTGGCGATTATTCTGGATGGAAATCGTAGGTTTGCTAGGGCTCGTAGGTTATCTGTTTTTTTGGCTCATCGTGCTGGTGCTATGAGGCTTGAGGATTTTCTTGATTGGTGTTGGGAGCTTGGTATTAAAGTAGTTACGATTTATGCTTTTTCTTTGGAAAATTTTAGGCGTCCTCCGGAGGAAGTTGAGGTTTTAATGCGTTTGTTTGAAGAGAAGTTTAATAGTATACTTACTGATAAAAGGGTTCATAGGAATGGGATGAAAGTTCGGGCGATTGGTCGCATTCATTTACTTCCTGATTATGTTCGGGAGGCTATCAGAGAGGCGGAAAAGGCTACTGAGAATTATGATAATTTTCAGCTTAATATCGCGATTGGTTATAGTGGCAGAACCGAATTATTAGATGCTTTTAAAGAGGTTGCTAGGAAGGTCTTAGATGGGATTTTAAGCTTGGAGGAAATAGATGAAGGCCTTATTGATAGTCATTTATCCACTGCGGGGCTTCCGGAACCAGACTTGATTATTCGTTCTAGTGGTGAAGAGCGTATGTCTGGTTTTCTTCTTTGGCAAAGCGCTTATAGTGAACTCTACTTTTCAGATGTTTTTTGGCCTCTTTTTAGAAAGATCGATCTTCTTCGCGCTATTCGTAATTTCCAAGATCGTGAACGAAGATTTGGGGAATAGTTCCCTTTTTATTCTTGTAAAAAAACTTTTTAAATAAGTGTGTTTTTTTGAATATTAGTGGCTGGTGGGTAGCTTGGACTGGAAAAAATTAACTGAACGTTTTAATTCAACTTGTGAAACTTTGATCTTAGCCCTAGCAAAGCATTACGGTATTCTTGATCAATTTGATAGGTCATCACCAAAAATGATTGACGAAATCGCTGAAAATCTTGGTTTTAAAGCGTCTATCGTTCGAAAAATATGTATTTTTCTTGAAAAGATCGGGTTTTTAGAAAGGGATGTTACTGGTACTGCTCTTCTCCTTTCAGAAGCAGGTTCGCTTTTGGCCAAGCCTGTCGACCAATTTAGCGAGGATTTTAACGATGCTTTACCCTTGTTTTTTGAACAGCTTATGGCTTATATCGAAGCTTTGAATTATGCTTCAGAGACCTTGGAGAGCGGGGTTACCTTGGAAAAATTTGCAGAATCTAAATTGCTCAATGTTTCTCCCTATCTCGCTGGTCCCATCGGTAATTTTGTGGCCGAGGAGATTGACAAGATGATAAAAAGCGGGGACAGGGTTATTATTCTAGGGTTTGGTTCAAGCATATTCGGCTATTTAATAGCGAAAAGAATAGTAATTCGAGGAAATGTTACATGTCTTGATGAATTTGACCCTATTCGTGAAGAAACAGAAAAGCGCGTGGAGGAAGAAGATCTTCAACCGATAATCGACTTTGATACTAAGGATGTTATAAGCGAGATTAAAAGCAATAGTTTTGATCTATGTGTTATTGCGGGTATGCATCGATTTTTGCAACCCGAAGAAATGATGAGTCTTTATGCTGATGTTAAACGCATTCTTCACGATAAAGGGATTATTATCGTGTTGGAAAACTGCGTAGACTCTGTTGCTGAAAGCGCGATTCAGGTTATGAACGCTTTATCAACCCCTAACAATATCACTTTTGCTCCCTCGAGAGAAGAGGTAAAAAACAGCTTAAGAGTAGCGGGTTTTGAGCTTAAAGGTGAAAAAGACCTTCCAGGAGAAAGTGAAACAAAAATTTCAATAATAGTCGCTCGAAACAAGAAATAAAACTTTTTTAGATAAAAATGCGCTCTTTTTTCAAAGTTTCTCGCAAATTTGGATCGATATCAACAGCCTTTCTAAAAGCTTCTAAAGCCTGTGCTTTATTTCCCACTTTTATATGAGCATGCCCTAGTTCTATCAAAACTTTTGCATACTCTGGATTATAAGCCAACGCATTGCCAAAATACTCGATGGCCAAAATTACGTGGGGATTCCTTCTTTCCGGTTTTTTAGCAACTTTTTTTGCTTCTATTTCCCCAAGCGTTAAATGTTGAAGACCAAGGTTATACCAACCTTCTGCATAATCTGGTCGGAAAGCTAAAATAGTCTCATAACATTCGATAGAATTTTCATAATCTTTTAACTCTGTATAAGATTTTGCCATACCCATCCAAGCAGATAGCATTAGTGGTGCATGTTCTACAGCCTTTCTAAAAGCACTAACTGCATCTTTATGCCTTTCTTTTCCAGCATAAGCAATACCCAAATTAAAAAACGCTTGAGGATTTTCGGCTTCAACCTTTACAACTTCTTCAAGAAGGGCAATGGCCTTATCAAAATCCCCTACAACATTATAGACTAATCCCAAATTATACCTAGTAAAAACAGCTTTTGGGTTAATATGTAACGCTTTTCTAAACCCTTTTATTGCTTCCTGATAATTGTTTAAAATACTTTGACAAACTCCAAAATTATTCCAAGCATAAACCCGGACAAAACCTCTATCTAAAATATCTTTTAAATATCTTAAAGCCTCTTCATATTCCCCAAAAAATATGTAACAATTACCAAGCATCAAGTAAAGGCTATCCCTGATTTCTGGTTCTCCATACTCTCTCACATTTATTTTTTCTCCAATTTCTTTAAACATGGAAACTATTTCTCTCGTTTTATCCCATTTTTCGGGCTCCATTTCAAGCAAAAAAGCTCTTATTTTATCATCTTCCTTTAATGTTTGCAGTCTTACCTCCTTTTCCAACTCTAGTTTTTCAAAGAAAAGATCTAAACTTACCACCATCGTTCTAAGATCTTCTTCTTTGAACTCTTCTTTATATAGACTTTGAAGTGTTTTTAAGATCTTTTCTTGTAACTCCTCAGGAGTCATGTATACCTCCTTAATTTTTTCAAATCCCCACACAATACCATTTATAACTTTTTTAGTCTGTTCTGCGCTCATAAGAGGAATATTTGCTATTAATTCTTTATATAACCCCCCTAATTTTGAGGCAACTTCCGGGAAAACCAAAGTTAAAAGTTTTTCAAAGTACGAAACTACCATGTTTCTAAACTCTTGAATATTACTCAACTTTAAAGCCTGTTCTTCCACTTTTTCCAAAGAAACTTTAAGAAACTCTATCGCTTTCCCTTCACCGAACTCAGTTTTTAAAATATCAAATATCCTTTCTGTTACCGATTTCAACCTCTCTTTTAACTGTACTTCTCCTAAATCTGTGTCCAAAAGATTTCTTTCTGTTATATCTTGAATTATTACGCTTATTATTCTCTTTCTTTCATGATCAGGTGACTTTCCAAACCTAAGTTTTGCTTCATCTAAAACATTATTACTAAGAGAAGACGGTAGTGTAACACCCATGAAAAACGAAACAGGTTCAACCCTCAATCTACAAACCCCTGCCAGCTCGACCTCAACATATCAATTTACTCGTTTAAAAGAATAAGATATTAAAAAGTATTTAAATATGTCCTCGTTTTCACTTTAAAAAATTTTCTAGTTTATTTTTCTTTTTGTTTTTCTAAAAAAAGCAAGAAAATCAACAAATCAAAAAAGAAGAAAAAAACAAAAAACAGAAAGAAAGGAATAAAAATTCATGAAGTGGTCGTGATTATTTCATCTGCCATGAAGAAGATTTTTAGCTCTCTATCCACGTTTTCCAGACTATCCGCCGCATGTATCACATTGTGATCAATCGAATGCCCGAAATCCCCCCTGATAGTCCCAGGATCTGCCTTTAACGGATCTGTGTTCCCAATCATCTTTCTAGCCATCTCAACAGCATTCTCCCGCTCTAAAACCATCACAACAACAGGACCACTCTGAACATACTCTACAAGATTATCGTAAAATGGTTTGCCTTGATGCTCTTTGTAAAGTTCACTCCCCTGTTTCTGTGAAACATTAACAACTTTCAACGCCAACAACCTAAAATATTTGCCTTCAAAACGAGCAATTATTTCTCCAACAAGCCCCCGCTGAACTGCTTCAGGCTTAACCATAGCAAATGTACGCTCCACCATAAACTAAACTCTCCTCATATACTTTAAATCAAAATTTTAAAAATAACGGTAAGAAAATAAGAAAAATTCACCTCTAAATCTTTTAAAAAATAGTTAAAAAACTTTTACCATCCCTTTCTTACTTACGCTTCCTTATTTTCAGTTTTTTCAGTTTTAGGCAGCTTAGGCTCATAGAGTTTCGTCCACTTCAACTTCCGAGCTTTTCTCTTAAGATCAAACATGTTTTTAAAACACTTATTAGAACAAAAACGAAAGATTGTACCATCATTTTTTACGAAAATTCTCCCAGTGCCTGGCTCTATGTCATATCTACAAAAGTCACACTGATATACTCTAGGCAAATTCTACAAGCCTCCACAATAATGTGATTTTACTATCTTGTTTGAAGCCTACGAGCCTCTCTTTCAGTTTCCCTCAAGATAAGTATGTCACCCATCCTTACAGGACCTTTACAGTTCCGCGAAAGTATTCTCCCTTTATCACGCCCTTCAAGCACTCGCACTTTAACTAACGTAATTTCGCCAGTAACGCCGGTCTTCACTATGACGCTCACTACTTCTGCAGGTATACCTTTATCCTCTTCAAAGCTGCTCATTTGAAACACCTTTTTATAATCATTGTGGGTTTTTTTATGTTTTTAATTTGCTTATCTTATCTTCTTTCATTTTTTTAATTCTCCAATTTTTTCGGCCAGGCTTTTTATATCTGGGGTTGCTTGTCCTGCTTCTATTATGCAGGCGGCGGCAGCAGGTACATCGATACCGATAGCTTCGCCTATATTTTCCTTACTATCTACGAAAATGTAAGGGATGTTTTTTTCGTCACAAAGCAAAGGAAGGTGGGCAACAATTTCAGGCGGATCTACATCCTTTGCTATGAATACCAACTTTGCTATTCCCCTTTCAACTGCTTTTGTGGTTTCGTTTGTTCCCCGTTTTATCTTTCCGCCTTCAGTTTCCCGAGATTTTTCTAAAATTTTTAAAGCTTCTTTCACTATTTCTTCTGGAGCGTCAAAACTCACATAGAATGGTTTTTTGCTCATATAATTAATGCCTCCATAGGCTCTGGTCATCCCGTAAAAATTTCTTCGTGGTATTTCATCGCCTATTTTCTAATATTTCCTTACAAAATGAAAGTAATTGAAAACACGTTATCTAGAGTATTTAATTGTTTCGAAAAAATAATCTTGAATAATTTATTTTTTGCTGGTTTTAACAGTTTTTAACATTTTAACATTTTCTATTCACATATTTTTTGGAATCAATGTTGCGGAGCCGTAATCTTTCAGCAAGATTTCCTGTAATTAGCAAAGAAGTTTTTTTGAGTTCTTCTATATTTTTTGCGCCTGTTAAAAACATCGTAGTTCGTAACTCTCTGATATATTCTTCGAGGATTTTAATAACGGTTCCAACATCTCCTCCGTATGCTGGTTCTAATAAAGGATAAGCAATACCTGCAGCATCTGCGCCCAAAGCTATCGCTTTTGCTGCATCAATACCGCTCCTTATACCACCTGTACTTATTATTTCTACATTATTTGTGTTTGTAGCTACTTCAACTGTTGATTGTGCTGTCGGGATGCCCCAGTCCCAAAATCTTTCCCCTATCTTTTCGAAAACAATGTTTTTTTGCATTTTTGCTCGATATTTTTCAACAGCTGAAAAACTTGTTCCTCCTGCTCCGCCTATATCTATCGCTGAAACCCCGCACTCTTCCAGCTTTTTTGCAACTTCCATAGATATCCCCGCCCCTGTCTCTTTAGCAACTATTTTTACAAAATCGACTTTTGAACAGATCTCGGATATTTTTTTCAAAATATTTGAAAAATTTGTATCGCCTTCTGGTTGTACAGCTTCTTGGAGGGGGTTTAAATGGATTGCAAGGGCATCTGCATTAATCATCTCTACAGTCTTTTTAATTTCCTTTATACCAAATCCAAGGTTAAGTTGGGGTGCGCCAATATTCCCTATTAATAAGGCGTTTGGCGCTTTTTTCCGTGTGATGGAAAAGGTGCTCTCTAAAGCCGGGTTTTGAATAGCAGCTCTTTGGCTGCCCACTCCCATGCCTATGTTTAAAATTTCGGCAGCCTCTGCTAGTGTACCGTTTATTAATTCTGCTTGAGGATACCCTCCGGTCATAGCTGCAATGATTATGGGTGCTGAAAGTTCTCGACCAAGAAGCGTGACTCGCGTATCTATATCGCTTAAGTCTAACTCTGGCGTGGCACAATGAATAAAATCTATATCGTTAAAGCCACTTTCTTTACTTATCGCGTTTACAAATTCACTGAGCACTATATCGACATGTTCAGCCTTCCGATTAATCGTTTTGTCTGTGATAAGATCTTCCAAGGGAATCACGCTTCTAAAAATTATAAAATTTAAAACACATAATTACTTAATTATTCCGCTTAATTATCAATAATAACATATTTTATTTTATTAATCGTGTGCATGGAACCTTTTCATTATGAAAAATACGGGTTAGATAGTTTGGTTTTCTGGCGTTAAATATTATTATTTCGATTCCTCTTTTCCAGATATCAATAATCTCTGAAATCTTTCCAACCATTTGATCTGTTACATCCATAAAAATTTTTTCAACTTTAACTTTTTCCTTATCTCTTGTTAATTTTGCTAAAACAGCTTCATAGTCCTGAGAATATTTTAAAATGTCTAAAGGTTTTGCGTCAGGGTTTATTTTCGGATCCTCAGTATACAAACCATCAACATCAGTACCTATCAAAACCCTTTCCGCTCCCATGATCCTTGCTAAATAACTTACAATCTGATCCCCGCTTAAAATAGTAAATCCTTTCTTCTCATCAAAAACCGGATCCCCATGAAGTAACGGCACAAAACCCCCCTCCAAAGCCCTATACAAAGCAACAGTATCAAAACTAGATATCCGTTCATTTTTAGTAACCGAAATAGCCGAAGGAGGTATATGAACCACAGGAACATCCGCCCCCAAAAAACTATCCACTATTATAGAATTAAGCTCAATCATAGCCTTTTTTGTCTGAGCAACCCCTAACCTTTGCCTTAACAAAGCCGAAAAATCCCCCTCACAAGCCCCTTCTTTTATTTTATACTTTGCAGCAACCGGATGCCCGTAACTCCCACCACCATGAACAATTATTAACCTATAATCAATCTCAGGCAAAATTCCAGCAATTTCCCTCGCCAAACGATCAATATCACCCTTCCTCGCCCTAAAAGGTACACTTTTATCCGTGATCACTGAGCCCCCAAGCTTTATAATATTAAGATGTTCCCATAATTCTCCGCTCTTACTCTTCTGATTCAATAGTTACCCCCCGCATACTAAACGCCGTTGGAACCGCCCTACCACCACTCATCTCTATCGCTTCCAAGACATTCTTCGCATTTTCCAGACTCGTAAGAGCTATCATACAACCACCGCCTCCAGCACCTGAAAGCTTTGCCCCATAAGCCCCCGCTTCCCTCGCCGCAAATATCAACTTTGACAAAGATAAATGAGAAACTCCTACCGCATCCAAAAGCCCCTGATTTATATCCATAAGCTCCCCAACCCTCTCAAATTCACCCATCTTCAAACTCTTAACCCCCTCCAAAGTTAAAGAACCAATTAAACGTATAATGGGCATCCCTATCGAAGGATGTTTCTCACAAATACTCCTAACATGGCTCACAAGCTTTTTAGTACTCCTCTCAACCATCGTATCCCCAATAACTATCGGAACCTGACCCCCAATATCTAATCTTTCAATCTTTCCTTTCTGAAAAATAATCCCCCCACCATAAGCAGAAATCGTGTTATCTATCCCACTAGGAGTCCCATGCACTATCTTTTCAGCCTCATAAGCCAGCTTCGAAACCTTTTCCGATTCCCAACTATCCCCAGTAAGACATTTACCCACAGCAGCAACAGTAGCAACAGCCACAGCAGCAGACGAACCCAAACCCGCAGAAGGAGGAATATCACTATTTATCTCAATATTTAATCCTCTTTTCAACCCACAAACATCCAAACTTACCTCGACAGCCCTAACAACATTCTTTAAACGCTTAGGAACCTCAAAAAACGAAAAAGAATCCTCAAAAGAAACCTTTTCCAAATCAAAACCAGCTTCTAAAGACAAATCAGGAGCTGAAATCCTAACCTCAAAATCACACCTCTCCTCAACAACAACCCGAGCACACCTATCTACAGCCACCGCCACCGCAGGCTCCCCATAAACTACAGCATGCTCACCAAAAAGAATTATTTTACCAGGCGCAGAAGCAACCACCCTTTTTACCAAAAAAATCCCTCAAAAACAAAACTAAAAAACTAAAAGGGCGCGGTTTTCATCTTAAAATCTGAAATACTCGAACTTATTTCACCATCAGGAGGAATAGTCCCCCTTTCTCTCAATATCTGCCTTGCCAATAACCAATAAACCGCCGCCAAAGAACGCCTACCCTTATTATTACACGGAATAACTAAATCAACACCACTCATTGTCGAATCAGTATCCAAAAGCGCAATCACAGGAATCCCAACCTGATTAGCCTCAGTCAAAGGCTGCTTATCCGCCCGCGGATCCGTCAAAACAATAAGCTCCGGTTCAATATAAGTAGACAAAGAAGGATTCATCAAACTACCAGGAATAAAACGCCCGGGATAAGCAATACAACCAGTCACTTCAGCAAATTTCCTCACAGGCGCCTGACCATATTGACGCGCTGAAAAAATAACAACACTTTCTGCAGGATACCTCGCAATAAACCGCGCAGCTATTTTAATACGTGTATCCGTAGCACGAACATCCAACACAAAAAGACCATCACTCCGCACCCTATAAATAAAGGGCCGCATATCCGCAGTCGCTGTTCTCGTCCCTATGTGGATTCCGTGACTTAAATAATTCTCTTTTGTCATTAGCATGGCTTCTTCTTCTTCAATGGTTTCGGTTACTGGACCTTCTTCTGTGTAAGCCAATGAAAAGACACCTCAAATAGCTCTATTTTCGCTTCTTTTAATGATGTTAATGGTATATCTTTACCAAAATCTGATGTTTGCTACGCTAGAAAAGGGAGACTTCCGTGCTAATTTCGACGTGTGTTATTATCATGGTTCTGCAGCAGTATCTTTTTAGTCCTAAATCGTCCAAAATTTTGTCGGGTTCTTCTCCTTTCTTTACTCGTTGTATAAATTCTTCATATTTATCTGCGATTAAGTTGCCACATGTAAAACAGCGTATTGGGATTTCCATAACTTTTTACCTCGGAGAAAAAAACTGTTTTATTTTCAGAAATTTTGGTAATTTTAAAATTAAATAACAAATTTAAAAGAGTTTCGTAATAGACGTAAAAATAAATTTACTTGCTCTTTATTAGCCGCAATCTCTCTTATTTCCTCTCTAAGATATTTTTATAAAAGTTTTCTAGGTTTTAAATAATTTCCATCAGTTTCGGCCTGTTTTAGCATATTTTTAACGGGAAAAGTTCTTATAACGCATAACAAGATTAGTTGAGTAATAAAAACGCCTCTTGTCCCTTCATTATTTTTGGATTAAAAGGCGGGAAGGTCTATGTCCTTAGACTTTATTAATTTTTGTAGATTCCACCCGCGTAAAGAATCAGCTGAGAAATGCACGGAGTGCGGTGCTCCAATATGCGAGGAGTGTGTAAATTCCTACGTCGCGAAATTTCCTCTTGCTTTCTATAGTGAGCGAAAGGTTTGTTTTCCTTGTTATTGTGACTTGATGCGTAATTTTGCCCTATCTTGGCTTTTATCAGTTCCTATCGGGATCTTTGCCATATACTTCATAGCAACTTACATAAGCGAGTGGAGTGAGGCTTGGCTTCCTGCAATAGTAATCGTGACTCTACTTTTATTATTATTTGTATCAACATGGAGCGAAGTGAAGAGACGAAACCAGGAAAAAGAAGCTTTTTTCAAAACGTTAAGGGTTACAAAAACTGAAATAATAAGATCGATAGATTAACAAGTGTTAATTAAACGTTTAAGAATTTTTGAAAATTGTTTTTGGAGAAAATAAGCTTTGGCTAGAGATCGATATAAATACGGCGTCTTTAAAAAGTTTGAAAACGCAAATTTCAAAGTAATACCCTTTCCCACAAGCGGGGGTGGAAAAAAAGGAGAATGCCGACCGGACTTTATTGCAGGAAATGGACGCATTCGCATAGTTTGTGAAATGAAAGATGTTGCATCTTTTCCTATACGTTTAAGTGAGTCAGATGTTCAGCCTGTAAAAATATATGCGGACTATTTTTCTGCACTGGGGTTTATTCTGGCAAAATTGAAAAAATTAAAAACTTGGAAACTTTTCAAGATAGAAGATCTTACTAAAAGCGGGAAAAACAGTTATTTAATCACTGAAGAAACGTGGGAAGTGGGTTTATCTTTAAAAGACTTTTTAAATAAATCAAATAAAAATCAAATTAATTTAAAGAAAGATTATAAAAGACCATAACAATTAACAATTATGGAAAAAAACATTACTTAATGACAACCAATAGTACTGAAAAACCAAACAAAGATGTAGGAGAAGTCTTCGAAATCTGCCCCATGCTTCGTAAAATAAGAGATACATATTATTGTATGCTTGATCTTGACTCTCCCACAGTTATTTTTATCAAATTACCTTCACCTCCTCCTTTAAAAAATTCTCCTTTTTTAAAAGAGCTACGAGAAAAGTCTAAAGAAGAGCTAAAAGGTATCTGCTTCGACAGAGTGATGTCAAACAAAAGAGACGGCTTAATTCACTGTTTCTCTAAAATAGCCCCCATAAAAATTCTAGGAAAAACTGTAAGAACAAAACAATATAAAGATACGATGGAAACGCTAGATCGATTAAAGATCTTAGATCCATTAAATCCTTGTAATGAATGTCTTTATAAAATTTTAGCTCTTCAAATAAAAACAGTCTTACTGCTTTTCGTAGACGAGGAAGAAGATGCTTATTCGATGAAAATGAAAGTAAAAAATGCCCTAAAAGAGTTAGAGCTTAGTGAAGTAATCGGCATAAAAGTTGTTAATTTGGAAAAAGCGGTAGAATTTGCAGAAAAATACGGGATCACAGAGACTCCAACCCTCCTACTTGGGGATAAAAAAATTAAAATAGATTCAAAAGAAGCTTTAAAAGCCGAAATAGCATCCTACCTCCTAGTAAAATCTCTTTCGTAACCTCTAGAACGCCTACATATTTTCTAGGGTTATTAAAAAGGGGATTTATTTTTATCATAATACAAACATTAATTAAAAATAAAGGAGTAGAAAATATCCTCGGATATCTTGAAAATTTGCTATTTTGCAGGTTTTGGTGGTTGTTGTTTTATGTTTATAGGAGAGGCACTTTTAGGGAAAGAACCAGAACTCGCCCATGTTGACTTATTGATTGGGGAAAGAAACGGGCCAGTAGGCATAGCATTTGCTAATGGTTTAACCCAATTATCCTCTGGTCACACGCCCCTTCTGGCAGTAATACGTCCAAACCTTGTCCCAAAACCCCCCACCTTGATCGTTCCGAAAGTTACAATAAAAACGATGAAAGATGCTGTTAAAATCTTTGGTCCAGCCCAATATGCTGTGGCAAAAGCGGTTGCTGATGCTGTAGAAGACGGAATAATCCCCAAAAATAAACTTGATGAATGGGTGATCATTTGCAGTGTTTTTATCCACCCAGAAGCTTCAGATTACCGTAAAATATTCCACTATAACTATGCGGCAACAAAACTTGCAGTAAAAAGAGCTTTAAGTAACTATCCACCCTTAGATAAAATCATGTATGATAAAGATCGTGCCAAACACCCCATAACAGGTTTTAGAGTTAATAACAGATTATGGCGCCCTCCATACCTCCAAGTCGCTTTAGATAATCCCTCCTTAAACGCAACCCTAGAAATAGTCAAACAAATCCCTGAAAGTGACAACATAATATTGGAAGTTGGAACACCCCTTGTAAAGAATGAAGGCGTAAAAGCCATCAGCGAAATCAGAAAAATCAAACAAGACGTTTTTATTGTCGCAGACCTCAAAACTCTCGATACAGGTCAAGTAGAAGTAGACATAGCTTTCGAAGAAACAGCAGACGGCGTAGTCGTTGCAGGACCAGCTGATAAAGAAACCTTAGAAAAATTCATCTACGAAGCCCATAGGATAAGCATTTACGCAATGATCGATACGATAGGGCTAGAAGACCCTGTAGCCCTCTTAAACTCCTTAAAAGAACTACCAGATGTCGTCATCCTCCACAGAAGCATCGACGCAGAAACCCAAAAAGATAGACGATGGGACATACTAAAACAGATAAAAACAGAATTCAAAAACAAAATCCTAGTAGGTGTTGCTGGAGGCATAGATCTAGAAAGCGCCCCAAAAGCCCTAAAACAAGGTGCAGACATCCTAGTAGTCGGCCGCGCAATAACCCAATCTCGCGACATCGAAAGATCCGCAAGAAGGTTCATAGACCTCATAGGATACGACATAGACCAGTTCAGAATCCACGTAGAATGAAACCAAAGT
>JBHLKN010000025.1:4320-21716 GCA_048886645.1 Candidatus Hodarchaeota archaeon | reverse complement strand
AAGCGCGTTTCTGTCGGTCACAAGTTTTAAAGCGTTTAAAGCGTGTTTTCTTGCCCTATCCTCGCATATAGAAATTAACTCACTGGGGGTATCTGCTTCATCCTCGTAAACAAAGCATTCAATTATGTGTTTATTGGTTAAAATCTGGGTAAAAATAAGACCTTGAGAAGCTTCATGGGCACACTGTTTATCGATAGGCATTGGTCCAGGCATACCAAAAGCAAGAACGATATCACATTCGTCCTCTTCAATCAGCTTCTTACAAGCTACAGGAAGATCCTTGATGCCTGGAACAGTGTAACGGACGATCTTTACATTAGGAGAAGCGCCTTTAAGCGTGTTAATAGCCACACCACCCATATCGTACCTTGCAAACGTTGTATCAACTATTCCTAATTTCACCAGTATTTTTACCCCCTGATCAACGAGAACTCCTTAGTTGGTTAAGGGACACTACTACAGCTACACTTTTCAAGGAGTTTTAACGGATTAAGCTGTTTCAAATAGGTTGAAATAAGGTCTTGCCCCCTTAAGAATGGATATCCGTTATCTTTAGCGTAATTTTTAGCCTTTTCCACGCTTAAAGCCCTCCCTGTATCCCCATCAAGCATTTCACAAATCACTACAACAGGCGTAAAACCTAACAATTCAGCAAGATAAACACAAAGTTCAGTATGCCCTCTTCTCTCTGAAAGAAGACCATCAGCAGCCCGCAACAAATACACATGTCCAGGCGTTAGAAATTCTTCTACAAACTTTTTCTTTATCAGAGAGGGATCATTGCCCTTAAAGCAGGCTTCCCTTCCAAGCTCTCCAAGCCTCTTAATTGTTTTTGCCCTATCAACGTCAGGTATCCCTGTAAAAGTGTTCTTATGATTAACCGGTATAGAAAAAGCAGGTCTCGATCCATAAGCAGTCTGTTTATAGACCATCTCCGCTAAAAACGGGTATTTTTCAGAACTTTCTTCAAAAATAGAGTGGAGAAAAGGCAGCCCAAAGATTTCCGCAATACTTGGATGTAAAGCAACACAAATAAGCCCCCCAGCATCCCTCCTCAAAATGTGCAAAGTTTCTGGTTTAATGTTCTCAGCCAAGGTTACCATGTCCACCTCCCCTTCCCTATCAGCGCCATCATACAAAAGAACAAATTCTCCCCGATCCAAAGCTTTTCTTGCTTGGAGAAATTTTTCGTTTAAACCCTCTAAAACGTTTCTCATTTTTGAGTAACCTTCCTTTCTAAAACCTCATCCCCTCTAAATTAAACTTTATGGCATATAAACATTTTCCAACCAATGTTAAGGTATTTAACTAACTCAAAAATGAGTAAGCTAAAAACTAAAACAAAAAACATTAATAAACCATAATAATTCCAAAAAACCAAACTCTAATGATCGGAGAAACAGGCATGATTGATGAATTAAATAAAATACACACCCAAGTCGTCAATGACCCGAAAAATGTACCTCAAGAAGTAAAAAAACGTTTCTGGAAACTTGTTGGTCAAATAAAACGAATATCAAACCCTGATGAGGAAATAGTTACTAAGGCTAGTGAAATCCGTGACTTACTATTTAGGCAAAGACTAGGCAAAACAATTCCCTTGAAGATAGCTCTTCCCATTTGGTTTGTATTAGGAGCAGCTTTTTTCTTACATTATTTTTGGAATGTTGAACAAGATGATTGGGGCGGATTAACTGATTGGAACTGCGTTCTAACTATACTGGCAGTAGTAGCTTTTTTCTATCCTTTCGGCCGATTAATCGCCGGTGAATTAACTGGGATCAAGTTTGACGGTCTCTCACGTGATATCTATTTTTTGCCAACCTTGAAGATAAATTATCCAAGTTATTTGAAAGCATCACCGCCAAAAAGAAAATGGATGTTCTTCATTGCCGGAATTTGGACCGTGATTACCGCTTTAATTGTCGGGATCGTCGGGTATCTAAGGGCAGAGGATACGACAGGTTTTGCCGTGGCTACGATCCTTGCAATAGCAGAACTCGTTGCACTTACAGGACTTTTCGGGAAATGGGGAGGAGAAATGGGCCACTTTCTTAGAGAAAGAAGAATTGTCCGTGATTGGAAAGCAACTTTAAAAGGTCTCAACAATTAATTTTGATCAAACTTAATTGATTTTTCAGTATTTAAGACAGTGTTACACGATCCTCCTTCTTTCACGAACAAAGACAGATAAAATATAAAATTGTACAAATAAAAAAAGTTTTCAGACGGGCAATTTGAGAGAAATCTTTGATCTCCCTCTTACCCACCTTTTTTTCTCTTAACGAAGAAATAGTCTTATTCATTCATTACTTTTTTTCAGTCGCCGCTAACTCTCTTGCAGCTCCCCTAGTGCAATAATACAGCCATCGAAGAGACATCATCTCAGTGACAGGACAGCTGCCACATATGCAACCTTTTTCTTCTTTAATAACGCTACTTTTACCTAAGGCACAAAAGCCTAGCTCTGTCTCACCAGTACCTTCGTAACTTGGACAACCAGCGCAAATACAGGCTGCCTTCACTTTCTTTATTCGCTCGGCCATTTCTTCTTCAGAAAGACCTTTCATAGCCTCCATTTTCTCTTCAAAAGTTGACATAACTATCAGCCTCCTCAACAGTTTAAACTTCTTATTGTTAAACCTTACCATTTGTAAAAGCCAAAGACCACAACTCTATATAAAATATAAGAAAAAGAGTTCTGAATGTTGTTATATATTATAAAATGCTATACCCGTATCTATGAATTCAGTCGTTAAACTTTTTGAGTATTTTATAGTCTGTTGTTCTTTGAGCGGGTATCCTTCCTACAGCCCCTATCATGTTCCTTAATTCTTTTGGTGTTTTTTCTTCACCATAAATAGCACCAGCAGCTTTGGAAATATTTTCCCCATAAAGGGTTCCACCCAAATCATTTCCCCCAGCAAACAAAACTGTCTGAGCTAGTTTAGGTCCAAGCTTAACCCAAGAAGCCTGAATATTGTTTATATAATTTGCGAAAAACAGCCTAGCAACCGCATAAAGCTTCAAATCTTCCAACCCACTAGATCCCGAAGCATTACTATCCTGTTCATATAACGGTGTGTTTATATGGATGAAGGGGAGGGGAACAAACTCTGTAAAACCACCCGTCTCCTTTTGTATATCCCTCAGAATTTTTAGATGTTTTTTTCTGTGCCAGTTGTTTTCTATATGACCATACATGATAGTTGAACTTGTTTTAATCCCTAGACAATGGGCAGTCTTTATTATTTCTATCCATGTCTTGGTGTCCACTTTTTGGGGACAAACCTTCATCCTTACTTCATCATCAAGGATCTCTGCAGCAGTACCGGGCATAGTGTCAAGCCCTTCCTCTTTCAAGAACTTTAATCCCTCCTCAACCCTTATTCCGGAGTTTCTTGATCCGTGGAAAACTTCTTGGGGGGAAAAGGCGTGAATGTGAATATCAGGCAGCTCCCTCTTTATCGATCTCAAAATCTCTGCATAAAACTCTATTGTTAATCCTTTTTTACAACCCCCCTGGATACATACCTCTGTTGCTCCCCTCTCCCACGCTTCCTTCGCCATCCTGACTATCCTATTAATTGAGTAAAAATATCCATCTTTATCTCCCTCATCAACCCTAAAAGCGCAAAACAAACACCTATTTTTACATATGTTTGTAAAGTTGATGTTTCGATTCACCACAAAAGTCACAACCTTTCCCACAAGTTTCTGTCGGACAATATCGGCAGTATACAAGAGAGGCCAAACTAACCTACCCTCAAGGTTTAAAAGCTCGTAAGCCTCCCCTGAAGATATATCCTTCCCCTCATAAGCCTTAACAAGTATACCCTCAATGACCGGATCAACCTCTGAAAAAATCTTATAATAATCCAAATCTCTTTCCATCATCTAAAATACCCCCGTTTTAGCGTCATTTAAAAGTTCTATAAAGAAATCTTTTCATCATACACTCTTGCAAAACCTTCACCCTTTCTTAACATTTTTGCAAGATTATAAACCCTTTCATCAAGCCATTCACAGTTAACATATTGCGGGTAGACAGGCAAACGTTCACGCAAACTCAAACCATGTTTAAGGGTGACTTTTTCCAGTTCTTTTATGGAAGGCCACGGTTTCTCAGGGTTTACATAATCTATCGTTAGGGGGGAAACACCGCCCCAATCGTTTATTCCTGCTTGTAAAATTTTTCTTTTATCTTGGACGAGGTTTGGTGGGGCTTGAACACTAACTTCTCCCCGAAAAATTAAACGAGCCAAAGCTATCGTGCGAAGAAGCTCATCTTCCGTAGGAGGCGGATGGGTCTCCATAGGCGTCCCTGCTTTAGGGACAAAGTTCTGTATAATAATCTCTTGTATGTGCCCGTATTTTTCGTGGATTTTTTTAATTTCAAGGAGGCTTTCCACCCTTTCCCTCCATGTTTCCCCTATACCAACGAGGATTCCCGTGGTGAAGGGGATCTTAAGCTTTCCCGCTTCTTCTATAACTTCTATCCTTTCACTTGGGTGTTTTGTCGGACTTAATGCGTGGGGACCCCCCTTCTCGCATAAACGCTCGCTTGAACTTTCAAGCATTAAACCCATACTAGCCACAGCCTTTCTTAACTCTTTCATTTCCTCCCTTTCAATAACACCCGGATTAATGTGGGGCAAAATCCCCCTATCTAAAGCTTCAAAACAAAGATCTAAAAGAAAATCAATGACACCATCATATCCTTCCCATTTCAACCATCTTTTGGCCTCTTCATACTTTTCTTCAGGCTTTTCACCAAAAGTAAACAAAGCCTCAGTACACCCATACCTCACACCATTATCAATAATAGATAAAACCTCCTTCCTCGAAAGCAGTTTAAGCTCAAGTTGCCAAGGTTCTACCCTAAAACAACAATAAGCACAGTTATTACGACAAAGATTTGTTAAGGGTATGAAAACGTTTCTGGAAAAAGAAACAATTTTTTCAAAAACCTGATCTCTCACTTTACCAGCTAAAGAAACTAAAACATCAAGGGGTGTATCTAAACACAAATCCAATAATTCTTTAATAGAACTAAGCCTAAAAAACTTCTCTTCCAACTCTTCACCCACTAAAAAATTTATCTTTCGTCATTAAAATAGTAAAACAAAAAATTTAAACATTTACATAATTGTATTCTCAAGACATTTTAAATAGCAAGAAAAAAGGAATTACTTTTTAACTTATAATGCCGTAATATTAAAAGAGAGAGGTCTTTTTATCAAATTTAGAAATTTTAACGGTTTTACTCTTTCTAAGAAATCTCTTTCCTCTTTTGATTTTGTTTTTATGGCAGGAGATCACTTAAAATGACTATGATCGAGCAGGATGAAGAACGGGTTTATCTGCTTTTAAAATGTCAAATCTGTGGAAAAGATACAGTGATCCCTGTAAAAAAAAGCGTGGTACATTCTGCTAAGAGGTATCCCGTATCTGTAGTATATGTGCACGGAAAAAAAGATGATCCTCTTCACACAATCCTAATATACCTCGATCATGAGTTTACTCTTAGAGGATGGGAATTCATACCTGCCGTAGAATTTTCAAGGGAAATAATTCCTGTTTTTAAAAAAAAAGAGGAGGAAGAAGAAGAAAGCTTCCTAGATCCAAGCCTCATCCTAATGAAGGTAGGCGTACAAAACTACACAAAACTAACAAAAGAAGAACAAAAAACTCTAACAAAGCCACTAAACCTAAAAATCAACAAAAACGAAATTAACTGGAAAAGAATAACTTGTGAAACAGGCATAACTGAAGAAAAAAAGGATGAAATAATCAGCCTTTTTGAAAAAGGAAAAACCCTTTTTGAAGTAATAGAAATCGTAGGATTCGATGAAGCAATGACCCTATACCACTACCTATCCTCCTTAAGCGAAAAATAAAAGATAGTCAACCTTCTTCTACCACTAATACTCTTAAAATATAGTACAACTAGCTTCTTTTCCTGTTTCCATCCATTTTGAAAACCATCGTATTAATATATATAAATAGAATTTTCGTAAATCATTTATGTACTAGCGTAAAAACAGGTATATGTTTTATAATATGGTGGTTTGTTTTGAAGTTATATGAGTTTGAGGCTAAGAAACTTTTACAAGAGTTTGGAGTAGCAGTTCCTCGCAGCAAGCTTGAAAGTTCCGTTGATAAAGTTTTTTCCGTTGCAAAAGAACTGGGTTCTTGTGTTGTTAAAGCCCAAGTTCTAGCAGGGGGCAGGGGAAAAGCTGGCGCTGTTAAACCCGCCCTAACCCCCGAAGAAGCAGTAGAAATAGCTGAAAAACTGTTAAAAAAAGAAGTGCTTGGAGAAACCGTTGAACAACTTCTTTTAGAAGAAAAGATTGATATTTTAAACGAACTTTACGTAGCAGTTACTGTGGATACTTTCCAAAGAAAACCTTTAATTTTAATCGGATTAAAGGGAGGAGTTGACGTTGAAGCCTTCACTGGTGAGGTGTTTAAACTCTCTCTGGAGTCCTGGTCTGAAAATAGACACTCTTCCCAAAAGATAGAAGAGTTTGTGGAAAAGCTTTTTCAAATAAATGTTGTAGATTCCCGTGTTTCTGCAGAAGAACTTAAAAAAATCGTGTTGTCTATGTGGGAGTTGGCTTTAAAATACGATTGCGAGCTTGTTGAGATAAACCCCTTAGCCGTATCTGAAAAAGGTTTAGTGGCTGTAGATGCTAAAATCTTAGTAGATGATAATGCCCTTTTCAGACAACAAAAGATTAAAGAACAGGCACAAAAACGGGTTCGAGAAATACTTGAAGCTGAAGCTGAAAAAGCAGGTCTTTCTTTCGTTTTACTAGAAGGAAATATTGGGGTTATAGGTAATGGGGCTGGTTTGGTAATGGCTACTTTAGACCTTGTCAAGGATATGGGAGGAAAGCCTGCATGCTTTATAGATATAGGTGGAGGCGCAAGTCCAGAGCAAGTTAAAAAAGCTTTAGAGTTTGTATCAAGAATATCAGGGTTAAAAGTGATACTTGTAAACGTTTTTGGCGGTATTACAAGGTGTGATGAAATAGCAAAAGGCATAATAGAATGGATGCAAGACCTCAAATCCCAAGAAAAAAGCCCCTTTCCCCTTGTATGCAGGCTTACAGGAACAAAAGAAAAAGAAGGCGAAACTATCCTAAAAAAAGCAGGAATAGAAGTTGAAACAAACATGGAAAAAACAGTAAAAAAAGCCATAAAACTATCAAAAAAAGAATTTTAAAACTACAATCTTTTAATTTTTTTAAGGAAGGTTCCTAAAATTGGGAATTATTATCGATGAAAACACAAAAGTATTGGTACAAGGCATAACAGGGAGACAAGGAAGGTTTCATACAAAACTTATGCTGGAATATGGTACAAAAGTAATGGCAGGAGTTACCCCAGGCAAGGGAGGCCAAACAGTTCACAACATCAAAGTCTATGATACAGTAAAAGAAGCAATGATGGAAAGTAATGATGTTAATACTTCCATCGTTTTTGTACCTGCTCCTTACTGTTTAAACGCGGTAAAAGAAGCCCTCACTGAAGGAATAAAACTAGTTGTAGTAATAACAGAACACTTACCCATATGGGATGCTTTAACCATGGTAAACACCGCTGAAGAAAAAGGAGCAAAAATTATCGGAGCAAACACTCCAGGAATAATAAACCCAAAAGTAAAATGTAAAGTAGGCATCATGCCAAACAAAATAAACATCGGAGGAAACATAGGTGTGGTAAGCCGTTCAGGCACCCTTTCCTATGAAATAATATTCGCCCTTTTAGAGGAAGGCCTTGGAATCAGCACATTCATCGGCATAGGCGGAGATAAAATCCACGGAACAAACTTCATAGAAGCCCTCACCCTCTTTGAAAAAGACAAAGACACCGAAAGAATAGTCATGATCGGCGAAGTAGGAGGCGTTGAAGAGGAAAAAGCTGCCAACTTCATAAAAGAGCACCTATCAAAACCCGTAGTAGGATACATCGCTGGAAAATATGCTCCAAAAGGCGTTAAAATGGGTCATGCAGGAGCAATAATAGAAGGAGAAAAAGGAACAGCAGAAAACAAAATCAAACAATTAACAAAAGCAGGAATAAAAATCGCAAAAACCCCAAAAGAAACAGCAAAACTACTCTAAAAAACTAAATAAATCGAGTTCGCTAAGCAAAGATTTTAGGGGTAATCATCCTTCAAAAACTGTTTTTATGAGTTCATCTATATTTTCAAGTTTGAGGGAAGTAGCCGTTAAAATTTTTCTTAAAACCTGTGTAATAACTAACAATCTCTCTTCTATATCTGGAGGTACAGATATAGCGTTAATAATCAAAGTAAAATACTCTTCTCTATAAATAACTAAGTACTTCCCCTTGTGAAATAGGATACTTAATTTATCATTTTTAGATTTAGGCTCAAGTAGTAAAAAATAGGCATCATTAATTAAACTGAAAAATCCATCAGGTTTCTCACTTACTACAGCAAAGGGTAGCACTGCATCATCTACAACAGCAATATCTTCGCCATTTAAAACTCCCTTAATCGTCTTAAGGAAATTTGTAAGAACTGCTTCACGCGACTTTGCATACCTATGAATTGTCTCCTTGTCTAAAACTTCTTTGCTCAATGTTATTACCATGTATATGTACCCATTATTATTTTATATCGTTTTAGTTTTTAAGTTACCCTATTTTAAGGGTTTTCCTTCTGAAGGAGTTTGTTTTAAGTTTTCAACGATTTTCAACAACTCTTTAAAAGAGTTTATCGTGAAGCCTGGTTTCTCATCAGTAGAAGAGGGTTTTTCTAAATGCCTTGAGTTCCACTTTAAGAGGATGCTTTTCATACCCGTTTTATTAGCTCCAAGGATATCTGTGCTTATCTTGTTCCCTACAAAAACAACTTCTTCAGGTTTAAGGGAAAGGGTTTCTAAAACGAAATTAAAGATTGAAACGTCAGGTTTTCTTGTTCCAAAAGACTTTGAAGCAATAACATAGTCAAAAAAGTGAAGAAGTCCCAACCTTTGCATAATCCATTCGATGTCCTCTGTTGTAGAAGTTGTGGTATTACTTATTATGGCAAGCTTATACCGCCCTTTAAGTTTCTCTAAAACTTCTTCAGCCCCATCAAGAGGCTGAAAAGTCTCCTCATCAATCAAAGTATCCCCCAAATCAAAGAAAATCCCTTTCAGCTGCATCCAAACTACACCTTTCGAAACTATTTCCTATTTTAAAAGTCCTTGTTAAAAAAGCTATTGTTTTCTCCTTCTCATATTGTCTGTTTTTTAAAAGCCCAACAGGCAAGAGAAAGCAAGGTTATGGCAAAAATGCTAAGATATACGAAGGAAAGGAAAAGTCCTATGTTTGCATGAGAGGAGCCCCATAATATGTCAAATTCTGCTGCTTTTTCGCCGATTAGGTAGTAGCGTATAATGCTTACTACGTGGGTTATAGGACTATATTTTGCGAACTCTTGTAAACCCGTTGGAAGGAACACTATAGGGTATATTGCGCCACTAACAAAGAATAGGGGCATTGCTGTTAACTGCATAACGCCTTGAAATCCTTCAAAACTTTCAATTTTTGTTGCTATTGTCGCTGTTAAACCAAAAAGGCCTAAAGACACTAAGATTATGGCAAGGAGCATGGGTAAGATTTTGTAAATACTAAGCTCAAGCTTGGCTCCCACAGCTAACGCTAATAACAGTACAAGAATTGCTTGGAATAAGCTCCGGGTGGCTATTCCTGCCCCATTGCCTAGAGGTATTGTTGAACGTGGTATGGGAGCGACAAGAAACTCCTTCATCATTCCAAACTCCCTATCAAAAAGGAGAGTCATTCCTCCAAAAAGACTGCTAAATAAAACAGTCATGGTGATAACTCCACATGCTAAATAGGTTAAATAATCATAATCACCACCAAAAGGGCCCCCTCCTAAAATATTGTCAAAGGTTTTTCCAAGGACAACCATCCATAAAATCGGTTGAACAATCATGCTTATAATAATCGACCTACGCCTAACACTAATCCTCAAAATCCGTTTATAAATCGGTAAAAATCCATTTAAAAACCTCTCAAAAACCATATAAACCACCGCTAAAAACACGCTAAAAATCCAAAAAATCTAGAACCTTCATATTATCTTCTTGAAAGCTTTTTCATAACAAAATGCTTCTTAACGCCTTCAAAATCCGAAGCTTCCTCATCTCTAAGACCTCTACCGGTACAAGCAATAAAAACATCATCTAAAGAAGGCTTTTTCAAACGAATACTCAAAGCATTATAACCTGTTTCTTGAAGTTTTCTAATAATTTTAGGTAAACTTTTCTCGCTCTCCTCAATCGTTAACTCTAAACCATTATCTTGCCTTATGATTACATTTTTAACATAACTCTCAGGCTTAAAAGCAGAAACAGCTAGCCCAACATCACCCTCTCCTATTATTTCGACTACATCCCCTCCAAGACCGTTTATAAGCTCAGAAGGAGAGCCTGTCGTGACAATTTTACCAAAATCAATTATAGAAAGCCTTTCACATAGATGTTCCGCTTCATCAAGGTAATGGGTTGTAAGGAACACCGTAACACCTTGCTCTCTATTAATTAATTTTATGTACTCCCAAACGTGGCGCCTAGTAGTAGGATCAAGACCCAGAGTAGGCTCGTCAAGAAAAAGGATTTCCGGTCGTGTAACAAGACCTCTTGCTATCTCAAGACGCCGTCTCATACCCCCAGAGTATGCCCTCACTAAATCTTTCGCCCTAGAAGTTAACCGAACAAGTTTTAACAACTCTTTAATTCTCTCACTTGCTACCTCTTTTTTAACCCCCCAAAGCCTCGCATGAAGTATCATATTCTCATAACCAGTATACCTATCCTCCAAAACAGAGTCCTGAAAAACTATTCCTATACGTCGACGGACTTCATCAGGGTTCTTAACGACATCAAAACCGCTAACTATTGCTTTGCCAGAAGTGGGTTTGATTAGGGTAGTCAACATGTTGATTGTGGTGGTTTTTCCAGCACCATTAGGTCCAAGAAAGCCAAAAATTTCCCCCTTCCTAATTCGCATATCAACTTGATCAACTGCTTTTATCGTCTCATTAAACACTTTTGCCAACTTTTCTGTAACTATTATATCCTCTACCAAAGCAAATATCCCGCCAAAACTAAAACAAGTAATAAACATAGTTGCATATAATATAAAGCTTTTAGAAAAAATGAACTTATCCCCAAAAATAAGGGGTTGTTGATTGGGTTTTCTTTTTTTAGATGAGCATGTTTAGAACTGGTTCTATGTCTATTTTGGTTATATCGTGTTTTACTAGTGGTTTTTCAGCTATTTGCGGGTTTTCATCTCCGTAGGTTGGTCTTGTTTCTTTATAGAATATGCCTATGGGAATCTTCTCACTGTTTGTTTTTTCCCATTCAAAAGCTTTTTCAAAAGCAGCGTTTTTATCGGTGAAATCATGACCTATTTCTTCTAGCTTATAGACGCGTTCTTTGAACCATTCATAAGTGTTGACGCGGTTAAAGGTGACGCAAGGTTGCAACGTGTCAATGAGGGCAAATCCTCTATGTTTTATGCCTTCTGTTACCAACTCCGTAAGATGTTTACTGTCTCCTGCATAGCCTCTTGCTACAAAAGCTCCATCTGATGAAAGCGCTAAAGCTATAGGGTTGATAGGCAGCTCTATTACGCCTTCTGGCGTGGATTTGGTTTTGAATCCTTTAAGACTTGTTGGGGAAGTTTGCCCTGTTGTAAGACCATAAACTTGGTTATTATGCACGATACATGTGATATCCAAGTTTCTTCTTATGGAGTGAATCAAATGTCCTAAACCTATTCCATAACAATCGCCATCACCAGCATGTGCAATCACGGTGAGTTCATGGTTTGCAAGCTTGATACCAGTGGCTACAGGTAAAGTTCTTCCGTGAAGAGCATGAAAACCGTAACTAACAACCCATTGTGGCAACTTTCCAGAGCAACCTATACCCCCGATCAAAACGGCATCTTTCGGATCAAATTCCAAGTTCACTAAAGCGCGCCTAATAGCCATTATAATCCCGAAATTACCACATCTAGGACACCAGTTGGGCACGCCGTTATTATAGCCAAACTTATACTTAAAGTCGCTAATCTTGAGCCCCATCTTCACACAACCTCCTTTATACCGCGAACAATATCCTCAGGATAAAACGGTCTCCCGTCGTACTTCAAAATTTTATGATCCACCACTTTCCCTGTGTTCTCTCGTATTAAAGAACCAAGCTGGGCAGTAAAATTACCCTCAACTAAAACGGTTTTCGCAGAAGAATCCATAACCTTCCTCACTTCTTCAGTAGGAAACGGTAGTATCCAAGTAAGGTGTAAGTACTTCACTTTCAAACCTTCTTCTTCAAGGATTCTCATCGCTTCAAGCATAGGACATTTCGTTGATCCCCAACCTATAACCAAAAGGTCTGAAGATTCGTCACCGTAAAGCTTCGGTTTTGGAAGCTCTTTTGCTGCAAGTTCAAGCTTTCTCATCCTCTTCTCCACCATTTTTCGCCGATTCTCAGCATCCTCTGACATGAAACCGTAAACATCATGCTCCTCTCCTCCGACATTGTGAATACCGCCCTTTTGACCAGGAAGAGCCCTTGTAGATATTCCTGTTTCAGTAAACTCATATCTTTTGAAAGTAACTTCTTCTGCTTCAAGGTCCTCTGTTCTTGCCAAACATCCGCGATCAAGCTTAACATTGGAAACATCAAACTTTTCCACGCTTTTACTGCTTTCTGATAAATATTTATCTTCAAGAATTATCACGGGAACCTGGTATCGCTCAGCGAAATTATGCGCATCTATCGTGGTGTAAAAACATTCTTCCATGTCTCCAGGAGCCGCTATAAGCCTTGGAAATTCTCCCTGAGCTGCATGAATCACGAACCTGAGATCACCTTGCGCAGTCCATGTAGCAAGACCTGTAGAAGGACCGGGTCTTTGAGCCACCACGACAACCACAGGTACCTCAGCGTTTCCCGCTAAACCCAAAGCTTCCGTCATAAGGCAGAAACCGCCCCCAGAAGTAGCTGTCATAGCCCTTACACCAGCGTAAGCTGCCCCGATGGCCATGTTCATCGCTGCAATCTCGTCCTCTGTATGTTTCACTATCATTCCAAATCTTCGTTCATGAGCCGCCATAAAATGCAAGATTGGCGAGGCAGGGGTCATAGGATAAGCTGAATAAAATTTGCATCCCGCCTTAATAGCCCCCAAAGAAATCGCTTCACTACCGCTAATCAACAGCTTCGGTTCTCTTCCTTCTATCTTATTTAATTTGCGTCTAAAACTGTCTGTTGGATAATTTTCTTTTATATAGTCGAATCCGCCCTTTGCAGCATCTAAGTTAGGGTTCACAACTTTGTCTCCTTTACTAGCAAAAGTGTCCCTGATAACCCCGTTCAACATTTCTAACTCATAGTCAACAAGAGCAATAGAAGCTCCTAAAGCCACCGTGTTTCTCATAATCTCCCGTTCCCCTGTTTCTACTGCTATTTTTTCCAAAGGAACAGGGTAAAGGTTCACATCATCTCTTTCTAAACTCTCTGCAGAAAGCGTTATTTTATCTCCATCATAGAGTATTCCTCCTCCGGGATTTAACTCGTTTTTGTGAAGTTCCACAGTTTCCTCGTTCAAAGCTACAAGCAAGTCTACAGGGTAGTATTGCGATTTTATTTCCCTTTCCATCACCCAGACATGAGAAACGTTATGACCGCCCCTTATGAGGGAAGGATACTCGTTTATTACGAAGACATTGAGACCTCCTCGAGAACAAGCTTTAGCAAAAATAAGCCCAGCGCTCATAATACCGAATCCTGCTTCACCGCCAAGTTTCCAACTTAAAGTATTCGCTACTTTCTCCTTCTCCATGAAAAAACAACCACCTAAAAGAAATTGAAAAATACTAACTTCTCTAAATTTCTTTTATACAAAAACCAAAAGCATAAAAACCTAACCAAATCAAAAAAAAGCCAAAATAAAATTTCAAACAAACAATCAATTAATTCCCAACTTAAAACCCTTGTTTTACAAAAGAGGTGTGTTTTTTGGACGTTTTTAAAGCCATATTAGAACGTAGAAGCATCAGAAAATATGTTAAAGATAAAAAGATTCCTGAGGAGATGCTTCAAAAATTATTGGAAGCAGCGCGACTTGCCCCCTCAGGAAGAAATAAGCAGGAATGGTCCCTCGTAATAGTTGAAGACCCAGAAATCAAACAGGAGCTAGTGCCCGCTTGTAATAACCAAAACTTTGTAGGAAATGCGTCAATAGTCATTACAGGCGTTGTAAACCCCTCCTGGAAATGGTGCGATGTTGACCTTGCAATAGCATTTGAGCACATAGTCCTTGAAGCAGTAGAACTTGGTTTAGGAACTTGCTGGATTGGAGCATTTGAAGAAGATAAAGTGAAAAAAGTGTTAAACATCCCCGGTAAATTGAGAGTGACCATTTTACTAACCGTGGGATTTCCAGCAGAAAAGCCAAAACCAAGGCCTAAAAAACCCCTAGAACAACTAATTCACATCAACAAATTTTCCAAAAAATAAAACCTTCAACAGCCCTCAAAATGTGGTTTTCTAGCAAAGATCACTTTCAATCACCTCTCCCCTCTCTAATAAAGGATAAAATATCTCCATATCAGACACGTTCAAAAAAGGGGTTGATAGAATATGGAATTTGAACAACCAAAAGGGCCATTTTGCCAGAGCTGTGGAATGCCTATGGAAAATGAAGAGGTTTTTGGGACAAATGCTAACGGGGTAAGAATCAGGAATACTGTTACTACTGCTTCCAGAACGGAGAATTTACAGATTCAGATATAACCATGGAGGAGATGATCGATCTAGTAGCAGGCGTTATGGCTAAAGAAATGAAAATGCCTGAGAATAACGCAAAAGAAATGGCAAAAAACTTCATTCCACAACTTAAAAGATGGCAAGGTTAGTGGAAAAAGTCTTGAAAGAGATTTTAGAAGTTCATAAGCAATACAACAAATTCGCTTTCAAATCATATGAAGAGGCCAATGAATACATTGAGAAACAATTCTCTACTAAAGAATTTTTAAAGGATTAAATAGAGTGTGAAAAATGAGTAAATATCCAATTAAGAAATATCCTACACTGGGTTGCTGTGGTCTTGATTGTGGAATGTGTCCAGGATATTACACAATCGGTAAATCAAGGTGTCCTGGGTGTTGTGGTCCTGATTTTTTCAATAAAGTCTCATGGTCCTGTTCTTTTATTACATGTTGTGTAAAGAAAAAGAATCTTGAAGTTTGTGGAGAATGTGATGAATTCCCATGCCAAAAATTTGATTCAAGTTGGTTGAAAGATGGATGTGAATATGACTCCTTTTTAACTCATAAGAAAGCCTATTCTAATTTAAATTTTATAAAAAAATCTGGCATAGAAAAATTCATAGAACAACAAAGAATATGAATTAAATTGCTTGAAACAATGCTACAAAATTTTAATGATGAGAAGTCTAAAAGCTTTTATTGCATAGCCACAACCCTGCTTCCAATAAGAGATTTAGAAACATCATTAAAGAAAGCTGAGCAAAAAATAAAAGCTGAAAAAATCAAATCAGATGATCTCAAAACAAAGTCTAAAATTCTTAAAGGATTTCTAAACAATTTTGCTACAAAAGAAGGAATAGAATTAAAATTAAGAAAGAAGCCGAAAACCAAAGATCAAAAATAATCTAATCACTTAATGCTATTTTTATTATGATTATTGCTTCAAAAAGAAGGGGGATGATAAAATTGAAGGTCGAGTTATTGTTTATCACTCCAAATGCAGAAAAACTAATAGAGACAGCCGGACGGACATCTAGGTTATCTTTTGATAGGCAAGGAGAAGATACTGAAAAAAAGTTTATACAGATGATTATCAAGATGGGGCATTTCTCTGTATTAGAACATGCACATGCTACATTCAGAATTTCTGGCGTGTCAAGGGCTTTTACACACCAATTAGTACGGCATAGAATGCCTTCATTCACCCAACAATCGCAAAGATACGTAGATGAAAGCGATTTTAATTATGTTGAGCCAGATTCTATTAAAAACAATACTGAAGTCCATTCGATTTTTACTAAATTTATGGAAGAGACAAAGAAGATTTATTCAGAACTCAGAAGTTTAGGGATTAAAAAAGAAGATGCAAGATATATACTACCTAACGCTGTTGAAAGCCAGATTGTGGCTACTGCCAATCTCAGAGAATGGCGTCATATAATCGAAGTCAGAGGCGCTCCTGACACACAGTGGGAGATAAGGAAAGTAGCCATAGAAATTCTAAAAATATTAAAGAAACATGCCCCAACGGTTTTTGAAGATTTCGAGGTTGATGAAAAGAATTCCGTTATAAGAAAGATAAAACATGATTAGAGAGCATTTCTTGCAAATCACGTAAGATTTAAAAGGTTGGTTTGTTAGAGAGTTTGTTATTGGAGGCGTATTGGTTGTTGAGGGTTTGTCTTCACGTGCGATGATCGGCGTGTTTGTCTTTATTTTTCCAAGTATACGGTTTTTTTGTGCGCCTCCTTCTTGTTTTTCTTTTTGTTCCTATTATGGGGATTATGTGTAGGGTTTATTTGGGTTTCTTGTTCTTTTTTGTTTTTAGGGGTGTTGTTTTTTGTCAAGGGTTAATGATGTTGTAACTAAGACTCAGACGCCTAAAGGAACTGTTGATCTTATGCCTGATGAGGCTTGGAAGCGACAGTTTATGGAAAGAGCTTTTACCCGTGTTTTTGAAAGTTGGGGCTATCAGGAGATTAGAACGCCTACTTTTGAGTATTTTAACGCTTTATCTACGGGTACTGGTGTGGAGCTTCAGGACAGCATGTTTGTTTTTCAGGATAAATCTGGTCGTTTGCTGGCTTTGCGTCCTGAAAACACTGCTTCTATTGCTAGGGTAGCTGCCACAAAACTTTTGGCTACTCCACGCCCTATAAGGCTTTATTATATTGCTCCGATGTTTCGTTATGATGAGCCTCAAGCAGGTCGACAGAGGGAGTTTTGGCAAGCAGGAACCGAGCTTATAGGAGCTCCTGGGGCGGAAGGTGACGCCGAAACTATAAGCGTTTTTATAGATGCTTTACAGTCCGTTGGTCTTAGGGATCTCAAGGTGGATATAGGCCAAGTTGGACTGTTTTTATCCATCGTTAAAGCTTCTGGGATAAGTTGGGATGAGGCTGATGTTTTGCGTCGTTTAATTGATAAGAAAGATTTTAACGGCTTGGAAAAAGCTTTAGTGGATGTTAATTGTTCTGAGGAGTTTAAGAAAGTTTTTAGAAGGCTTCCCTCCCTAAGGGGAGGAAAAGAGGTGGTTAATGATCTTGGAAAACTCATTGGACCCGAT
>JBHLKN010000025.1:0-4220 GCA_048886645.1 Candidatus Hodarchaeota archaeon | reverse complement strand
AAGTTTTTAGAAGGCTTCCCTCCCTAAGGGGAGGAAAAGAGGTGGTTAATGATCTTGGAAAACTCATTGGACCCGATGAATTTCCTGAGATAAAAGCAAATATTGAGAACTTGATAGATGCTTATGAATTTCTCATAGATTATGGGGTTGGGGACTCTATAGCCCTTGATTTAGGCATCGTTAGGGGATTAGACTATTACACTGGTACTGTTTTTGAAGCTTATGTTCCCGAGTTCGGCCTTGCTATAGGCGGCGGTGGGCGCTATGACAACCTTATCAGTGAATTCAGAACAAGTGTAGGCGTTGGCGGAGAAAAAATCTATGCCACAGGCTTCTCTATAGGTATTGATAGAACCCTTACAGCTTTAGAAAAACAAGGTTTTGAGTTTCCTGAAAGACCTCCATATTTTATGGTGATTTGGCTTGACGATTCCCTAAGAAATCTCGCTTTAAAAACAAGCCTTGAACTGCGAAAAAAAGGGTTTATAGTAATTTCTGAAGTACGAGGTAGAAAACTTTCCAGCATTTTAGACTACGCTAATAAGATGAACGTTACTGCGGTCATTTTGTTTGGCAAAAAAGAAATAGAAAAAGGAAAAATCGCCGTAAAGAACATGAAAACAGGAGAACAAGAAGAAGTAACGTTATCAAAAATAGAAGAATACTTGTCAAAAATCTCTAAATAGGGTGAAATAAAAAAGATTCCCGTTAGTTTTGATTAGAAAACAATAATTTGAGGTAAGAGTATTTGATCAGAATCTATTATGAAAATAGGTGGTGGTATTATGCCGAAAGTAGTACATTTTGAATTGGGCGCTGAGGATCCTGAACGCGCCGTAAAGTTTTATAAAGAAGTGTTTGGCTGGAAAATCGAGAAGTGGGAAGGTCCTATGGACTATTGGCTTATTACTGCTAGCGAAGAATGTGAAGAAGGGATAAATGGAGCCATCATGCATCGCGAATATCCTCAAAAAACGATTAATACCATCGATGTCCCTTCTGTAGATGAGTTTGTGGAAAAGATCGTCGAAGCTGGTGGAAAGGTAGTCCAACCAAAAACCACAATCCCAAGTATTGGATATTTTGCTTACTGTGAGGATACCGAAGGCATTATGTTTGGCATCTTGGAAGCCGATCCATCAGCCAAATGAAGATTATAAGTAGTGTGAAACAAAATTGAACGATCATGACGTTTTTTTCGATCATGAACATGTTTTAGTCGCAATTCCAAGTAAAGGTCGTTTGAAGTCCTCTGCCTTAGAGATTCTCGAAAGGATAGGCGTTAATGCACGTTTCGTTGAGCGCGCATATTTTTGTGATACTTCTCATCCAAAAGTTTCTGTTGCTCTTTTAAGGGCTATTGATATCCCTATGTATGTTTATTATGGGGCTGTGGATTTAGGGATTACTGGTCATGATATGGTGCTTGAAAGGAACGTGGATGTTTACGAGCTTTTAGATTTAGAGTTTGGTCATTGTAGGCTTGTTTTAGCGGTTCCAAACGATTCAAATCTCAAATCTGTTGAAGATTTTACTTCTACTACCCGTGTAGCCACAGAACAAGTAAATAATGCAAGTGAGTTTTTTAAAAGAAAAGGAAAAGAAGTGGAAATAATAGGGCTTAAAGGAAGCGTTGAAATTTCTCCAGCCCTAGGACTAGCTGACGCTATAGTGGATTTAACAAGTACAGGACAAACACTTAAAACACATAATTTAACTCCCATAGAAACAGTCCTTGAGTCCTCTGCAGTATTGATCTGCAACAAGATCTCTTTTAGAACAAAAAGCTCCACAATAAACAGGTTGCTTAATGCCATTAAAAACAGTAAGAAACTTTCTCTTAAGGAAGGTCGTTAAACCTTGATAAAAATTAGAAATTTAAAAGATCTTAAACCAGAAGAGATCAAAAAACTCGCTGAAAGACGCTATGTCACTCAAGAAAAAGAAGTGATGGAAAGCGTCCTAAATATCATTAACGAAGTAAAAACAAGAGGAGATAAAGGCTTAATCGAGCTCACTGAAAAATTTGACAAGATAAAATTAGAAAAAAACCAGATAAAAGTCTCAGAAAAAGAGATAGAAAAAGCAGTAGAATTAACAAACGAAAAGATCATTACCGCCATAAAAACAGCTGCAAAAAACATCGAAAAATTCCACAAAACACAACTACCAAAAAGTTTCAAAATAGAGACCACAGAAGGCGTTGAAATCGGCCAAATACTCCGACCATTAAACAGCGTAGGGATCTACATTCCTGGGGGAAGGTTCCCTCTCCTGAGCACGGTCTTAATGACAGCCATTCCTGCAAAAGTTGCAGGGATTAAAAGCATAGTTATGTGTTCTCCTCCCCGCTCAGAATTTAACGGGATAGCTCCTCCTGTCCTTGTAGCAGCCAATGAGGTAGGGGTCAAAGAAATTTACAAAGTTGGAGGAGCTCAAGCTATTGCAGCCATGGCTTACGGAACAGAACAAGTACCTGTAGTTGATAAGATAGTAGGACCTGGAAACATCTATGTTACAAAGGCAAAAATGGCAGTAAGAGATGATGTTTTAATAGATATTCCAGCTGGGCCAAGCGAAGTTTTAGTAATAGCTGATGAGAGTTCAAAACCAGAATTTATAGCTTTTGACATGATTTCTCAAGCAGAACACGAACCTTTAGCAGTTTCGGTTCTTGTTTCTCCTTCTTTAAAGCTAGCTGAAGATGTCTTAAACAGCATTAACGAGCTTAAAGCAAGGGGAGAGATAAGCGATATAGCGATAGAAGCTTTGAAAGATAACGGTTTAATCCTTGTGGCTGATTCCCTTGATCAATGTGTAGATTTTGCCAACATTTTCGCTCCAGAACATTTGGAAATAATGACTGAAAAGCCTGAAGAAATCATGGAAAAAATCAGTAATGCTGGTGCTATTTTTCTTGGCGAGTATTCACCTGTTCCTTTGGGAGATTTTGCTGCTGGAACAAATCATGTGTTACCCACTGGAGGATTTGCGAGAAAATATTCAGGGTTAACTGTTTATGACTATCTTCGTTTCATGAGTTTTGTAAAAGCGTCACAGAAAGGCTTAAAAAACTTGAAAGAAGCAGTTTTAACATTGGCTAAGGCTGAAGGTCTGAAGGGTCATGCTGATGCTGTCCTCGCCAGAACAAAATAAGAGAATTTTAGGTGGGAAAAGATGGTTGACATAGAAGGCTTAGTAAGGAATGCTGTGAAAAATATCAGACCGTACAAATATAGTGAAGAAATGAAGGAGATTTGTGAAAAATACGGTTTTTCCCCGGAAGAAATAGTAAAGCTTTGCTCTAATGAAAACTTCTTCATCCCCAAATTCTTCTCGCAAAAAATTCTTGAAGAAGTCCTTAAAGAAGTGGATATTCGTCAATATCCCCAAGTAATGAACGTGGACCTTAGGGAAAATATAGCAGAGTTCTTAAAGCTCGATGGACCAGAACAAGTGTTTGTGGGGAACGGGTCTGATGAAGTGATGGACATACTAACGAAAATTTTTGTCAACCATGAGAGGAAAGCGATCATAATCGAACCTACTTTCGACCTTTACACCCTTTACGTAAAAACGATGGGCGGTGAAGTTGTCTCCGTTCTTTTAGAGCCTGATTTCACCCTTAACCTAGAAAAAGTTTTACAGGTCATAGAAGAAAACAAAGAAAAAGCTTCTATTCTATTCCTAGCATCCCCAAATAACCCCACGGGACTCCAGTATCCTAAAGAACATGTTGAAAAGATTTTGGAAACTTTTGAAGGTGTTGTGGTTTTAGACGAGGCTTACTGCGAGTTTGCAGACTACACCGTTTTAGATCTTTTTGAAAAGTTTGAAAACCTCATAATTTTGAGAACTTTCAGTAAAGCATGGGGCATAGCAGGATTAAGAACCGGTTTTGCAATAGCTTCACCCCAAGTCACAGAATTTATGGAGCGAATAGTAACACCCTTCAACATAAACATAATAAGCCAAGCGATAATCCCAAAACTTTTAGAAAAATACGAAACGATAAGAAATGCGGCAGAAGCGGTAAAAGAAGAGCGAGAATACGTGTTAAACCGGTTAAAAACTGTGGATGATGTAGAAGTTTATCCCTCTCAAGCAAACTTCTTCCTCATGAGAATCACAAAAGAAGGTCTTACAGGAAAAGAAATTTATGAAAACCTAAAACAAAAAGGCATATTAGTAAGGGACAGAAGCCATCTACCTTTATGCGA
>JBHLKN010000024.1:3694-22098 GCA_048886645.1 Candidatus Hodarchaeota archaeon | reverse complement strand
AATGCAGATTTTGATGGAGACGAAATGAATGCTCATATACCCCAAGGAGGAGAGGCAAAAGCAGAAGCATTAGAATTAATGCTGGTTCAAGAGCAGATTTTAAGCCCAAGATACGGAGGTCCTATTATAGGTGCAATTCAAGATTATATTACCTCAGCGTTTTTACTAACCAAAAAAGACACATTTTTAAATAAAAAAGAAACATGTCAACTACTTTTAGCAGCAAGATATTCAGGTTCATTACCACCACCAGAAGTAACGGAACCAGAACCTATGTGGTCGGGCAAACAGATCATTAGTTTAATTATACCCAAGGGACTAAATATGACTTTGAAATCAAATAATTGTCGCCACTGTGAAACATGTAAAGAGGAAAATTGTCCTTACGATGCGTATGTTAAGATAAGGGATGGAAGGTTAATTTGTGGCGTTTTAGATAGAAAAACATTGGGAGCTCAACAACCAAAAAATATGACACATAGAATAGTAAAAGAGTTTGGATCAGACGAAGCAAGAAGGTTCTTAGATTCTTTAGGAAAACTACTCATCGCTTTTATCAGTAGGCACGGTTTTAGCATGGGATTAAAAGATGTATCGGTACTCAAAGAAGCTCAAGAGAGAATTCATGCTATTATAGAAGAAAAAGAGAAAAAAGTTTTAGCCCTAATAGAATCTTTCAAAAAACGCGAATTAGAGCGATTACCTGGAAGAACAGAAGAAGAAACGCTGGAAATGCAGATAAGGCAAGAGTTATCAGATGCAAGAGATACGGCAGGAGAAGTTATTACCTCAGAATATCTCAACCCTAAAAATCCTATAGCAATAATGGCTAAAAGTGGTGCACGAGGTAGTGCTTTAAACTTAGCCCAGATGATCGCTTGTGTAGGGCAACAATCAGTAAGAGGGGAAAGGATTTCACGAGGATACAAGAATAGAACATTACCACATTTTAAACCAGGGGATATGGGGGCAAAAGCAAAAGGATTTGTGGAATCAAGTTTTCGAAAAGGACTTGAACCCATCGAGTTTTTCTTCCATGCAAGCGGTGGGCGTGAAGGACTTGTTGATACAGCGGTTCGAACATCTACTTCAGGTTATATGCAACGGCGGCTTATAAACGCATTGCAAGACCTTAAAGCAGAATATGATGGAACGATAAGAAATGCTATAGGAGACATTATTCAGTTCAAATTCGGAGAAGATGGTATTGATCCTTCAAAATCAGATTATGGTAAAGCTGTAGATGTCGACGTGATTATTGAAAACTTTGTCCTTAATAAGCGAAGGGAGGAAGTTTAAGTGGGAAGTAAAACCACACAAAAGGAGGAAAAATCCCAAATGGAAGGGAAAGTACAAAAATTATTAGATTACTTAGAAAAAGAAACCTGTATAAAAATACGTTTAGAAGTAGAGGAGAAAATAAAAAAATATCAACTTTCAGAAGAAGAGATTGAAACTGTTATAGAGGAGATAATAAGAGGTTATAAAAAAGCATTAGTTGAAGCGGGAGAAGCGGTAGGGATTGTTGCTGCTCAATCAGTAGGTGAACCAGGTACACAAATGACGCTTAGAACCTTTCACTATGCAGGAGTTGCCGAACTTAATGTTACGTTGGGGCTTCCAAGATTGATAGAAATAGTGGATGCGAGAAAAAATCCTTCAACACCAACAATGACCATCTATTTGGACGAAGAACACGCTAATAACGAAAAAAAGGCAAAAGAAGTTGCTAAAAGACTTGAAATGATTACAGTAGAAAGAGTAGCTTCCAACGTAGAAATCGACATAGCCACGTATCAGATAAATATCAAGCTGGATGAAAAACTCTTAAAAGATAGAGATGTCACCTTCGAAGAAGTAGCAAAAAAAATAAGTGAAAAAAGAAAAGAAAAAGTCCAAGCAACCCCAGAAGAATACATAATAACAATCGATTTAGAAGGAAAAACTTTCGGAGAAATGCAAAAACTTTTAGAAAAAATCGAACAGATCCATGTAAAAGGAGTGAAAGATATAAACAGGATAGTGATTCAAAAGGACCTTAACAAAGGAGAATGGGTTCTCCATACTGAAGGAACAAACCTCCCCGAAGTTTTAAGAACACCAGGTGTAGACTATACGCGGACAACAACAAACAACATACATGAAATTGCGAGCACACTAGGAATAGAAGCAGCAAGAAATGCTATAATGCGAGAAGCGATGCATGTATTAGAAGAACAAGGTCTTAACGTCGACATAAGACACATAATGTTAATAGCAGATTTAATGACATACACGGGAGAAATCAGGCAAATAGGAAGACATGGAATAAGCGGAGAAAAAGAAAGCGTTTTAGCCCGTGCAGGGTTTGAGGTAACAGTTAAACACCTATTAGAAGCAAGCATAGCAGGACACATAGACGAACTAAAAGGAATTACAGAAAACGTTATTGTAGGCCAAATTGTCCCAGTAGGAACAGGCACAGTAGAACTCCTTCAAATACCAACTTTCAGCAAAAAAACAAAAGAATAGACGGTGAAAAAAATGCCGATAGAGATTAACAACGCAATAAAAGTAGCAGTTCAAAGTGGAAAAGTAAAATTTGGAATAAAAGCTGCTCTAAAAGCAGCAAGAACAAAAAATGCTAAAATGATAATAATTGCAAAAAATTGCCCAAAAAAATTAGAAGAAAAGATAATTAGACGCATAAAAGATACAAACATATTAACTTATACTTATGAAGGATCAAGCTGGGAACTTGGCACAGCATGTCTAAGACCGCATATTGTTGAAACCTTAACAATTATTGATCCAGGATCGAGTGATATATTAAAAATTAGTGAGGAAATATGACCATAGATCAAAACAAAAGGAGACAAAAAAAGATGGCTTCAGGTGTAAAAATAACCAACGAAGAAATGCAAATGATGAACATATTCGAAACAACTACAGGCGCCCATACAAAGGACTGCATAATAGACCAAAAACTTAATCGTATCATATTTATAGTAAAGGAAGGGGATATGGGGCTTGCGCTCGGAAGACAAGGAAGTAATCTAAAACGAGTAAAAGAGTTACTTAAAAAGAATATAGATGTAGTAGAATTCGCTGAACTCCCTGAGGAACTTGTAAAAAAAGCGTTGGCTCCTGCCCGTATAAAAGCGGTATCCATGACACAAAGAAAAGATGGAAGAAAAGTAGCAATAGTTACAGTAGACGCAAAAGATAGAGGTGTCGCAATAGGGAAAGGAGGGAGAAACGTCGAAAAAGCAAGAATAATTGCACGAAGATACCTTGATATCCAAGACGTTATAATAACATAAAAAAATGTCTTAATACAAAATGGAAAGAAAAATAAAAAATACTACTAATAAAACTAAAAAATTTAGTTACATTAAAAAGGGGCAAAATTAAGATGGGTAAAAACAAGGCACCAAAAGGCATGTTTTCAGCAAGAAAATTAAAACAAGACAGACAAAAAAGACGATGGAGCGATAGATACTATAAACGACGAATGTTAAAATTAGATGTTAAAGCTGACCCGCTCGGAGGAGCTCCACAAGCTCGAGGTATAGTGATTGAAAAAGTAGGCGTTGAAGCAAAACAACCAAACAGCGCCATAAGAAAATGCGTAAGAGTACAACTTATAAAAAACGGAAAACAAGTTACATCATTTGTTCCAGGTGATGGAGGACTATTATTTGTAGACGAGCATGATGAAGTAGTCATACAAGGAATAGGGGGAAAGAGAGGTAGAAGTAAAGGAGACATACCAGGCGTACGTTACCAAGTAATAAAAGTTAACGACGTTTCGCTAAACGCTATTATAATAGGGAAAAAAGAGAAACCAATGAGATAAAAAAAACAAAATAAAATTTTACCTTTATATTGCTTACTAACAAATCTCTAAAGAATAACATAAAAAAATATAAAGAATTAGTAAGAAACTACAAAAACAAAAAGGAGCAGGTTTTTGTGGCTAAAAAAGCAACGGAAAAAACAAAAAGACGGGGAAGACCAAGAAAAAAAGAAGAAAAGCAACAACCAAAAGAAAAAACTACTTTCATACCCGAAATAATAACAACCCCAACTAAACCATTACTTTTCGACAAATGGGAGTGGGAAGGAGTAGAAATAACAGACGAAGGACTTAAAGCATATATTGGTTTAAAACCCTCACTTTTGCCACATAGCTGTGGAAGACATGAACACAAAAGGTTCGCAAAAAGCAAAATGAACATAGTTGAAAAACTTATAAACAGAATAATGAGAACTGAAACAAACACAGGCAAAAAAAGTAAAACAATAAACATAGTACGGGCAACTTTTGAAATAATAGATCAAAAAACAGGACAAAATCCAATACACGTACTTATAAAAGCAATAGAAAATGCAGCTCCAAGAGAAGAAACAACAAGAATATCCTATGGCGGCATAATATATCACCAAGCAGTCGACGTAGCACCCCTCAGAAGAATCGATATCTCGATAGCGAACATAACAGAAGGAGCGATGAAAACTTCTAAAAATTCAGTGAAAAGCATAGAAGAATGTCTCGCAGACGAATTAATAGCAGCAGCCCAAAATAACGCCCAAAAAAGCTTAGCTATAAAGAAAAAAGAAGAAAAAGAAAGAATAGCACTTTCAGCACGCTAAGCCCGCTAAAAAAGTAGAAAATTTTTAGGTAGAAGGCATATAACCCTCAGAGAGCTTACTACCAGAACAACGATACAACAAGAAAACAGAAGCAAAAACCATGGTAATAACTGTTAAAACAGGTACCCAAAACTCTATCAATCTGATTTTTGATCTAGCACTTTTTACATCCTCAACCCCTTTTGCTACAGAACTAGAAACCTCTGAAAAAGTAATCTCTCCAACAACAACAGTATAACCAGGATCAGCAAAATAAGTTACAGTCTTTTCTAAAAAGTGTACAATAAGGCCACTTAAAGGCTCAAGCAAAAATTTCACACTGACATCAACATATACCCCTAAACTATCGGTGCAATCCTTCTGAACATTACCCTGATATTCATATACAGTCAACCCTTCCAACTCTTTAACGTCATTGAATTCCAATTTAGACGTAATGTTTACATCGTCCACAAAAACGTTTTCTATATCTTTACCTTCGCTTTGATGTGAAGGAAAGACTAAGGAATAACCAGTTCTTGAACGGTCAGCAAGGGAGCTTTCAACATTATGAGGATTATCAAAGTCTCTTTTAAGCACATGAGTAGTGTTATCCCACATGATACAATTAATACCAGTATAAGACGTAGGAGTTAAAGTTAGATAGTAAAAGGTCTCATTCCAAAACCATTCACTCTTTACGTTTTGCTGCACTACTAAAATATCATCATCGCTTTCTGTTACATAGACATGACGTTCAAAGTCAGCAGGACCAGAAGCAAAGAACCACGTTGAAACATCAGAAGCGTTTGCAAAAGGAGATTCGCGAATTAATAGGTTAATATTACCCTCATATTCGCGTTCAATGTCTACTTTTGCAAGCATTTTGTTTTCTAAATTATCTGCAACACCATATTTCCAGAATGGAAGAAAAATCAGTAGAGATATTAAAGCGAATAAAAGTAGGATGTTAAGCTTGTCTCTTTTAAATTTAAAAGCCATTTTCTGTTCCACCCCATTTTTTATTTTTGTTCTATTATCTATGGAGATGAAAATCTTTTAAGCACCCTTAAAAATTCAACAAGAAAAAAAGAAACCTCTTCTAAGAAATAGAAGAAATAAAAAAACTGAAAAAACAGGTTTGCAACAAAGTGAAATAAAAAACCAGAGAAAAACCTGGATTAAAAATTAATACTCTATTCCTTTCCTAGCTTCAACACCCTTACCAAAGGGATGCTTAACTTCCACCATAAATGTAACCAAATCTGCCCTATCAATAAGTTCTGGAAGCGCACGACGCCCGACTAAAACAACGGTTGTTTCTTCCGGAATATTTTCTAATAGGTTCAGCACTTCCTCGAGTTTTATAAGTCCAACAGCGACAGCGAGGTTTATCTCGTCTAAAATCAACAAATAAGGTTTACGATTTAAAGCTTTTTTAGCAAAAGATAAACCTTTCTTAGCTAACTCAAAATCTACAGGTTCAGGTTTTTCTAAATTGACGAAATCTTCGCGACCAAATTGATGCAATTCAAATTCAGAACTTAAACGTTCTCTTATTTTATATTCACCAATAAAATTTCGCCCTTTCATAAACTGAATCATTATAACCTTATATCCATGACCAAGAGCCCTTAAAGCAAGACCAAGAGCAGCAAGAGTCTTACCGTCACCACTTCCCGTATAAAGTATTATGGATGATTTCTTAACTATATCTTTTCCAACTTTTTTTCGAGGCATGTTAAAACACAACCTTTATCTATCAACAAAATAGCAGGGTTTTCTAGTAAATGCATACACCTGTTGGGCAACCTCCAGAGAATTCTTCATCAACACTTACATATTTTAAACTTTCTCCTTTCTCCTTTTCTGATAAACCTCCTATAGTAAGAACTTGTTCTTTCTTGCTCCCGTAACGATAAACAGTAATCCCTTTACATTTTAATCTATAAGCTAAAAGATATGCGTTTTTAACATCTTCGAAAGTAGCCTCATGGGGTAGATTTATAGTTTTTGATACCGCATTGTCGACATATTTTTGAAAAGCAGCTTGCATCTTTATATGCCACTCAGGATCGATATCTAATGAAGTAACAAAAAGCCTGCGTATATCTGCAGGAATTTCTTCCATATCTTGAATAGAGCCTTTTTTTGCTATATTATTCATTAATTCTAAACTATAAAAACCACGTTCTTTTGCTATTTTTTCAAAAAAAGGATTAATTTCAACCAACCTAGCTCCGCCCAAAACATTACGAACAAAAGAAATGGAAAATAAAGGTTCGATACCACTCGAACAACCAGCAATTATGCTTATTGTACCTGTTGGAGCTATAGTTGTCAAGGTAGCATTTCTTAGTTTGTCAAAACTTCGTTTATCCCAAATACTTCCTTTAAAATTTGGAAAAGATCCCCGTATTTCAGCAAGTTTTACAGACATTTTAACAGCCTCATCCTCTATAAAACTCATAACTTCTTCGGCAAGTTTAAGGGCTTCATTAGAATCGTAAGGAACACCAACTTGAACAAGCATATCAGCAAAACCCATAACACCAAGACCGATCTTTCGATTGGCTTTAACAATCTTATCTATTTCAGACAAAGGAAAATTACTAGCATCAATTACATTATCCAAAAAATGAACAGCCTTTCGAACTGTTTTCCTAAGCCTTTCCCAGTCTATAGACTTTTCGCCGTTTTTCACCATTTTAGACAGATTAATCGAACCCAAATTACACGCTTCGTAAGGAAGAAGAGGAACTTCGCCACAAGGATTAGTACTCTCTATTTCACCTACATGAGGGGTAGGATTACGCCGGTTTATCTCGTCTATAAAAACAAGGCCAGGATCACCCGTACCCCACGCACCATCAACAATTAAGTCAAAAATGCTCCTTGCACGAAGCTTAGCAGTTGGTTTGTTAGTACGAGGGTTAATTAAGTAATAATCTTCATCGTTTTCAACTGCACGCATAAAATCATCGGTAACCGCTATAGAGATGTTAAAATTTTCCAAAAATCCTTCCTTCCGTTTTGAAGTGATAAAATCAAGAATATCTGGATGATCTACCCTTAAAATACCCATATTAGCCCCCCTACGTCTACCTCCCTGTTTTATAACATCTGTGGTCACATCATAAATACGCATAAAAGAAACAGGTCCAGAAGCAACACCCATCGTAGACCTAACTAAATCTCCGCGGGGTCTAAGCTTTGAAAAGGAAAAGCCAGTACCACCACCAGAACGATGAATAAGCGCCATATACTTCAAAGTATCAAAAATACTTTCAAGAGAGTCAAAAACAGGCAAAACAAAACACGCAGACAACTGACCAAGATCAGTACCAGCATTCATTAAAGTAGGAGAATTAGGGATAAACTCCAAATTTATCATCATTTCATAAAACTCTTCCTCAAGCTCGCCAACATTAACCGCTTCATCATAAATAGGATCAACCGAAGCTATTGCCTTCGCAACCCTTCGAAACATTTGAGCAGGAGTTTCAATCACATGACCCTTTTTATCCTTTAAAAGATAACGTTTTTCAAGCACCCTGATAGCATTAAGAGTCAACTTCAACTCATCTTTAACTCCAAAAAACGTCTTCGCTTCCCTCAATTCTGTACGTTTTTGTCGATACAAAATATAGGCCTTGGCTACTTTAGAAAAACCTTCTTTTATAAGAACATCTTCAACAATATCTTGGACATCTTCAACACTTGGAATAACTTCAACAAATCGCTCCTCAACAATTTTAACAATCTTATCGGACAACGCTCTTGCAACTTCAGAATCCTTCTCCTCAACGGCAACAATAGCCTTATGAATAGCATTAACAATCTTTTCAGAATCAAAATCTACGACATGTCCATCCCTTTTACGAATTTTAGAAACCATAATCAACCACTCCTAACAAACAAAAAACGAAACTCTTAATAAAAAATTCGGAATAAAAAATACAATTTATAAAATAAGGGAAACCTATAAAAAACCGCAAAAATGTAGGGGATTTTAAAAAATGAGTGAAGTTAAAACTCTTAAAAATTATATTGGAGGGGAATGGGTTGAAAGTGCAACAGGGGCAACTTTTAACTCAATAAACCCAGCAAAAAAAGAGGAAATATTAGTAAAACTTCAAAAAAGCGATGAAAAAGATGTCGACATGGCAGTAGATGCAGCAGAAGAGGCCTTCGAAAAATGGTCGTCATTACCTGCTCCAAAAAGGGGAGAAATCCTATTTAAAGCTGCAAGGATCTTAGAAGAACAAAAAGAAAAACTTGCAAAAACAATGACCCAAGAAATGGGGAAAATTCTGATAGAAACAAGGGGAGATGTCCAAGAAGCCATAGACATAACCAAACTAATGGCAGGGGAAGGAAGAAGACTTTACGGTCATACAACCCCAAGTGAACTGCCAGACAAGTTCTGTATGACCATCAACCTACCAGTAGGAATCGTAGCCCTAATAACACCATGGAACTTCCCCATGGCAATACCAGCATGGAAAATCGCCCCAGCCCTCATCGCAGGAAACACCATAGTTTTTAAACCTGCAAGCGATACTCCCTTCTGCGCTATTAAACTCGTAGAAATTTTTGAAAAAGCAGGAGTTCCAAAAGGGGTTTTAAACATAGTAACAGGTCCAGGAACCAGTGTGGGAATGCCCCTAGTAAAACACAAAAAAATACGGGGTATAAGCTTTACAGGCAGTGTAGAAACAGGTGAAATAATTGTAAAAGAAGCTGGGCTAAAAAGGGTAGGACTAGAACTAGGGGGTAAGAACGTTATCATAGTAATGGATGATGCAAACATAGATCTAGCAGTAGACGGTGCTATATGGGGAGGATTTGGAACTACAGGCCAAAGATGTACAGCAGCAAGCCGCGTTGTAGTACATGAAAAAGTATTAGACAAGTTTACAGAAAAATTCGTAGAAAGAGCAAAAAAACTAAAAGTTGGAAATGGTCTAAACCCTGAAACCGAAATGGGGCCAGTAATAAACGAATCACAACTTAAAAAGATCCATAAATACACAGAAATAGGAAAAGAAGAAGGAGCCACATTATTAACAGGCGGAAAGATACTAACAGAAGGAAAATTTGCCCAAGGATTTTTCTATGAACCAACAATTTTCACTGACGTAACAAAAGACATGATAATAGCACAAGACGAGATCTTTGGACCAACAGTTGCAGTAATAGCTGCAGAAAACTTAGAAGAAGCAATAGACCTAGCAAACTCTGTAGAATATGGCCTATCCTCATCAATATACACAGAAAGTATAAACAACGCATTCAAAGCAATAGAAAAAATCGAAGCAGGGTTAACCTACGTAAACTCATCTACAATAGGGTCAGAAGTCCATCTACCTTTCGGAGGAATGAAAAACACTGGAAACGGAACAAGAGAAGGAGGAATAGAAGGAATCGAAGAGTTCGTCGAAACAAAAACAGTATATGTTGATTACAGTGGAGTCCTTCAAAGAGCACAAATAGACATAGAATAAAAAAATCAGAACAAAGAAAAAAACAAAAATCCTTATCCCCCCTTTTTTCTAAGTTAATAAATCTTTAAAATAGGTTGGAAAACCAATGAATCGAGGAATAAATCGATGAACATGTTAGAATTATGGATCCATTCCGTTATCAAAAAAACTGTTTGCAGAAGACCAAACTTTCCGCAACTATCTCGGCAAAACTAGCTTAGAAAAAGTTAGCAAAGAAGATGTCCAAAAATATAAGATGTTTAAACTAAGAAAACCCTCAACTACGTTTACGAAAAATCACCATATTATAAGAAACGTTTCGACTAACACGATATTAAACCAGAAGATATCAAAACCTTCGAAGATATGGTAAAAATACCATTAACAGAACCTGAAGACATTGCTAAAAACCCAAATAACTTCCTATGCGTCTCCCAAGGGGAAATTCTTAGGGGTTCACAACTTCTGGCACCTCAGGACGCGTAAAAAGAACATTATACACCAAAAACGACTTACTAAGAATAGGTGAGTCTATAATTGCAGGATTCAAAATGGTCGGTATGACGGGAGAAGACTCCGTCCAGATAACATTTCCAATTGTTGCAGAATGGGACCCATGGTTCCTCTTAGAAAAAGCAGTTCAAGTAGCGGGAGCTACACCGATCCTAGCAGGAATGCTACCCGTTGAAGAGCAGCTAAAAAAGTTAAAAGAATCAAAAGCAACGATGATCATAGGAATAGCATCATATATCCACAGGCTAACAAGGGTAGCTGAAAAAGCAGTAGACCTTAAAAACTTCGGAATAAAAGGAATAATACTTTCTGCAGAACCATGGCCAGAAGCAGTAAGAGAAGAGATTCAAGAAGCAGGGGGATGCAAAGCATACTCCCAATACGGAACGGCAGAAATGGGACTTGCAGTATCCTTAGAATGCGACGCAAGGGATGGATTGTACTTAAATGATGCAGACTTTTTTGTTGAATGTATAGACTCGGAAACAGGAGAACAACTAAAACTAGGAGAAGGAGGAGAACTTGTTTTCACGACGCTAAGCAGGAGAGGGATGCCCCTAATAAGATACAGATCATACGATATTTCATGGCTAATTGATGAAACCTGCGGATGCGGAGCAAGCACAATTCAAAAAATGGGAAAAGTAAAAGGAAGATTAGACATGCAACACAAAATAGGTTACGACAAAAAAATATACCCACTACTTTTCGACGAAGGACTAGTAAAAATACCAAACATAATCAACTGGCAAGTAATAATCGAAGAAGAAGAAGCCAAAGACAAACTAACAATAAAAATAGAAGCAACAGAAACCCCCTCAGAAGAAGAACTAAAAAACAAAATAACAGAAGAACTAATGAAAATAGAGGAAATAACAGAAAGCCTCGCAAGAGGTGCAATAACCGAACCGAAAATCGAAATATTAAAACCAGGAACCCTCAAAACAACACACAAATCCAAATCCATCATAGACGCACGAAAAACCTACGAATAATAAATAAAAAAACAAAGAATTAACTCTTTTTCATATAGTTTAACACCTCTTCCTCCGATAGATCCCACCAACGCTTATAAAAACTAGCAACAGCAAAAGGAAAATATTTTTGGACAACTAAACAAATTATGACATCAACATAAGGCTTCAAAAGATTAATAGAAGTTTCAGGAGCACAAGGAATAGCAACAACTTTCTTCGCCGGAGCATACTTTTCAATAGACTTTACCGCAGCTAACATAGAAAAACCACTTGCTAAACCATCATCAACAAGAATGACAGTCTTCCCCTTAAGCTCTGGAAAAGGTTTATCACCCCGATAAATTTTAGACCTCCACCTGATCTCTTTCAAAACATCATCCGCAATAGATTGAATATCCTCCTTGCTCAAACCAAGATGAGACACAAGAGACTCATTTAAAATCAAAGCACCATCCATAGTAATTGCGCCAAAACCAGCCTCAGTATTCCAAGGAATAGGAAGTTTACGAACCACTAAAACGTCAAAAGGAGCGTCAAGCCGTTTAGCAACATGATAACCAACAGGAACCCCGCCATGAGGTAAAGCTAAAACAATAACATCTTCCCCCAAATATTTCTCAGCAACTGTTTCGGCTAAAACCTTGCCTGCATCATCTCTATCCTCAAAAAACAAAAAACAACCCCCAAAAAAACTTGACCCCAAATCCATCTTAAAACCTTTTTTCTAGTTTTTATCTCTTTATTTTAGACCACATTTTGTCGACAAAAATATTAGAAAATACAATAAATAAGATAAAACGTTTAAATTTTTAGAACATTTAGAATCATGATATTTGTTTTTTCATTACTAGAGCATCTTCCCCATCCTCGTAATAGTTTTTAGATATAGCTTTTCTTTTAAAACCTTCACGCTCATAAAGACTAATCGCACCGACATTAGAGAGACGAACCTCCAAAATTATTTCCTGCATATTTAATCTTTTAAGAATCGTCTCAAGTTTTTTTAGAAGCGCGGTTCCTACACCTTTTCGTTGAGAAGAAGGTTTAACCGCAAAAGAGAGTATGTGACCTAATCTTTTCTTCAAAGAGACATTTGCTACAATATAACCGTAGACTTCATCTTCATTCTTATTATCAACAGCAATAAAAAAAGTGGCACGGTTCAAATAATAAAGCAAAGATAAAAAAGAAAAAGGATATGCATCTTTCTTAAAAACTGAAAGCTCAATCTCAAATATTTTTTTGAGATCGTTATAAATTACAGGCCGAATCTTAAAAAAAGGAAGTTCAGAAGCACCCATATCTATGTCTAATAATGGAATATATAAAAAAGTTAGTCAGAGAGCGTGAATGAACTGAGAATAATTCATCAAGACAAGCGAAAAGGACTGATCAAATTAAAACCTGAAACTCTCACAGATCTTTACACACTATATCACATAATTTTACCAGGTGATAAAGTGAAAGCCCGGACTACGCGAAAAATTAAAAGAATTAGCGCAGGGGAAGGTCGTAACGGAGAAAAAAGACCGAGAAAACCCATGTTTCTTGGAATTGATGTTGTAGCTGTAAACTTCCATGAATTTACAGGGAAATTACGCATACGTGGCACTATTTTTGAGGGGCCTGAAGATTTTGTAAGCTATGGAGCATACCATACATTTAACATCCAACCGGGAAACACGCTCACAATAATAAAGGAAAAGGGATGGCCATCTTATGCTATAAAACGGTTGAAAAAAGCAATAGAAATTGGAGAAAAACCGCCCCTAGCAATACTCGCAATAGAAGAAGGAGAAAGCACGCTAGTCTTAGTAACGGATTTTGGAATCAACGAAATAGGACATATAACAATGAATATACCGAGAAAATCAGGAGATATAAAACAGCACGATGCAGCCGTAATTGAATTTTTTAAAGCATTAACCTTGATGTTGAAAGAAAATATCAATCCAAAAATAGTTAGCACAATTATTATTGGGGGGCCAGGATTCACAAAAGAACATTTCCTGAAATACTTAAAAGAGAAAGCTCCAGAAATCGCTGAAAAAACAGTTATAGAAACTGCAACAAGCGGGACAGACCAAGCAATAAATGAAATAATAAAACGAGGAACTTTGGAAAAAATTGTAGAGGGTTTAGAAATATCCAGACAAACAGAACTAATGAATGAATTCCTAAAAAGATTGGGAAAAGATGAAGAAACTATCGCATACGGTCAAGAAGAAATAGAAAAAGCAGCTATATACGGTGCTATAGAAAATCTCCTCATCACAGAAGATTTCCTTAGAACTACAGATTTAGAAAAAAGACAATTTTTAGAAAACCTGTTAGAAAATACAGAAAAATCAGGAGGTCACGTAGAAATAGTAGCTATAAAGTCAGAAATAGGAAAGCAAATCAAAGCATTCGGCGGAATGATAGCCCTTCTCCGGTTCCCTATCTAATACGAGAACCATTAATAGAAGAAGACTTGCTAATCCGTGTAATCACGTCAATCTTTGTGACAATACCTACAAGCTTACCCCGATCTATAACAAGGACGCCAGGGTGCCCTGAAATAAAAAGCTTATAAGCATCTTCAATAGAGGCAGAGGGAGGAAGGCAAGGCAAACAATCCTCCATTACATCTTTTACAGAACGCGTAAAAAGGTCCTCTTGATTTTCAGTTAATAGATGTTGAAGAATAGTAGATTCCTGAACAGTCCCTATAGGTACGCCGTTTCCATCTACGACAGGTAATTGACTATAATCTCTCTCTTTCATCAACTTAACAGCATAAGATACTGAATCAGTGTGTCGGACTGTGGTTATCTCTGTAACCATTACATCTTGCAAAGTAACTTGCTCCCTCATTGAGGACATAATAGCCCGAAAAATTTTTTGCAGAGTCGATAAACGAGGATCGACAGATTCATTTTCTATACGAGCAATTAAAGACTGAGAGACGCCAGCTTTTTCAGCTAATTCAGCCTGAGTCAAATTAACTTTTTTACGCAACTCTTTTATATCACTCCCTTTAGGCAACCTAAACATACAAGAATTACCCCCTAAAAATTATTCCGATTAAACAAAAAAACTAAGCGTTTAAAACATTATGCTCAGGATGCATAATTATTACTTTTAATATTTAAATTTTATGCTTAATATGCATAATTACTAATAATATTTAATCCTCAATCCAAAAATTAAAAAGATCCAGCAACAAAAGCCGCCTGGCCTACTGAAATCCCAGCATCACCTGCAGGTATATTCTTATGATGCAAAAACCGATACCCAGCGTTTTCAACAAAACGTCGAATAAAAACATTAAAAAGTTCATTATAAGCTACCCCGCCAGTAAATCCGATGCGATCAACACCATGTTCTTCAGCGATAAAAATCGCCAACTCAGCCAAACCTTGAGCAAGAGATCTATGCACACCATAAGCAATACTAGCTCTATTTTCACCAAACTTTAAAGCATTCAATACCTCCTCAAAAATTCGTGAAGTAAGCAAAATACGCCGATTCTTGAAAGAAGAAAACTCAATGGGAAAAACAAGAGAAGAATCTGGAGCTTTTAAAGCTAAAGATTCAAGCTTCATCGCTGGTTCACCCTCATAACTCCTATAATAACAAACACCCAAAAGAGAAGACACCGCATCAAGAATCCGTCCAGTACTAGTGGTTTCAACCACATTCAAACCCTTACGCAACATAAGTAAAACTGTATCAATTTCTTCTATACCATGCCGAAAGCCTGTCAAAAAACGAGAAACAAGTAGATCCCGAACTTCTTCTTCAGAAAGAAAGCTGGAAAGAATTCCAGCCAACATTCGCGCAGGATAATAGGCACATAAATCCCCTCCAGGCATAGGCTGAGGCTGAAGGCTTGCAAGCCGCTTAAAACCGGTATAAGAAGAAAGAAGAATCTCTCCACCCCAAGCAGGCTCATCTTCAAAACCATAACCCACCCCATCTGCTGCAATAGTAACAATTTCTTCATCCCTAAGAACACTATTATCAACCATAAGCTTCACTGCATGAGCGTGATGATGCTGAACCTCAAACAAAGAACACCCATACTCCTCTGCCAAAGTCTCGGCTAAAATTCTAGTCTGGAATACAGGATTCATATCACATCCAACACCATCAACGCTCTTAACACCACCTAACTTCATAAGATGTCTAACCGCCTTCTCTAGAAAGATCAAACAATCTAAATTATCCGTATCTCCAATATGCTGAGTAGCATAGATCCTTTTACCCACACAAACGGATCCAGTCACATTAAGGTCAGGACCAACCCCCACAACGTTAACTTTACTATCAAAAGGAAGGATTATAGGCTCAGGAACATATCCCCGAGAACGACGAAGAATAGCAGTACTATCCCCAATAAAACGAACAACAGAATCATCACAACGATTAGAAATCACACGATTATGAAGAAGAAAATAATCAACAAAAGACCCAAGCCTATTAATCGCTTCCTCATTATCAACAATCATAGGATAATTAGGAGCATTACCACTTGTCATTATCACAGCAGGATCCTCAACCTCACGAAGCAAAATATAATGAACAGGAGCATAAGGAAGCATCACTCCAATATTATGAAGCCCTGGTGAAATATGCTCAGAAAGTGGGAAAGGATTTTTTTTAGGAAGCAAAACAATAGGACGTCTCCAAGATAGAAGAAGCTCATGAGCCTCAGTAGAAATCTCTGCAAAAGTTTCAATCGAAGAAATATCAAAAGACATTATAGCAAAAGGTTTATCGCTTTTTTTACGCTTCTCCCGCATCCTCAAAACATAATCATCAACACTAGTTCTGCAAGCAATGTGAGTACCTCCAACCCCCTTCACAGCAACAACAAATCCCTCATTAATAAGCTTACCAGCCTCAATTATAGGATCCCTGTCACCAATGTCAACAATTTCCCCCGAAGAATCATAAAGAGTATACTGAGGACCACACAAAGGACCAGTAATACCTTGAGCATGAAAACGCCGATCCATCGGGGTAGAATACTCTTTTTTACAATCATCACACATAGGAAAATCAGCCATCGTAGTTCTTTCACGATCATAAGGCGTTTCAAAAATAATAGTGAATCTTGGACCGCAAACAGTACAATTAGTAAAAGCATAACCAAAATACCTAGAACTGGGATCATTGATCTCTCTCAAACAATCATCACAAACAGCAACATCAATAGGAATATGAGAAGAACTAACCCTTCTTTCACTCGAACTCTTCAAAATATGAAAATCATCAAAAGGAAAATCCGGAATATCCCCAAAACCTTTCCCTGTAAAATAATCAACCCAATCACCAGAAACAACGCTAAAACCCTCAGAAGAAATCTCCCGAGCAATAATTTCATCATAAACAACAATCGGATGCTTCTTCTCTTCCAAATCCCGCAAAAAACCATCAACTTGATCCTTAGGACCCCGGATCACTATCCTAACACCAGCATCTCCAAGATTCTGAACAAACCCCCGAACGCACCGAGCAACAGCTATCCGATAAACAAAAGGACGAAAACCTACACCTTGAACAACGCCAGAACACAAAACCTCCAAAGTAACTACACGACGACTATTATTACCAGCCATAACATAAACACCTAAACAAAATAAACAAAAAAGAAAAACACTTACTAATATAAAAAACAAATAAATAAAAAAATAAAAACCCAATACAAATAAAAGAAATGCGGCTATTCAGTAAAAAAGAAAAACACAAAAAACAAATAAAAGCGTTTCCAAACGAAAAACGTATGCTAAAAATGAAGGAATGATTCCAAATCAACTTCAGGAATCCTTAACAAAGCTTCATTAGTCAAACGATACTTCTTCCTCAAACCTCCAGGGTCACGTTCATACTCTAAAAGACCTTCCTCACACATTCTTCTCAAATAAGTTGCAGCAGTAGTTGGCTTAAGATCCTCCTTAAAATATAGTCTATATACCTCGATTAAATCAGAACTAGTAAACCAACCCCGGGTCCCAAAACTATTCCGCGTCAAAATACGAACCCGATCCATCATACTAAGGGTTACAGGAGAAAACTTCTCACCCTCAAGATCCTGCTTAGACCCAACAGGAGAAGGAGTAGAACCCTCAGAAATTTCTTCCTCTAAATCAGTTTTATCTTTAGATCCTGAAGATTCCAAAACTTTGGTAAGAAAATCGTCGAAATTAATCTTTTTCAAAGTAGACTTCCCCTTAACAATTAAAGTTATCTCCTCCCCATCTTCTGTCTTAACCTCAATCTTAATATGATCCGATTTTTCCTTTTTCAAGGGAAGTCACCAATAAACAAAGAAAGAGTCACTATTCAAAAGACAATGAGTGATTAACATCAACCACTTTTATAGTTTTATATTACTTTGTATTACACTCATAATTATTTAAAAAAATTATTTAAAAACTTTTAACCTACTAATCGTATGTAAATATATTCTTAGATATCATTTTAAAATATTCTCCAAATAGCATTTATTAATTAATTTTCTATTATAAAGCTTTTCACAAAAAAATTCCTTTTTATAAGGAAGGAAGCTAGAAAAAGGAATTATTAAAAGTTTTTACAATTTTAAAATGTATCAGTTTACATAAGTCACAATAAACTAACGCCTGACACAGTAAAAAAACTAAAAAAGCCTATAGAATAAATATTAATATTATTAGTATTAAAAGCGTTAAAAAGGCCTATAATAACTGTGCAAAAACATATTGGTAAAATTTATCAAAAAAGAAGATAAGTAACAACCCCGTACTAAATAATAAAGAATCTACAGGGGTTTAACATAATTTAAACG
>JBHLKN010000024.1:0-3594 GCA_048886645.1 Candidatus Hodarchaeota archaeon | reverse complement strand
AAAAAACAAGAAAACCATAGGAAAAACAAAAAATAACCAAAAAAAATAAACAAAAAAAAGGACTTCACATGTGAAATATCTGTAAACAAGTAATACCAAAATAGAAATTCACAACCCTTTTATATCATGATAAAGTTGAGCAGCACTTTAAAAAAGTATTAAAGAAAAGATTAGAAAAGCATAATTCAAAAGTAGAAAGGTTATGGCGAAATAAATGCCAATAATCGCAAAATTTCAAAAATGTGGTAAAGAAAATTGCAAATGCGCCCAAAAAGGAGAACTCCATGGGCCTTTCTTATGGTATGTGAAATATCAAGGAAGATTAAATGGGAAACCTAAATATTATTGGAAATATTTAGGAAAAACTATTACAGAAGCAGTAGAAACCTTGGAAAAAGAAAAAATATTACAATCAAAAACGGGAGCCTTAGAAAAGAAGCTTAAAGAAAGTTTTAGCGAAATAAACCTGAAAGATTATATAAATAAAATGGTTAAAAAGAAAAGAAAATCAATATCTGTAAAAATTCTTGAAGAAATGGCTCAAAGAGAAGAAAAGCGCTAAACAAATCACAAATTATATTTTGTAGAATTAGTGTTATTTCAACACCTGTATTTCCTGTGGAAAATTTATACTACTATATTATTATCTTACCAATATATTTAGATACAGTAAAACCTATAGTTATTACTAAATTTCCTATGAAAAAAAACACTATTGGATTATATCTTAAAACTAATATACACTCTATGAAAAACAGATACACCCCCCTATTTCATGTGGAAAATATATGTTATAACTATACTTATCTTACCAATATATAAAATAATATAATACAAAAAAAATAAATATTTAATTAATTAAAGAAACAATCAAACTTATTCTATTAACACTAAATACCAATCTTTCCAGTGGAAATAAAGGGGTTCAGTAAAGAACTGGGTTCAAAATAATAAATACTTATCTTACCGATATCATATAATGTCGCTGACCTTATAAAGGAAAAGAGATTATTACAATCTCAGAGCCAACAATTGATAGAATTAGCCGGGGTAGCCAAGCGGTTAGAACACTGGTTTTCTCATTCACTTTTATTGGTTTTTCTGGTTCTCGTAGACGGCGCCAGCTTGGAGAGCTGGTGACGCTTTGCGTCGCGTGGGTTCAAATCCCACCCCCGGCGCCTTTTTTTAAGTTTAAACTTTGTTTAATATTGGTAAGATGAGTAAGCGGTTCTTTTCTGCATACTTTCTTTTCCTGTTTTGTTTTTTTAGGATATGTTTATTTGGGTTTTTTGCGTATTTTTCAGACGGGTTATTTCTTCTGTTTTTTTTGGGGGGTTTTTGGTTTTGTGTGTGTTTGAGGTTGTTCGAAAAGATGTTGGCGGTAGGATTGGTAGGTTTGAGGTTAATGGAAAGGTTGTTAGGACTCCTGCTTTGATGCCTGTTATTAACCCTAATCGTTTGATTGTTTCCCCGCAGGAGTTGGAGAGGGATTTTGGGGCCGAGGTTTTGATTACTAATGCTTATATTATTTGGAGGAGTAATGATTTGAGGGAGAGGGTGGAGAGTGAAGGTATTCATGAGTTTTTGGATTTTGGGGGGGTTGTTTTTACTGATAGTGGTGCTTATCAAGCGATGAGGGGGAAGGAGTTGGAGGTTGATAATAGGGAAATTGTTTTGTTCCAGGAGAAGATTAAGCCTGATGTTGGGATTTTTTTGGATGTTCCTACGGGAGATGTGGGTTATGTAGAGGCTAAGAGAACTGTTTTTGATACGATCGAGAGAGCTAAGGAGTGTAAGGGATTAACCGGTGATTCTAAGATTTTTTGGGCTTGCCCTGTTCAGGGTGGTGCTTATCCTGATCTTGTTTCTTACTGTGCTGAAAAGGTAGGAGGTTTAGGTTTTGATGTTTATTGTGTAGGTTCTTTGGTGACGCGTCTTGAGGCTTATGAGTTTGGCGTGGTTTGTGAGCAGTTGTTGTCTGCGAGGTTTAGTTTGCCTTTTAATAGGCCTTTGCATGGTTTTGGTATTGGGTTACCTTCCTTTTTTTCTTTGGCTGTTGCTGTTGGTTGTGATTTTTTTGATTCTGCTGCCTATGCTCTTTATGCTCAAAAGGGTAGATATATGAGTGTTCATGGGACGTATGATTTGGCGGAGTTGGATGAGTTTCCTTGTTCTTGTCCTCTTTGTGTTGGTAGTACTCCTGAGGAGGTTAGACGTTTTGATAAGGATGAGCGTGAGCGGTTTTTGGCTCGGCATAATCTTTATGTTAGTTTCGAGGAGTTAAGGCTTGTTCGTCAGGCTATTCGTGGGGGTTGGTTGTGGGAGTTGGTGCAGGAGCGCGCTAGGTCGCATCCTCGTTTGTTAGAGGCTTTTAATGTTTTTGAGCAGTATCCTGAGGTGGAACGTTTTGATCCTGTAACTAAGAAGAGCGCTTTTTTTTATTCTGGGCCGGAGTCTTTTTTGAGGACTGAAGTTAGTTCTTTTAGGCGTCGTTTTTATGGAAATTATAGGCCAGAAAAGGGCAGATCTTTGGTTGTTCTTCCTTATTCTGAGTCTAAGCCTTTTTCAAAATTTTATAATGTTCGGAATACTAAAGATATTCATTTTGCTGTTATGACTCCTTTTGTTTGCGTTCCTTTGGAACTTGAGAATGTTTATCCTGTTTCTCAGAATGTTTTTGTGCGAAACGATGTTTTGATTTATAAGGAGATGGAGGTGCAGTTTGGAGAGTTTTTAGATCGTTTTGGTAGTTATTATGATGAGATCAAGATACTTCATGATGTTTCAAGTGTTAGGGAATTTGCTAAATCTTTAAGCCCAGAAGATGAGGGAAAGAAAGAGGGGAATCCTGTGTGGGATTATTTGTTGGATCTTAAGGGTTTGTTGAATTTTCAGTTTGGTTATCCTGCTGGTGATATTTTGAGGGAGGATGTTTTTGTTAGGTTGAGTAAGCGTACTGGTAAGATTAGGGAGGTTTATGATGAAGAAACTCTTTTAGGGATTTTAAGGATGGATGGGCTCTTTATTCCTTCTATTTATTGTGCTGAATTGTTGAAAAATGTTCTAGATTATCCAAGGAGCCGTGTTTTTGTGGGTGATGAGGAGGTAATTTCTTTTATAAAGACCGGTCGTTCTGTTTTTGCGAAATTTGTTGAGGATTGTGATCCTGAGATACGCCCAAAGGAGGAAGTTTTAATTGTTGATAAAAGTGATCGTTTAGTAGGCGTTGGTACGTCGCTTCTTTCAGCTGATGAGTTGTTAAGTTTTGATAGGGGGGTAGGTGTTAAAACAAGAAGCACTATTAGAGAGGAGAAAAAAACATATGAAATTTAACTATATCGGTGGGAAGTTCTCTTGTGAAAGCGGGGAGGATGAAAGTCAAATAGTAAAATATTTATAGCGAGTTATAGTAAGTTATAGCTATGAGAGAGAAGACTACCATACAAATATCTAAAGAAACAAAAGCAAAACTTGATAGGTTAAAAGTTCATCCCAGAGAACCCTATGAAGACGTAATAAAAAGGTTGATTGAAAAGTGCAAGTAACCTACAAATTTAGACTATATCCAAACAAACAACAAGAGGAAAAGATGTT
>JBHLKN010000023.1:0-22181 GCA_048886645.1 Candidatus Hodarchaeota archaeon | reverse complement strand
GTTGTTATGGACCCTCATGATGGTGCATGCGTCGGTCTAAAAAAGCCGGAAGTTGCAGCAGAAATCGTTCTTGTTTCCCATTCCCATTTCGATCATAACCATCCAGAAGTAGTTAAAGGCTATCAAAAAGTAATTGACAAACCGGGATCATACAACGTTGGTAACTTTCATGTTAAAGGCGTACCTGCCAAGCATGATGAAAAAGGGGGATCTCTCAGAGGAGACAATATCGTTTTTGTTTTCGAATTAGACGGGATAAAGTTCTGCCATGCAGGAGATCTAGGTCATACTTTTACAGAAGAACAGATAGAAAAGATTGGAAAAGTAAACGTTTTATTCGTACCAGTAGGCGGAGTTTACACAGTAGATGCTAAAGGTGCAACTGTTGTCACCAAGCAATTAAAACCCAACATAGTCATCCCAATGCATTATAAACTTCCGGGGCTTAGCGTGGGCATCGGGAGCCTTGAGCCGTTTTTAACGGGTAAAAAAGTCAAAAAAGCAGGGTCAAACACCGTATCAATCACGAAAAATGAACTACCGGAAGAAACAGAAGTCCTTGTCTTCGAATACACACCCTAACTCTTTTCTCTTTACCACTCGAAAATTTTGACGCAATTAAAAATGGAAAAGCCTATTTGACATGTGTGGACCCTTAGTCTATAAGGGCGTAGTATCACTCTTCAAGCCATTTTTCACCGCTTATTGTTTTCTCTTTTTTCCATATGTATGCCCTTTTTTTGTAACTTTCAACCGCTCCTTTCAAGGCTGGAAAGAGGTCTTCCCTATGGCCTCCTGCTACAACAACGTATACCAAATCTTCCCCTACGCTGAAATCTCCGACAGCGTGAAATATCCTGGCATCAACAATCCCTTCCCTTGATTCAATTTCCTTCACTATCTCTAAAAGCACTTCTTCAGCTTTCTCTTCATAAGCTTCAAGCTCTAAACCTAGAACCTCTTCTCCCTCCTTTGTAATACCGCGAACTATCCCGGTAAAACTTACAATAGCACCTGCTTTATAAAAAGCCGGGTTTTCTCTTACAGCTGTAATTACTTCTTCTAACGTTATTTCACCTTTTTTGAATATCCCCCCCTTCTTATTACCTATTTTAGATGTCATTTTACAAAACCCACCAATTAGCGCTTCACACTTTTATCTATCAATTCCCCTTATTTATTGAAGTTTTTGTTAAAGATGAGAAAAAATAAAAAAGATTATCCTCATGGATGGTATGCTAAAATATTAAGTGGAGGTACGTTTTGATGGTAGTAATAGGCTGTATCGCCGATACTCATGATCATCTGGACGCCATTGAGGCCGCTGTTAAAAGATTTAACTCTGAAAAGGTCGCTTTAGTCCTTCATGCGGGGGATTATGTGTCCCCTTTTGTTACCAAGCCTTTTGAGAAATTAAAAGCCAAACTTATAGGAGTTTTTGGTAATAACGAAGCGGAAAAAGAACTTATAAAGAACCGTTTTGAAGAGATTGGCGCTGAAATCCGGGGAAAATTTGCCAATGTAACCATCGAAAACCGTAGAATCGCCGTGTTTCATGGCGAAGATAGTGAGCTTTTAGACATTATTATACGATCAAGACAATTTGATGTCGTTGTAACAGGTCATACTCATTGGCCTAAAATAGAAAAGATTGATGGTGTTTTGGTTGTGAACCCTGGGGAAGCTTCCGGCTGGCTTACTGGTAAAAAAACCATAGCTTTGGTAGATTTAAACACGCTCGAGGCAGAGATAATTGAATTGTAATGGATCTAAAGATTTGGAAGAAATTGCCGATGAGTTAAGTAAAAGGCACCATTATGAAAAAGAAATAGTGGCTCGATGGATTGATCGTTACGGTTTTAAGCGTGCAGAGGCAATTCTTAAAAGTTTAAAAAATCCAACCAAGTGGAAATTTTACCGCGTTAACCGACTAAAAGGTTACCCTTGGAAGGTTCGAGAGTTTTTTATACGCGAAAATTGGGAGGCAGAAGTTCACTCTATCTTAGAAGATCTTGTTTTCGTGACCGTGAAAGGCCCATTTAAAATAGAAAAAGAAGAGCGATGTAAGGCGGTTTTTGCTGATAAATTTGCTGCAGAATCTGTTTTTGTGGGCTCTGATCTTTTCTCCCCTGGTGTTTTAAAAGCAGATAAGGTTCGAAAAAACGATGAAGTTATCGTGATGAACAAACATTGTTTTCTCGTAGCAAAAGGGGTGGCTGAGGTGGATGGAAAAGAGATGATAATTAAACCACCTATAGAACGAAAAGGTATCGCCGTTAGAACCCTGTTTTCTATCTATAACTCCCCTTCCATCCGCAACACCCACCTTTATAAAGAAGGAATTGTTTACGCTCAATCTCTGCCTGCAGCTTTAGCAGTCTATAACCTTTCTCCCGAAAAAGGGGAAGTTATAGTTGATCTTTGCGCAGCTCCTGGCGGTAAAACCACCCACGCAACCGAATTAACAGGGGGAAACTGTAGGGTCATCGCTGTTGAAAAGAAACCACGCAGAATGAAAAAGCTAAAAGAAAACCTCGAAAGGATGGGATTAAACAACCTTGTAACTACTTACCTCGAAGATGCAAGGAATTTTCCCCAAAAATTTAACGTCAAAGCAGACAAAGTTATCGTAGATCCCCCCTGTACAGGATTTGGAATACGCCCATCCCTCTATAAAGAAACAACTTTGCGGGACGTTGAAGGTCTCTCAACATATTCTCGTCAACTGATTAGAGCTGGAAGCAAATTGCTGAAAAAAGGAGGGCGATTGCTTTACTCCACATGCACATTAGAACCTGAAGAAAATGAACTTGTTGTTGACTATGCTGTTAAAGAATTAGGGCTTAAACTTGAAGAACAGCCTCTCTTTTTCGGTGTTGAAGGAGAAAGCTTAGAAAGCATCGATTTTAATCCCTCTCTAGTTCAACGATTTTACCCAGATATCCACCCCTACCCCGGTTTTTTCATAGCAGTTTTTAAGCACTAAAGAGTCATACGTTTTCTAATATTTCGCTTTAATATCCCTCCACACTCCGGACAAGACTCCTCCTCCTTAACGCTGTAAGTTTTTCCACAAGACTCACACCTCCATCCCCACTCAAAACGTTCCCGTATCCCTGGAAACCGTATCGGTTGAAAAGGAATGTCCATAAAACTTGCAACATTCTGGACAGCATAATCGTCTACAAAAAGCACCACATCTTCATGTTTTGCCATAAGATCAAGGGAAAGGGCTAAAACGCTTATATCTGTCTTTGAAAGGTTTAAGTTTTCACCCAACTTTTTCGCCACACCTCCCACCTTCTTTATAGATTCCTCAGTAGGCGACATAACTTCCAATTTCTTAGAACTCTTCATAGCTTCAAACGTCCACATACTCACATCATCCTGAAGCTCTTCTATAACATCAAATGTAGTATAAGCTTTCTCAATCCCTGAAAGATCGGCACGATGGATAAAAGCAGCAGCATCAAGAACCGCTATCTTCCCAAAAACAGGCTTTTTTTCATTTACCCGTTTTAAAGCCAAGAACTTCACACACTCAATCTACGCTTAACACGATTATAATAATCACGCTTAAACCTAACAAAGTAGGCTGAATTTTCTGAAACTCTAAACTTAAATAAAGAACTTGGTTCAACCTCAAAAGATTCATACCATTGCCCATCAAGAACTAAAACCACATTCCTGCTTTTCTTAACGCTTATCTGTATCTCCACAGGAGTCGATCCATCACGGGTTTTAGTTGGAACAACCAAAGGCTTCAATCCTGTTCCCATGGGACAAATAAGCACCAAAACCAACGCTTCTAACCTAGGATCTATCACTGGACCACCTGCTGAAAGAGCGTAAGCCGTTGAACCCGTAGGCGTAGCTATAATCAACCCATCTGACGTTCCGCTTCCAACAACTTCCCCATTAATTTTAACCTCCGTATGAACCACTTTGGCTGGTTGAGCAGACTTAATCACCACTTCGTTTAACGCATCGGTCAATCTTTTACCCTCAAACTCTGAAGCCACTCTGATACATTCTTCCACCTCAAATTTACCTTCAAGAAGCAAAGGAATCTTCTCCTTAATCTCCTCAGGCTCTATTTCAGCCAGAAACCCTATAACCCCCAAATTAACGCCCAAAATAGGGATAGTCGGATCTTTTAAACGTTTTATTGCACGCAAAATAGTACCGTCTCCCCCAAGGCAAATAACATAATCCGCATCCATTTCCGAAATATCAGGACACCTCTCATCCACAGGAAGATCTTCTGGAACCCCTTCCGAAGCGATAATTTTCACATCTTTCCCCCGAGCACACTCAATAATACTCTTAACAATACTTGGAACTCTAGTAGACCCAGGTTTAGCAACAATTCCTAAGCTTAACATCAACTGATCACCATAACCACTATAATCCATTTATAAAATTCTTTTAAGAAAATTAACTTTAAGCTTTTTTCAAACTTTTTGAAACCCCGAAAGAACTTGGTATGTTTTTTGTTTTTTTATTTTTAAAATAAATTAAAAGGAAAAATAAATTAATAAGAAAAAAGTATCCTTTTAAAAAAGTTAACTGTGAGGTTTTGATTTTGGGCGTACGTGTTGATGAGTTAGGAAAACTGAAAGTCGGAAGTTACGTGATTATTGATGGAGAGCCTTGCCGTGTTTTAAGTTCGGAAAAAAGCAAACCGGGCAAGCATGGAGCTGCAAAGGTTCGCCTTACTGCTGTAGGGGTTTTTGATGGTAATAAGAGACAACTTTTAGGATCTGTTTCCACTCGTGTTGAAGTTCCAATAATAGAAAAATTCGAGGCTCAAGTAGTATCAGTTTTAGGGGAAACTGTTCAACTAATGGATCTTGCAAGCGGTGATTATGCAGTTTTTGAAGTAGAGATGCCGAAAGAGCCGGAGCTTGTAGATAAGATCACTGAAGGCGTTAACGTTGAGGTTTGGAGAGTGCTTGATAAGAACACGATAATGCGTGTAAAATAACAAGTAAAAATCTAGTAAATGGAAAGTTTTTAATTTTTTGAAAGGATATTATCCCCACTGAAAATTATTTTTATCTTTCTACTAATCCTTCTACTAAGGTGAAATGTGTGGCCATTGATCCGTTTAAATTTGATTTCATTCCTTTTGGGGAGGAAAAGTTAAGCAGAGATTTCGTCGTAGTTGCAATGCCTGAAATTGGCTTAGTTCCGATAATTGTAGGAGGGTATTTGATAGAAGAGATGAAATTAGAGCCAACTTATACTGTTTCTAACCCTCAAATACCGCCTTTTGCGGTTATTCATCAATCTCAAGTTTTTTCACCATTAAGAGTTTATACTAACGATAAATTTCACCTAGTTTTTTCAGAAACAGCTTTTCCTCTAACTTCGATAAACTTCTTTGCTTATTCTTTGATAGATTGGGCTAAGAAAGTTAACGGTGATGATGTAATAATCCTTCTTCCAGGAGGAATACCTGTTCCCAATAGACTTTCTTTAGAAGAACTTCAAACATTTGCAGTTATTACAGATGAAAGAAGCTTAGAGCTGGTAAAAAAAGCAGAGATACCTTTCTTAGAAGAAGGTCTTCTTACGGGGTCTTATGCCTCCATATTACTTGAAGGCCAGTTGAGAAATATCTCTGTCTGCGCACTTCTAACCGAAGCTTCATACCAATTTCCAGATCCTTTTGCCGCCAGTGAAAACTTAAAAATTATTGGTAAGATCCTCGATATAGAATTTGACGTATCCAAACTCATAGAAAAAGCAGAAGAAATTGAGAAACAGAGTCAACTGCTTATGGAGCAAACTACAGACGGGTTAATAAAACAAGGAAAACCCGTGGAACAAGATTTACCAGCATTTTATACATAAAAGGGAGGCTTTCATAATGGGTATGGAACGAAAAAAGAAAGATGAAAAAGACTTCTGGCTTTTTAGATGGCCAAAATATCTATTAGAAGAAATTGAAGAAAGAACGAGAAACATCAGAGAACGGGTTAAAGCCCATTTTGATCACGCAATGAAGCCCAGCTGGGATCCCGAAACCTGCTGTCTTGAACCCCTAATTGAAACTTATGAATCAGAAAAAGAATTCATAATAAACGCTGATCTACCTTCCGTAAAAAAAGAGGACATAGAAGTCCACATAGAATATAAAGACCTTGAAATATCGGCAAAATGTGCCCATGTTATAAAGTTTGAAAAATGGGGCACCATACAAAGAAAGATTAACTTCCACTCTTTTCGATCAATAGTACACCTCCCTCCCTATGTAGACGAAAAAAGAGCTAAAGCAACTTTTAAAGGTGGAATACTCCAAATAAAAATTCTAAAAGAAGAAAAAACAGAAATAAAAATAGACTAAAAATCTATTTCTAATTAAAATAATATTAAAACAAAGCGTGTATAAGGAAGATGAGTTTGTTAAAAAAAGAGCAAATCATTATTGAATTAACAAATCAAGGTCTATGCATCACTTCTGAAGCTTTAGATTACATCATAAAAGTAGGCATTAATAAAGAAGACTTAGAAAAACTAGGAACGATTGTTAAAAAACTAAAGCCAGAAATTTTCATCATTTCGGAAGATACCGTCAAAGATTTTATCAAAATTGAGAAAACAAAGGCGGAAAATAGTAATAATCTAGTCTTAAAAGTTTCCGAAAAAGAGACACAAGAGCAGATATCTCCAACAGAATCTTCCCCCCTTCTTAGTGCGAGAGAAATATTGCCTGATATTGAAATAATATCAGATCCTGCTGGAGAAAAAACTATGGGAGTAAGGGAGATAGACGATTTTTTACACTATTTTCGAGATAGGTTTGAAAAGCTTTCAAACCTTTTAAAAATGAGAAGAGACGTTGAAGGATACATTCCAATAAAAGCTGTAAAAAGCCTTAATTCAAAAGATGAAATAAAAATTATCGGAATGGTCAAAGAAAAAAGGAGTACAAAAACGGGGAATGTAGGTTTTGAGTTAGAAGATCTAGAAGCAAGTATTCAAGCTTTTACAACGGATAAAATACCGGAATCTAAGAAAAAGGCTGAAAGATTAGTACCCGATCAAGTTGTATGTGCCACTGGACGATGGATGAGTAACAGGTTTATGGTCACAGACATAACATGGCCTGATCTCCCCTTTACAGACCAAAAAAATCGCGCAAAAGAAGAAGTATGTGCAGCTTTTATATCTGACATCCACTACGGAAGCGGAAAATTTGATGAAGAAGCCTTTAAAGGATTTATCCGTTTCCTCCAAGGAAAAAATGGAGCAAAATACTTAGCAGAACACATAAAATACGTATTAATTGTAGGAGACATGGTGGATGGGGTGGGAATCTATCCAGGGCAAGAAAAAGACCTTAAAATACCCGACATATTTGAACAATACGACGGAATAGCCCGACTATTATCAGAAATACCGGATCATATCCAAATCATAGCAATCCCAGGAAATCACGACGCTACGCGCCAAGCTGAACCTCAACCGGCAATAGATGGAAAATTTGCAAAACCACTTTATGATCTACCCAATGTCTCTCTATACGGAAACCCCCTGCAGTTAAAACTTCATGGAGTCAACATCCTATTATACCATGGGCGAAGCATTCTGGACGATATAATCGGTTTCGTCCCTGGTTTAAGCATAGATAAGCCTGCAGAGACCATGAAAGAACTTTTGAAATGTAGACATCTCGCTCCCTATTTTGGGGGAAACACTCCCACAGCAGCGGGAAAGGAAGACATGTTAGTAATACAAAGCGTGCCTGACATCTTTTTAACAGGTCACGCTCATGTCAACGACTTCTCAAAATACCGTGGAGTCTTCCTAATAAACACGGGAACATTTCAAAAACAAACAGATTACCAAAAAAGTCAAGGAATAAACCCGACACCTGGAAAAGTACCCATTATAAATTTAAAAACTTTTAAAATAACTTTGATCGAGTTTTAGCCGATTTACTAAAATCCCCCAAACAGGCCAGGGTTTTCCGGAGGATCTTCTTTTAATGTTCAACACAAAAAACTACTAGAAAACATTGAAACAATCATAGAACACCTATTTATCGAAGAACCAGAAATAAGATCAAGATTAAAAGAGTTAACGCTTTTAACTTTAAAAAATCCTTTTTTTAATCTTGGTGGTTTTTCATTGGCTGAGACAGTAAAAAAAATCGAAGAACTATTAGAAACTTTGAAAAAAACCGGGAAAAAAGACGATGTTCTAAGGATAAAAACTATTTACACATTGCGCAAAGTTTTAGAAACTAGTCAATTGCCAAAAAAATCATCATCAGAAGTTCTATCAACCGTGCTAAAACTTTTAAAAATCCAAGATAAAGGTGTAAGAGTAGAAATAGCCCTAATATTGGGAGAAATCGCAATAAAAACCCCAGAAGCAACAAAAAAATGTATAAGAACCCTTATCGCCCTCACAAACGATAACTTTACCTTAATAAGAAAAAGCGCCCTACTCAGCCTTGAAAAAATCCTGTTTGAAGGCAAAAACCTCCCACCAGAAATAGCATCAAAAATCGCAAAACGAATAGTCAGACTAGCAACAGACAAAGACCGAGACGTTAGAAAACAAGCAATAAAAACAGTAAAAAAATTCAAACACATGAAATAAAAAACAAAAACAAAAAACTACTCCATAAACTCGGGAAACTTCCTCATACTTTGAGGCGCAAGATCTCCATATCCTATCCTAAACAACACAAAAGGCTCCTCATCCAACAACATATAAGCATCCCTAACCTGCTCCTTATAAGTTTCTACTTCGATAGCAGCGTTCAGAGGATGAAAACTTATCCCAAGATTAATAGCAACAAGAGATAACTGTTCATAAGTCCTCCCCCCAATGATCTGAGTTTTCCTCGTGTTTACATCAGCACTTAAAAGACCAATAAGTGGTGTTTTCTCTATCAATTTTCCAATACTTCTTACAAATAAAGAATCCGAATGAAACAAATCCACCGCTTTCGGCTTCATTACAACAGGAAAAATCTTAGCTTTTAAACCACTAATATTCCAAGCTTCCAACGATATCCCATCTCTACAAGTCACCGCTTCTTCCCTAGAAAACCGCATCCAAGAATAAATCTCATTCCTAAGTTTCTTGTTTCTAAACTGATACTTCAACGCATTCTTAACAGCAGACGCTATAAAATCCTTCACTTTATCTTCAGATACAAACTGTAAATTCAACCCTTCAGGCACTATACTTTCCAACTTTTCAATAACCTCATCAGAAACAGCCCTACTCTCATAAGGTCCTCTATTTGTACGTCGCTCACTTATCGCTTTAAATAAAGCCTCATCTTCCTTTCCCACAGCCCTCATTAACTCAACATTAGCCACCAAATCACTCTTCTCCCCCTCAGGCAAAAACTTCACATAAGGCGTATACTTAAAATATTCCGCAGCCACTATCAAATTTTCCAACGCAGCCCCCAAACTAATATAAATCTCCTTAAAAGAAGGATCAACAAAAGGCAAACACCTACCCCTATCAAAAAATAATTGGATAAGTCCCTCATCCCTCTCCTCCTCCAACCTAACACGAAACTTCCAAGGTTGACTATTATACAAAGAGGGAGCAAGAACCGCATAATCAACCAAAGAACGAATACCCTCCTCCAAAACCCCCTCCTCAGCCTTAATCCACAATTCCAACCCCTCATCCATACCCTAAAAACCCCCTATAAAACTTAAAACTTTAAACCGTTGGTGCGCCGGCCGGGATTCGAACTCGGGTTACTGGCTCGCCCCGAAAAACCACCAAAGTCCAATATGGGAGGCCAGGGTCCTAACCAGACTAGACTACCGGCGCCATAATTAAAACGTCCTAACACCCCAATTAAAACTATATTAAAGTATTTCCCCATCCCGTTTATTAAACTATCTTTTAACCGTAGTATATCGACATTATTCAAGAAAGTGTCCACACTGCAAACAAAAGTTCAAATCCCTAGGAATAAATGCACCACACTTAGTACAAAACTTCTTGAACTGCTCTTCCTCAGCACTCTCCAACATTGACAACCAGTAGATATCATCCATAGATATACCGCTAACTTCAAAGCTTACAAATTGATCCCAATCAAACATCTTTTCTATAAGCACATCTGCCTCAGTTTTGTCTTTTACAAAAAATCGCACACGCCCCCCTAAACGCATGTAAGGATACCCAAAACCCCTAGATATATCTTCATGCATAAATTTTTTAGGAACCGCTATTACATCATACTTATACGGGGACTTTTCAAAAATCTCCTCCACAGTACCTAGTTTAAGAGTAGAACCCCCACGCTTCATTAAAAGAATTTTTGTACATAACCTATCAACGACCTCTGAATGGTGGTCAACTACCAATAAAGTGATTCCTTTAGCATAGTCCTCGAGATACTTAATTAGGTGTTCTCTTCTACGGAAGTCCAGCGTGGCGAAGACTTCATCTAATAGTAGTACTTCTGGCTTTTTCATTAGTCCTATTGCTAATCTTGTCATGGCTTTTTGTCCTTCGCTGAAAGTTTCCAGTCGCAAGTCTAGCATAGACATAAGCCCCATATATTCCAAAAAATCGAAAGCATAATCTATTTTACTATCTTGTATGTCTGCGAAAAAATTCAAAGTTTCTTTTAACGTCAATTTTTTCTGGAAATCAAGAGCAGGACTAACAAGGGATATCCTACTACGGACTTCTTCCGTATCCTTGATTATATCATATCCGTCAATTATGGCGGTTCCTGAATCTGGAAGATAAATTGTTGCAAGAATTTTTAAAAGAGTAGTTTTCCCAGAACCATTAGGCCCAATAATAGCTAAAGATTCTTCCCGATCCAGCTCGAAAGACACACCATCAATAATCCTTATAGGTTCGCCCATGAAAAGGTTAGGCTTAAACTCTTTCACAATTTGATCCGCTACAACTATTTTATCTGCCAACTATCATTCCCCATATCATATCCTCATTCTAACTTTTAATAGAATTCTAGGGTTCCCCATTTTCTACTTAAATTGGTTATTTTCGTGATAAAAATTAAAGCAAAAAGCAGTATTATTACCGTACCTATAAGCATCCATTCCATACCTTCCCACACTGCAGTATGGGAAATTCCCCCACCTTTATCCTCTGGAATCACGATATCCCGTATCATTACTAATCCCCTTGCAATAGGCAAGTATTTTTCAATCCACATCCCAGGAGCTCCAAAGGCAGAAGTCTCTCCATTTGACAAGGGGAAATAAAACCCGCTCAAAATTCGCGCTGAATGCAAGAAAATGTTCACGACAACCCCGATTTTTTTAACTATTAATGTGAGGGCTGAAACGATAAAAACAAGGCCTAATATGAAGAACATGCTAATAAAAAGTATAAGAAAAATCTCTATTAAATACTCTGGAGGAACTCTCAGATCTAAGACGTACATTACTGGGTAAACAACAGCTGCTGCTATTAAAGTGAATTTAAATACTGAAGAAATTAGTCTTCCTGTTAACATTGTTGCAGGGGAAACTTGATTAGTTACTAGGAAACCTAGTGTTCCTCTTGCTGCTTCTTCTGGTACGGCTAAAACTGATTCCTCGAAGGGTCTTGAGAAAAACGTCCAGTAAAAAATACCGGTTACAAGAATCCAAATGTATGCACTGTTTCCTTCATATTTTACAAACTCGGCGTTACCTTGACCGGCAGCATAGCCTAGCGTTCCGAAGGCAACAACTGTTACCATAGTCCAAATTGCATCGGTAACAATTGAGAATTTATATCTCCAATCGATGCGTAAGAATCGTATGGTGCATGCGTTTAGTGTTTTGAAATAGCCCAATCTTTTTTTCCTCCTTTCTTTGATTTTTCGCCAGTTTTCCTTTTCTTTTTTATTTTGGTTTCTCCTTTTTTCTTTATTCTTCTTTTTTTGCTGTGAAGGCGTACCATGGTTTTTCGTAGAATTTTATTGATTTGAATCCTGAGTTTGCTAGGGTTGCGTTGAATTTTTCTTTGTCGGGGTAGGTGTTGAATTCTGTGATTACGTGGTTTATCCAGTCGTCGTAGGCTTCTCCTGTGAAGAAGGTTGTTCCTGCGAATACTCCTCCTGGTTTAAGGATGTTTTTTACTTGTTCTGTGGTGTTTTTTAGAGAAGGAGAGTCTGGGAAATATTGGAGGCTGTCGAAGATGAATACGTAATCGTAATCTGTCCTCGCTGCATCTTGGCTCATGTTTTCAAGGTCTTTTATCACAGTAACGGTAGCTTCTTTTATGTTGTAAATGTCTACAACATAGTCTGTAGCTTTTTTAAATTCTTGGTTGAAGCACATTCCTTCTATTTCGAAAACCCTCCCGTCTGTTATATCAAGAGCGGTTTTTATACTGTATCCTGTTTCTTGTCCGATGATGCAGACATAGGTTTCTTTGTTTTTCTTAAGATTGGCTTTTTCCATGACGTATTCTCGTTTTATTTCGCCGAGATTTGAACTGGCTATTGCATCATAGAGCCATAGGTCTTTTTGCATAGGTTCTTGTTCAGTCTCATTTCTTAGATAAGGGATGAAAAGTTGATTCATCTTTTGATAGTGTAAAATTTGGGGGTATTTCCGTATTTCTTCAAGGGAAGGAGGATTAGCATGTGAGATTTCTTTTCTTTTTACTTCAGTGTGTATAGTTTTTGAAAGAAGGTCGCCTTGTTTTTCTAAAATTCCTTGGTTTGCTAAAAATGATAGCCATTTCTCTACGGTTTCATTTTTTACAAATCTTTTTTCCGAAGTGATTTCGGTCATGGATTTTTGAGAAGTTAAAAAGGTGAATAATTTCTCTTCTTCGGCGTTTTTTATAGCAATTCTTGTGAGTTCTCTTAAAACCTTTTCTTCACCTATTATTAGTTCTTCCTCTTTTTTCCCCAAAGTTTTTTTCCTCCTTTAAAGAAAATCTGTCTGGTATTTTCTTCTTTTTTTATTGTACGATTGAAAGGAGACTTATGAGGTTGCGGCTTTTAAGAAGTAGAAGGTAGTCTACGAATCTACCTATGTTAACGGCTGCTTTTTTGCTTATTTGGTATATGGTTTCTTTTCCGGTCATGTCTTTGTATAACGGTATCAAATTGCCGAAGAATTCTACCTCTATTCGTGTTTCTATTCCCTCTTTATTCTCGTTTTTGATGAGTGTAGTAGGCATTAGTACCTTGGCACTTAATGTTAATTCGATTAATTCTTTTCTTATAACGTTTCTAGGCGTTAAATCTCCATTACTTTCTAGGTATTTTAGAAGTTCCATTACTAGTTCGGGGTCTGCGTAGATCTTTTTTTCTTCTAAAATGTCCATGAGGCTTCTTAGCCATTCTTCCATAGCCTCGTTTAAAACTGTTTTAGAAAATACGACTAGGATGGCTTTTTTGCCGCTTGAAGAGATCACGTAGAGATTTTGATCCTCCCATGTGGTTAAATTAACTTTTTTCATTCCCTCTTTAATCATTTCTTCAGTCATTTTTGCTATTTTTACAGGGTCTACTTTAATCCCTTCTATGAAGTTTGGCACCAACCGTGTATCAACATTACTTCTTTCAAAATCTATAAGAACTACCCCGTGCAAGTTTTGGAATTCATCAGAAGTCTTTACCAACTTTTCCCCTGGTACTAAAGTATATTCGTGTATCTTCCCTTCCCTTTCATACATGACGAAGGTGCGACCGGTCTCTTTAAACGCATCTTCAAACGCTCTAGGCATCCTTTTCGGCTCCCCCCGAGAACGAACTATTGAAGCTTTAGCGATCCTTTCCAACTCTTCTGTCAACGCATTTTCCTTACATATAAATAATAGTAAACTGGTTGTAATGGCACCTTCTTCCTCTTTCTCAAAGCGTGATGCAACCACTCTCTCACGCCCAATCTTTAAGATATCTATGGGTGTATGGCTTAACCCTGTATATATCTCAATTAGCCGTGCTTGATTTTGTTCAAACTCCGTTATTAAAAGGGAGTCTTTAACTACCTCAAAAATATGGGCTATAGGCCCTTCTATAATATCAAAATTTATGAGACAAATTGATTTTACGCCAAGATCTCGCAACTTCGGGACGAGTTTTTGGGTGAGTATTAACTCTTTCAAATAAGACAAAATAGTGCCTCCCTTTAACACTAGTAATTCCCTGATTTTTGTTCGTGATTAACTTATTCCTAAATATAATTCTCTTTCTTTAACTTTAATTTTTCGCTCTCCTTTTTTGCGGAAATCTCTATTATTTAAATTAAATTATTGTTTTACATAATAGTATTAAGAAATACTCTTCAAAGATAATAGATAAAAAATGAGAATAAGCTTAAAAAAGAAAAAATCATACTGTTTAAAAAATTGTTTTCATACCATATAACGGGGGAAAATTTTTGTCAGAATTATTAAGTGTTAGAGAAAAAGAAGAAAGACAAAAATTTGAAAAATTTTTAATGCAGGAAATTAAAGGAATAGAATCTTCCCTCATCAAAAACATAAAACTATTAACTGAGGGATATGTTAGACGAGTTGCTTCTTTAACCGGTTGCAATATTGAAGTAAGCCGCGTAGTTGCAATTTTGGAACAAAATTGGCAAATGGATGCAGATCTTGTTTGTGATAATCTTCAAACAGAACTTGTGAGATTACGTCAAATAGGGGAGGAAGTTCCTTTTATAGAATCATATGAATTACAGTTTGCTATTACTGAAGGATCATGGATTAAATTTCTTTACGTAAATTTGCCAGAAATTTTAAACGAAAAACTTCAGAATCTTAAACTTTTAGAAGAGGGAATTTTTGGAACAGTAAAAGAAGCAGAACCAGAAGATGCAGCTTACTATATGGTGGAGCTTTTCATTCTTTTTAAAACCATTATTGAAGTCGTTATAGAAACTTGGGTAAAAACTCATATCAAATCTTTTCCTTACGAATCAGCTATCAGAATAGTGGGAGGTCTAAAAAATAAAAGATATGCCGAGGGAGCCTTTGACTTAGATGAAATACGGGAACCCCTTGTCAATAAATTCAACTTTCTGAGATCAATAATAGACACTCTAGAAAAATCGCCTCATATTAAAAAAAGCAGTGAAATTCTTACTAGCCTAATAGAAGAGTTAACTTCAGAAAAAGATACAAATGATCTATCACTGAAAACATTATCCTGCATGATCTTAGAAGTAGTTATGGAAAAATAAACGAAATACAAAAACAATTTAATAACCATTAATTCTATTTTTTCTAAATCTTAAAACCTAATTTTCTATTTTTCTAAAACAATTTTAGTGGGATGTGTGGCTTGTGATCGATTTTCTTCTAAAAATTGGAAGATTAAAACGTTACCCTAGAACGGGATGGATTGTCTCAGGTATCAATCTTGCAGAAATTGAGACCGTTGGATCTCATTCGTTCAGAACAGCCCTAATAGCCTTAATTTTATCTATGATGGAAAAGGAACAGTCAAAGGATGAAATTGATATTAGAAGGGTTCTAGAAATGGCCCTTTTACATGATTTTTCGGAAGCAGTCCTTCAAGACATTGACAGGCGGATTATTCCTTATTTTGGAAAAGAATTTAAACAGTTAAAAAAGCAGGCAGAAAAAAGAGCTGTTGAAGAAATTATTTCAAGTATGGGAGACCATGTCGAAATTAAGCGATTTTTCTTGGAAATTATCGAAGATTACATGCTTGAAAAATCAAAAGAGTCAAAGATAGTGCAGGTTGCAGACAGGTTAGAGGTTTTGGTGCAGGCTTTTGAATATGAACAGCTTGGATACCCTAAGAAATTGTTTGAAGACTTTTGGAATAACATCGTTAAAGAAGTGGAAAATTTCGGTATTAAAAGTGCAAACAAATTATTAGAAGAACTATTAAGGAAAATAAAATAATTTTTTGGATCGTGGTAAGAATGAATTCTTTAACAAAGGAAGAAAAGGAGCGTTATAAAAGGCAGATCGTCTTAAAAAATATAGGGAAAGAAGGGCAAGAGCGGCTTAAAAAGACCCGTGTTGCGATTGTAGGCGTTGGGGGTTTGGGAAGCATTTCCGCGATGTATCTTGCATCAATGGGAGTTGGTTTTCTCAGGATCGTAGACCATGATGTTGTAGAAGTCTCTAATCTACACAGGCAAATAGTCTACACCACCCATGAGCTAGATTATCCCAAAGTGGAGGTAGCAAAAAATAGGTTAGAAGCTATGAATCCCTACTGTAAAGTCGAACCTTTATCTATTTCAGTCAACCCAAACACCGTAAAAGAAATCGTAGAGGGAATAGATTTAGTTATTGATGGATTGGACAGATTTTCCTCAAGATTTACCATTAATAAGGCGTGTGTTCAAAGGAATATCCCCTATGTTTTCGGCGGAGCCATAGAAACGCTTGGAAACGCTTCCACTTTTATCCCTTATGACGATGATTCTCCATGCTTAGAATGCATTTTTTCTAAAGTAAGAGATGAAGAACTTGAAACCTGTGAGACAGTAGGCGTTCATTCCAGCATCGTAGGCATAATTTCCTGCATCCAAATAAGCGAAGCTGTAAGAATCCTCACAGGAAAAAAACCCCTTCTTAAGGGAAAACTTTTATTCTGCAACCTTGAAAACCTTGATTTTCAAACCATTGAAATCGTTAAAAACCCCACCTGCCCCACCTGCTCCAAAAAAAGACCAGAAAAAGTTGAAAAACCATCAGAGGCTTTTGTTACAGAAGTTTGTGGGAGGGACGCTTATCAAATAGTGCCCGCTGAAAGACCAGAATGGACTTTAAGCCAAGCAATCAACACTATTTCAAAATATTACAATATTAAAATCAGATCCAAAGTAGGATGCACTTTTAACTATAATGACAAAGTTATTGTCTCCCTTTTTAGTGGAGGAAATACCTTGATAAGAGGCGCAAAAAGTAAAGAAGATGCCTTGGAAATTTATAAACAGATTTTAAATAAAATTTCAGAAAAATCCACTTGAAAAAATAGATGAAAAAGGAATGTGTTTTCAAAGTGGAAGAAAAAAATGTTTCAGAAAATTCGGCCCCATCACCCTCCCAAAGAAAGTTATCTCCTTTAGCTGAAGGATTTTTGGTGTTTTTTCTAATTACCATAAGCCTAACCTTTTTCATAACTGTAAGCCTTGTAGTAGATCTCGGTGTTTTTGCGGTGCCTTTTTCGCTTTTAGGATACTTAATAGGCTTATTGATCGTCCTTTATTTTACGAGACACTTTGACGGTATGGGGCTTAAATCTTCCTTTAAGTACTTAGGGGTCAAAAGAAAACACGCTTTGCGTTACGCTGGATTCGGAATCGCTTTTTGTAGCGTTCAATTTTATGTAAAAACAGTAATCGAATCTTTTTTCGGTATTAAACCCGTTCCCTTTTCATGGATTGACTGGGCGGCGATATTTTTCATACTTTTCATCATGATTTTTGTGGTCGGTTTCTTTGAAGAAATAACTTTTAGAGGGTATATACAATCAAAACTCGTAGAAGCAAATCCGAACAAAGTTTTTCGCGATATCCCCATAGGCCTTTTTATCGCCACCCTACTATTTGGATTAGCCCATATTCCATCCTTAGTGATAAGTGTCCTCGTTGAAGAAGGCCCAAGCGAAGTATTAAGCACTGTTTTTTTAATCATTTTAATTTATCAGTCTACTATTTTAGCAATAGTAGGTTTAACATTAGGAATGATGTTCTACCGCTCTAACAATAACTTGTTCGGTAATATGACATGGCACGGCACATGGAACCTTTATGTCTTCATTAATCCACTCCCTGTAATAATAGCCCACCCTGCCACATCATTAATAATAGTCCCCACCTTGGAAAATACTGATTTTGCCCTCCTTGTAGTCACTGAACTACTACTAATACCCCTCATCCTACTCATAGGTTACGTGTTCATCGAACTCATGCCCCTTCCCGAAAACGAAAAAATCCAACATTTTCATAAAAAAGAACTAAAAGTAAATATCTAAGGACAAAAGGAGAAAAAGAATTCCAAGCCCTATAAAGAAAGAAGCAACGCTTAACCGCAACAAAATGTCCTTAAAAGTTTTATAAGGCGAAGTCTCAACAAAAACCACGAACACAAAAACCGTCAAAATTCCAAGAAACATAAATAAAATCGCTAATTTCCCATAACTTCCTGGTCCTATCCAAGGATCCCACCGGCCAAAATCAATCAAAGGAACCCATTTAAACAACCGAATCACCACAATAAAAACAGGAAATAAAAAAATACCGTCTTTCAATCATTGACATTAGGTTTTTAAATTTCTTTTTGATGAAATTTTTAAGTATTATGCTTTATAAAAAAGTAAATTTTTTAAGAAGGTGGATTTTTGCCCAAATCCAAAAAGAAAACTAAACAAATTAAATGTAAAAATTGCGACACTATAATCGACCCGAAAGAAACAACCCCTACTAAACAATGGACTCTTGCCTCACCAATGCCCGACAAGGACGGAAATATCACCATCACCGCCATGGCTACTTGGAGCTGTCCATCTTGCGGGAACACAGTTCGCGGAACCTTAGGAAAGTACAAAGAAACAGGCCAAGCTAAAAGCAAACACGCAATGTTAATCGAACTAATCCAAGAAAATCCTCAAATAAAAGTATCAGAAATAGCCACCCAATTAGGAATGAAAGAAGTAGTAGTTGAAAAGGCTATAAAGATATTAAAAAAACAAGGCAAAATCTGACTTGCAAACGAAAAAAGTCACCGACCATGATAAATCTAAAGTTTAGTGATGTTTGAGGTGTTCTGGTTTGGGAAAAGTAAAAAAAGGCATAACTTGCTCAATCGCCGGTTGTGAAAAAGAAGCTGTTAAATCCCTGAGCTTAAAAAGAATTTCAAAGTCCTTAAATAACGCAGGTTTAAAGTTGAAAGACTATAAGAAAAAAAGGCGCGTGTACCTCTGCGATACCCATTACAAGACAGTTAAGAAGGATCTTCGTTCTGAAGCAAAAATAGAAAAAATGCGTTATGGCCCTCTTGGCTAAAAAACTCCTAAAAAGATATTTCGATCTAAATTTAAATTTAAATGAAGTAAGAGGGCCTATCCTTCTGTTCTTGAGTTTCTTTTACCCTCTCAATGAACTCTTTAGTTATTCTTTCTCTTTCAAGAGCCTTTACGATTTTATCTTCTAATCGATCAGTATCTATCGGGAGGTTGTATATCCGCCTAAGAACGTTTAATATATTTCTTGCTGCAATCGGATCAGGTCCAGAAACATGCAATTTACCGAGAAGACCAAAAGCTTTTAGACCCTTTTCTGCACCAAGGGCTGTTATGACGCCTACTGCTCCCGTAACTTGACCATTCTCTAAAGTTCCAACATCATACTCTTTCAAAAACTCTAAATCCTCCTTCGAAAAAGCAAACCCAGCAACCTCCGGACCATTTTCTGCCCTAAGTCCACCAACAGCGATTACATTTTTTACACCTTTGTTAGCGCAATAATCGAGGATAAAATCAAGGACTTGGATCATCCCTGTCTCTGAAGGTTGAACATCCCCTGTCATAATGATAAGGTTAGGTTCTATGTCTGAGACTGCAAAGAGTTCTATGCGTACTAGTTTTCCTTCACCGGATTTAAGCACAACAATCGAGGGAAAATGACTTGAATAAATCCTAGCAAACTCAACCGCCTTAAACTCATCGATCAAGAACTTAGCTGTAAGGTGTCCTACAAAACCCATGCCGGGCAGTCCTTGAATTAGAATAGCGTCTTTTAGCGTTATTTCAGGTCCTAACTCCTTTACGAAAGTACCGTTATGATGAAGCTCTTTTTCCTTCATTTTGATCAAATCGCTCAAATCTGTAAATAAAAACGTATTAAAGATTAAAATATTAGATTATGATTAAAAACCTATGGGTATTCTGAGGTAAATAAAAATAATTTTTTTTGTATAAATACTCTTTCCCATAAATTATTCCTCCCAAAATATGTTAGAATTAATAAATCGTTTGTTAAAGTAACATTAATAAACTGTTTGTTTAAGTAACATATCATAGATGAAAATTCCTCTGGGCGGGTAAATAAGATGAAATTGCCAACTGAAATCAGAACCTTCTGTCCTCATTGTAGGTCTCACCAAGTAATGTCTTTAAAAATAGAAAAACCAGGAAGACGTGGCGCTGGAGGGCAAAAACTGGCTGTCAGAAGACAAATTAGACACAGAAAGGGTACGGGAAACGCTGGAAAATATAGCAAAAAGCCTATAACTCAAAACAAAATGGCTTCAAAGACTACGAAAAAAACCGATGTTCGCCTCAAATGTAAAAAATGCGGGAAAAGCATCACAAAATCTTTTCCACGCGCAAAAAAAGTAGAAGTAACAGCCCATTAACCCCCCTTAAAAGATCCCCTCCCACCTTAATTAGCTCTTTAATTAACCCTTAACTATGCGCTCTTTTTCTTAAGATACTTCGAATATTTTGTTAGAGCAGATATGGCTTTCACCGCGCGTTCAGGGGTTGGGAAACTAGGTATCCCTATGTTTTCAAGCAACTCAGATAATTCGTCCGCTTCTGATCCCCCCATAGTACATGCAGAAATCGGCTTTTCACACCTTTTAATTACCGGTTCTATCTGATCCACCAAATCATTTATGTTCATGTTTGGAACTCCTGGTAAGGGTATGAAGACGATACTATCAACGTTTTTATCCTGAGAAACTATGTCTAAAGCTGTGATAAAATCCTCTGTAGTAGCATTGCCTGTAAGGTCGATAGGATTTATTTTTCCGTAGTGGACGGGAAATTTCTCCTCTAGTACTTTTTCTGTATCCTTTTCAAATTTAGACATCTCAAGATCAAATAATTCCACAGCATCACTTGCCATAACCCCCGCTCCCCCACCATCGGTAACAATCGCCACCCTATTACCCTCCGGTAACCCATCACAATAACTAAAAATCTTAGTGTAATCCAAAGCTTCTTCCCAGTCGTATCCGCGAATAATTCCCACCTGTTCGCAAGCCGCATCCAAGATCCTGTCTGCTCCCTCATGCGCTATACTGGCTGTATGACTGGCAGCAGCAGCAGCTCCCGCCTTCGTTCTTCCAGCCTTTAATAACACTATCGGCGTAGACCTTGAAACTTTTTTTGCCACGTCGAAAAACTTTCGATAACTCCGTTCAAGATAGAGTAAAACAACCTTGGTTTCCTCATCATCTCCAAAATATTTTAAAAAATCTACTTCATCAAGATCTGCCACATTACCTATCGCCACAAACTTACTAAGCCCCAAACCCTGCTTTGCTGCAATATCAATAAAAGTGGTTCCAAACGCACCACTCTGCGTGATATGCCCCACATATCCAGGCGTAGGCCTAGGCATTTTTTCAACGGGTAAAAACATATAATCTAGCCCGTTACGCGGGTTAATCGTTCCTAAACAATTGGGACCAAGAACACGCACATTATATTTTCTCGCCATCTCTACAACTTTTTCCTGTAACTTTACCCCTTCTCCCCCTATCTCAGCAAATCCTGCAGATACTACAACCACATTTTTAATCCCTTTTTTACCACAACTATCAACGATATCTGGAACAATTTTTGCAGGCACAATAATCACGCATAAATCAGCATCATCTGGAACCTCAAGGACATCAGGATAGCATTTTAACCCTAAAACTTCCCGATACCTAGGGTTTACCGGATATACATTTCCCTTAAACCCTGAAATAAGCCTAAGTACCGCCTGATACGCAAGAGATTTTTCATTATTAGACGCTCCCGCAATAACCACAGCCCGAGGCGAAAAAAACCCTTCAAGCTCACTTTTATCAACGGTTAAGTCCACACCCATTATTCTCAACTCTTAAATTTAAAAGAGAAATCAAAGGTCTTTTGCTTACTATTTTTCTATAACACTATTAAAGTTTAAAGTTTAAAGTTATCTTAACTAAAACTTGTCCAAAACCTTTCATAAGTAACTAAAAATTTAAATACTATTATCGTATGAAATCAAATGATTTGGGGAGAAGAGCGGTGATAAACGTATGAGTAGTGTGGAAGAAATACTGGAACGGTTGGGGAGAACGAAAAGGCGGATCATGATCGAATTGTATAAAAGACCTTATTTGGGATACAAAAAACTGGCAAAACAGATTGGGGTCGGTCTAGATTCGGTGAGAAGTGCATTAAAGGCCGGAAAATACAGTACATCTTTAACACAGTTAGGATTAGTAGAGCGTAAAGA
>JBHLKN010000022.1:19915-23718 GCA_048886645.1 Candidatus Hodarchaeota archaeon | reverse complement strand
GTGTAAGGTGCCAATAAGGGCTTTTCCACCCCAAGCAGTCCTTCTAAAAATTCATCGTAAAACTCCGCTATCTCCTTCTTCCTTTCAAGAATCCATGGCAATCTTTTAAGCTGTATAATACCCAAAGCGGCTTGCATCTCAGTCATACGGTAATTAAATCCTAAAACCACATGATTATACCTACCTTTTTGCCCTTGGTGGCGATAAACCCTCATATTTTCTGCCAACTCGTCATCGTTAGTTGTAACCATGCCCCCCTCTCCTGTGGTCATATTCTTATTAGGGAAAAAGCTGAAACAACCCGCATGGCCTAAAGATCCCGCCATACGTCCTTTATAAGTAGCTCCATGGGCTTCGGCAGCATCTTCAATAACTAAAATATTCTCCTCCTCGCAAACCTCTATTAAAGGATCCATGTCTACGGGTTGCCCAAAAAGATGAACAGGAATAACAGCTTTGGTCTTACTGCTTATCTTCTTCTTAACATCATCAACGTCGATATTTAGCGTTTGGGGATCTATATCTGCAAAAACCACACGGGCATTCTGGAAAAGAACAACGTTTGCTGTAGAAACAAAAGTTAAAGGGGGCACAATAACTTCATCGCTTTCACTAATACCAGCAGCAGCCAGGACAAGATGCAAAGCTGTGGTGCCATTATTAACAGCTATAGCATGGCGACACCCAACATAACGCGCAAATTCTTCCTCAAACTCTGCAACCCTAGGGCCCTGAGACAACCAGCCAGACAAAACAGTCTCATAAACTGCCTGGGCATCTTCTTCAGTAATAAAAACATCAGAAACTGGTATCCTGAATCCCATTAGAAATACCCTATCAAGCTAATTCATTCTTATAATAACTTAAAAGTTGTTTTTCTTCTTTAAGGCATTTATTGAAGTCTTCTTTTTCGATGATTTTATCTTTTTAGTTTAATATAGGTTTTATAAGCGAAACTCTTTTTTCTTGGTGTTTGAGGATGTTAAAAAGTTGCAGAGGAAGTTGTATTGATTGTTAATAGTAAGGAGAAGAAAGAACACTATATGCCACTACTTCATTTAGATATGAAGTTTGGTTTTGATGATCCTGCTTAAAGGGGGATTTAAGTCACTACTTTTAGGGGTAATACCCTCTATCCCAACTAAGAAAAGAAATTCCCTTCTTATGATTCACCTTTTAGTCTTCTTCGGGCTTTAGCTTGATGGCGCTATCACCTGGCTCGGAAAGGGATATCACTGTACCTATTTTGGACACTTTTTCAGTTGGTATTAGTGCTTTACCACCTTCCTTTCTGAACTTCTTATCGATCTTAACCAAAAGATTAGAAACGTTCCATTTATCCAATATCACGGATTCTATCTTACCTATTTCAACCATATCGGAATCAAAAACTTTCTTTTCGAATAATTCTTTAACATCCATGACTTACACCACTTCCAGTAAATCGTTTTATTAAATTATCGATCAATTTAAAATTTTTCCATAATCTTCTGAGCTTTTCAATGGCTTTTAGTATTTTTCTTTTTAACTTTTTATTTTTTATCCATTTCTTCGGGATAAATTTAATATGGTAATTGGGTTTTAACATATTCTAACGTCTTTTTGCATCTTTTAGGGTGAATCGTTTGTCTTATTTTGAGAGGGTTTTTGGTTGGTATTTTAGGAATGTAGTTTTTGGTGGTTTAAAAGTTCTTAGGGAGCGTAGATTTCTTCCTTTTTCTGTTTCTGCTTTTATTCTTGGTTTTATTACAACAGTTTTTGTGGGTTTTAAAGATCATGTTAAGTTTTTTGATGAATATTTTGACTTCTTTTTGCTTTTAGAGGCAATTTTCGTCGTATCCCTCCTTATTTCTTCCCCGTTCGTTTTAAAGGGAAAAACTTCCCTAGTATTTGGCTTAACGTTTGGTTTCACCGTTTTTTTCATCTTTTCTCTTAATAAAAACTACTTCTTTTCTGAAGATGATTTTTATGACTTTACAATTACTACTTTCTACGCTTGGATCTTGATCCTCAGTATTGGATTATTTTCCCTTATGCATAACTTCTTTACAAGTTGGGTTGGTAAAGTTGTTTGGATGGGAAACCCTGAAAAGCGCGTACTCTTCTCCCCCTTACTAAAATTCGTAATGGCTATTAGTAGCCTCTTCCCCTTATACTTGTTTTTTTTAGAGGAACAGTTTATTGCTATAATCGCTCTAATCGCTTGGATCTTGTTTTTTGTAAGCTTTTTTATTTATCCTAGGCGGTGGATAAACGGCAATGTTTTTGCAGCAATAATCGGATTCAGTTTCTTTTTTGTTTTATACCATATAATTTTCATGTTAAAAATATCAGAAAACATGGGACCGCTGTTAACTATCGACTATTTCCTAATTTTAATTGGTTGTTTTTACTCAATACAAGTCCTCTCAAGAAAGATCAGGAAGTCTCAAGCTCAGATTTTGAAAAATATAGGCGAAGAAAGAATAATCCTTCCCCTAATTAGTGCAGCCTTAGGTTTTCATGTTTTTGCTTTAAGAATCGCCCTTGCCTTAGATTCCAAAGACCCTGCAGTAAGATTTCACAAATTTTCCGCCATAGCTTTAACCGTAATCCTTTTAACAGCCCTTATCATATTTACTTTTTCCCGAAATTTTAGGGATTGGACGAGCTACATACCAAGCAACAAAGAGACTTTCAAAAAACTCTTAAGCCTCCTCACAGCAGAAGAAACAAAAACCCTATTCTCCTCTCTAATAAAATCTACGGGTGAAAAAATAGTTTCAAAAACCTTTGAAGTGAAAGAAAAAGCTAAAGAATCAATAGAAAATATCACAAAAAAAGCTCTAGAAAAACTTAAACAACTCTAAATTTGAAAGCGAAAGTGGAGTAAGTCTAGCTTGGAAGAATTAATCCTACCAGACAAAACCCCCTTTAACCTCAAAGAAACCGTTCTCTGCGGTCAAACTTTTAGATGGCGTAAAATCAACAATTTTTTGTACGGGGTAGTTAACAAAACCATAATAAAAATAGCACAACAAAAAGAAAAAAACAGACTCACGTTTGAATACTACCCTGAAAACTATATGGGACGGAAAGAAATAGAACACTATTTTGCCCTAGACCACGACCTTTTAAAGATCCTTTCCCAAATCAATAAAGATAAACTGATTGAAGAAGCTATCAATAAATATCACGGATTAAGGATACTAAGACAACAACCTTGGGAATGCTTAATCTCCTTTATTTTAGCCACCAACAAGGGTATCCCCCAAATCAAAAGAATGATTGAAAATCTTTGCAGAAAATTTGGAGAAAAAATCGTGTACGAAGGTCGCACCTTTTATTCTTTTCCAGATTCTGAAGTAATTAAAAATGCTTCAATGACTGAAATTCTTGAATGTGGGGTGGGGTACAGGGCTCAATCAATCCTTGATACCGCGTGTAAGGTTGCAGAGGGAATTTTTGATCTTGAAGAATTAAAAAAGCATACTTACGAAACCTTGAAGGGTCACCTTATGAAAGCTCGAGGAGTAGGACAAAAAGCGGCGGATTGTGTGGCCTTATTTGCCTATGAAAAGCTTTCTGCCTTTCCTATAGACGTAAATATCAGATGTTTAATGTTAGAACATTACGGCAACCTTTTCAAAGATGTCGAAATCTCTCTGAATAAAAACATGACAAAAAAGCAGTATGAATTCATCAATAATCGTGGGAGAAAATATTTCGGAGAATATGCGGGCTATGCCCAAGAATATCTATATCACTACTACAGACAACAAAAAAAGAAAAAAAACCGACATAAAGCTTAACGCATATCCATG
>JBHLKN010000022.1:0-19815 GCA_048886645.1 Candidatus Hodarchaeota archaeon | reverse complement strand
GATAGTTTTTCTAGTTTGTTCGCGCCTAGAACCTGCTTTTACGGGTTCTTCTACTTCAATAACCGATGGATCAAGCACCGGCTTTACAAAAGAAATAACGCACTTTGGTAAATTATTTAAGTCGTATCCTCCCTCTAAGATCGAGGAAAGTTTTCCGCTGCTCACTTTTCTTGCTGTAGTGTAAAGTCTTTTCGCCACCTCTCCATATCCCCCACGCGTTAAACTCAAAGATCCTATAGGATCAGTAAACATTCCATCAAACCCTGCTGAAACCAGTATGATATCAGGCCTAAAAGCTTCTAATATAGGTACCACTATCCTGTCAAAAGCTTCCAAATATTCCTGATCTCCTGTTCCTGGAAATAAGGGAATATTCACATTGTATCCTTCTCCCTCATCCTTTCCTATCTCGGCTAAGAACCCTTTACCCGGATAAGCAAAACTTGGATGGGCATGTAATGAAATATAGAGAACATCTGCTCTATCATAAAAAATCTCAGAAGTCCCGTCTCCAAAATGGTTGTCGATATCCACAATAGCAACCTTTCCTACAAGACTCTCATGGATAAGCTTTGTAGTCGCTATTGCTACATTGTTGAAAAAACAGAATCCTCTTGCCATATCCTTTGAAGCATGATGTCCTGGCGGTCGAATTATGGCAAAAGAACTGAATCTCTCTTTTCCACATTCCCTCTCTAACACTAATTGCGCTGCGTTAATTGCTCCCCCAGCTGCAACAAGGGCCGCTTGATATGTGAACTGATTCATATCATTATCTGGACCCAAATTGCCCCCACCTTGCTCAGAGATGCGTCGCACAAGCTCAACATAGTCAGGATCATGAACCCGTTCAATATCAATTAAATCCGCTTCTTTACACTCTAAAACAGCAACTTCCCCCCCACTTGTTTCTAAAAGCTTATTAACCGCCTCCATGATCTCTCGCATCCTTTCAGGAGATTCAGGGTGAGAAAACTCCATAACATGTTTCTCACAAATAGGGCTTGTAACAAAAACAAATTTCGCTCCTTCAACATTACTAACAACCATAAAATCACCAACGTTTGAGGACTTGAAAGAAAATTGAAAACATTAAAAGGTTTTTGAACTTCCAACATCAATGCGTTTTAATATTATTTTAATGGAAAGCTTTTAAAAGTCAACCTCCATACTACTCCAAAAATTTCTTTTGAGACTTTTATTTTTCTTTGGAGGAAAAAAAATGCAAAAATGGAAATGCACAGTATGCGGCTATATATATGACCCTGAAGAAGGAGACCCTGACGGAGAAATTCCCCCAGGAACCGCCTTTGAAGACCTTCCAGATGACTGGGAATGTCCAAATTGCGGTGCGCCAAAAGAAGATTTCGAACCATTAGAAGAGTAACTTCAAAAAACACGGGAAAAACAAGATTTTAGCATAAAAACATTTTATTTTTTTTCTTTTCCTTTAGATATTCTTATATATTTCAAAGAATTAAAAGTTTTTAACTTCTTCTAACCTTTTTCTTTTTCATTGTTCTTCTTTTTTTAGGATTTTTCTCGCTTTTCTAACTATTTTTAAGACCTGTTTTGGAGCCGTTCCTATGAAATTTTTTGGTTTTAATGTTTTTTTAATCTCTTCAGTTGTGCATAACGTCGTAATTTCTGATTCTTCAAGGACCGAATTTTCGAAAGATTTTCCTTCTTTAACCGATTTTATCGCTATTTTTCTCACAAGTTCGTGAGCTTCCTGGCGTCCCATACCTTTTTTTGTGAGGAGGATCATCAAAGCTTCGCTCATTATCAATCCTTTCGTGAGTTTTAAGTTCTTTTTCAAGTTCTCTTTTGAAACTTTTAATCCTTCAAGAACTTTCGTAAAGGTTCTAAGTTGCTCTTCAAGGAGCATGAAGACTTCCGGGATCATGCAACGTTCACTTGAACTATTAGCTATATCTCTTTCATGCCATGTTATAACGTTTTCAAGGACAGGAATTACCAGCCCTCTTAATATTCTTGCAAGACCGCTCACCCTCTCGCTCTTCCAAGGATTACGTTTATGAGGCATAGCAGAACTTCCCACTTGAAATTCCTCGCGGAAAGGTTCCTCTACCTCGCCTATCTCAGTTCTTTGGAGGTTTCTTATCTCTGTGGCATACTTATCCAAAGAGGAGGATATCAAGGCCAGAAGGCATATAAGTTCCCCTATCCTATCACGTGAAACGATTTGGGTACTTATCTCTGCACTTTTTATTCCAAGGTTCTTCATCACTATTTCTTGCAGTTTTTCAGCATTTTTTCCCAAAGCCGCTTGGGTTCCCACGGCACCAGTCATCTTACCAACACAAACCCTTTCTTTACAAGCATCCAAACGTTCTATGTGCCTCATGATTTCATCAGCCCAAACAGCAAACTTATGACCAAAAACGTAGGGCTCAGCATGCACCCCATGTGTCCTCCCAACACACAAAGTCCACCTATGAGTATCTGCTAAATCTGTTACAACACGAAGAAGTAAAATCAACTCTTTACGAATGATAGCTATCGCCTCTTTTAATTGGAGAGCCAAAGCTGTATCCACTATATCATAACTAGTAGCTCCCAAGTGAACATATTTCCCTGCTTCACCACACTGCTCTGAAAGCGCTCTAACCATCGCCATAACGTCGTGCTGAATCTCCTTTTCTATCTCTTCCACCCTTTCCAACTTTACAAACTCTGTTGAAGCCTTCTCAACAATGACCTTCATAGCAGAATCAGGAATTTCCTCCAACTCTGCATGAACTTTGGCTAAAGCTCCCTCCACCCTCAACATCAATTCAAGCTTGTTTTCCTGCGAAAAAACTCCTCGCATCACTTCACTACCATAACGAAAATCAATCGGATGCACAAAAGACACAAAACATACCCCCAAAAAACCCTAACATATAAGTTAAAACCTTAAAATAATTAAAGAAAACAAGATTTAAATACAAAGAGATTTTTTTAAGTTTTTGCAATATTAAAAATTATTTTGTATTTCGTTTAGGTATTTTTTGCTTTCTTTTTTTAATTGCTTAGCAAAATCTTCTAGACCGTATTTTCTGGCAAGAGGAACGTAAAAATCTAGGGTTTCCTTTGCAATATGTACGCGTTTTTTCTCTTCAAAAACATGTAAAGTTTTTATGTTATGAAGCCTGTCTGCCAATTTAATTAGAAGAACCCGTCTATCTTCTTCTGTAGCTTTTTTAACCTGTTCGCGATATCTTGCTTTCCGCTCCGCCTTATTTTCAAAATCAATTGAAGTTTTTGTTAATGCTTCAACTAAAAAAGCGATTTTCTCCCCAAACTCTTCCCGAACTTCGTCTAAAGTAGCCTCAGTATCCTCCACAACATCATGCAATAAAGCAGCACAAACCGTTTCTTCATCTGCACCAAGCTTTGAAAGCATTTTTGCCACTTCAAGAGGATGAATAAAAAAATCCGCTCCACCCTTTCTTTTTTGCCCTTCATGAGCCATTTTCGAAAAGAAAAAAGCCTTACTTATCAACCCCTCGTTAGCATTGCGATTTTTTGCCTTAAAGCCATCAATAAGTTCCTTAAGATCTTTTTCGTCTCTTTCTTCGATCATTTCTTTTTTGCCCCGTTTTTTTAGATTTTTTATCTGAGAAATGAAGAAGTTTTGCTTGTTTAACCGATCTTTGAGACATTGAATCAGCCTTATATCCAAGATCTTCGGGTTCCCTGCTTTCTACTGTTACCTCTTTTTCACCTATTGTCTCTTTTATTTTCTTAGCTATCTCTTTTCCTATCATGGGAACCTTAATTAAATCCCCTATTTTCGCTCTTTGAAGGCTTCTAAGTGATTTGTATCCTGAATTGTATAACGCTCTTGCCCGAATCCTCCCTATGCCAGGGATTGAAACAAGTTTTACAAGTTCTTTTTTGATTCCGTAAGTTACTCTCATAGTTAACTCTCTTATTATCTTCTTAGCCAACCTTAATTTTAATAGTTTAGCAATTTCTTCCGTTGAATAAAGCAACCATCTCCCGGTTTCTCCAATCCTTAATATGTCACCACTCCCGACTCTAAAAGCAGAGATTATTTGGTCTTCTGAATACTCTTCAATCCATGAATAAAGTAACATCGCCACTTTTACTTGTAACATGAAAAATTCATAATCTATACTCCCTATATCTGGCGGTTCTTGTAAAAATTCCTCCTCATGCTGATCTACAAAACTTGTTACAAACTCCTCATCTCTTCTCCTCCAACCAAGTTTAGGCATATCCGGCGTAGCGCTGATAAGATGCAAAACCCCTACCTCCTTCCCAACTAAATCCTCCGGTGCCCCCATAAGACCATCTCTAATGATTTTAGCAGAAAGAGGATCTATATAAAGCTCTGAAACACGTTTTCCAAACTTTGTAGCCTTCAACCTCTTTCCATCTTCTTCTAAAAATCCTTCCTCGAACAAAAAAGACAAAATCCTATCCAAAATTCCAGAAACGCTCTCAGGATCATACTGATAACCGTAAAACGTACCGCTTATAAAATCATACAAACCTTTCTCCGTGCGTGCATAATTCGTAGCAATAGTTGCAAGTACGTGGGTTCTTAAAGCAGGTTCAGAAGCTAGCTTAGACCTTATCCTCTCAGGCTCCCCTAAAACATACCTCTCCATTAAAAACTCCGTTTCATCCTCAGAACTAGACAGAAGAACAGCTTCCCCCACCTTATCATATTTAGGCCTTCCAGCCCTACCCGCCTGCTGCTTATACTCCAAAACGGGGATCTCCTCCAAAAAACCCATTTTAGTATCATAACGCCTATAACCCTGAATGATTACACGGCGAGCCGGAAGATTAACACCAGCAGCAAGGGTAGGAGTAGCCGTAATAACCTTCAATAAATTATCCCTAAAACTATCTTCCACCAATCTTCTATGGTTATAGTTAAGTCCTGCATGATGAAAGGCAACACCACCACTCAGAAGTCTGGCTAAAAGCTCAGAAATTCTTGTTCTCTCTCCCACACTCAAAATCTCTTCTGAAACATCTGATAACTGGCTTATTTCTTTTTTTGATAGTAACGATTTTACGTGAGTATAAAGCTTTTTAGCGGTACTAACCGCGCTCCTCCTTGAAGTGCTAAACACTAAAGCTTGACCACCTCCATTAACAGTATCCACGGCGAGATCAATGATATCCTCACCCGTAAAATTTGGAATCATCGCACTCTCACCTATACTAAACGTGATGAACCCGTCCTCATAAACTCCCTCTTTTAAAACGACAGGTCTCCAATCACTAACAACAAGCTTAGCGTCAAGCCAATCAGTAACCTCATTAGCATTAGCAATAGTAGCGCTTAAAGCTAAAAATTGAGCATTTTTATTTATCCGCTTCAACTTCGATAAAATAACCTCAAGGGTAGGCCCCCTGCTACCATCATTAATCAAGTGTATCTCATCAGCAACAACAAGCCTAACATCACTAAGCCACCTCGTATTATGCCTAAGCAAAGAATCAAGCTTCTCATTAGTACCAACGATTATATCATAACCCTTAAGCCAAGCATCAGAAGAATCAAAATCACTACTCGTAATCCCCACTTTAAAACCAGCTTTTTCCCATTTCTGAAACTCTTCATACTTTTCACTAGCAAGGGCTTTCAAAGGCACAAGATACAAAGCTTTCCCACCCCCCTCAATAATACGCTTAGCCATAGCAAGCTCTGCAACTAAAGTTTTACCAGAAGCCGTAGGTATACATAAAACTAAATTCTCCCCCTCCAAAAACCCAGTCTTAATCGCCTCTATCTGTGGTGGATAAAGCTCCCTTATACCACTATCTAAAACGATCTTCTTAACAATATCGGGAACATCAAGATCTTCAACAAACAAAACCCCTTAACACCTCCAAAAAAATAACCACAAAACAACAAACCACTCAAGTATTTATAAAATAACACTCCCTTCTACATAAATCCCTCCTTAAAACTTCTACTATTGAATAATTATGATACATTAACAATTCCCTAGAGCATTCTTATTTAAGATTCAAATATCACTAATTATAGTTCTTCTTCTACCACCAAACGTCTTTTATTCCTGCTTTATATGCTAAAATATTAGCTCCTAAATGAGCTCCTAACGTTATCGGTAGTAAGATGAGCACGTATTTTAGAGGTACCTCATAAAATATAGCTGTTAAGCCCAAAGCAAAAATTAGAAAACTTAGTTGATCCATAATGGGAAAAGGTCCTCCTGTCATAATGTCCAACCTACGCTTAATAAAAGAGCCAAAAAGATCCCCGAAATGAGTTCCTAAAGAAAGAAGAAACGCTCTACTCATATGGTCTAAAAACCCTAAAACAGGCTCAGGGTCCCTTATTAAAAACTGGATAAAACCTATGAACAAACCTGCACAAATACCCCCAACCAATCCCCTTATCGTCTTAGAATCGCCAAAAATACGTCTACCATCAAAAAAAAGCTTACCACGGTCAATAGAAAAGTTATACCTTGATCCTTTACCTAAAACTGTCGGTGAACTGTTCGCAAAATATGCAGGAAGAATAAAATAAAGCGCTTCAAAAATATCTCCGAGTAAAGTCATCAAAAAACACCAAAAGCCAACCAATTAATCATAAAACTAAACAAACCCTAAAACTAGAAATAAGAATAAAAAATTTTCTACAAAAAATTGTCAAAAAGTTCCCAATAATTCACTTTAACGGTTATAAGCTCTCCTATTTTTCACTATTTACTTCTTGTTTTAAGGTCCTTCTTTGTAGTTCTTCTTGAACAATTTCTACCATTTTTTTAAACACTTCGTAAAGTTCTTTAAACTTCAGTTCACCGGTGCGATTGTTAGCCTCTCGATAAGTTTCTATAATATTTTTTATGAGTGGGTCGTCAAAATTGTATAGAATCTGGCCCAACTTATAGATTAAATCCCTTGGAAAATGAAACTTTTTTTCTTCAAACCAGCAAATCTGATCAAAGAATAAATCCTTATATTTGTAGGAGTTTATCAGATTCCATTCCTCTACATAATCCCTAACCTTAACCTTTTTCTCTGCCTTACAAGCAGGACACTTCGGATCAGGAGGTTTGTAAATAAACCTGTACTCCTTCTTCCTATCTTTCCCACTATACATCAAAGCCCTACCTATAGGAGAACTCCTACAAATGGTGGGTTTTGCCTTTTCAAGGGCGCAAATCATGGGTTCTCCGGCCCTCGCCACGACAAAATACCTTGCCTTACCCCCTTTCTTCCCCTTTTTCCTTTTCTTTTCTGCGTATAATTTTGGAAAAGCTGGTACGAGAAAAGGACATTTCTTTATTTTTACATCTTTTCCAAGAACTTTTACAGGTCGAAAATTGATTATAGCAAAAGGCATGTTAGAAGTCCCTCCCACATAGTATAATAAAAGCGGTTGTTCACCCTCATAAAGTTTTGTAGTATCCGTTATACCAAGATTTTCCTGTACATGCTTTGAACGTGTAATACGAAAAATATCAAAAGGATCAACCATAACGTGAATATCAAAACAACAAAGACCATTACACTCGCTTAAACACTTATCTCCATCAAAAACCACCTCATCATTAAGAGACACAGTAATACCATCAAGGTTCTCAACTATCTTCTTCTGCCAATCCGCCATCAGCTAATAACCCCCCATCATAACCCCTATCATAAACAGCCCATAAACCCCCTAAAAAACATGAAACAACAATATATCCTCAAGCACACCCCATATAAAAACATAATTTTCCATCCCCACAAAAAGAAAAACCCTACTCAAAGAGCTAAAAAACTGGAAAAAGAGAAATAATAAGCTTATTCTTCTATGTTTATCGTTCTTAAGAGGGCGGCTTCATAGTGACATTGGTTTTTTTCTAAGAGCTCTGCGATCCGTTCCCTGAGGATCGGGAATAGTTTCTTTTTATCTTCCCCCTTTAGAACGCTGTAAAGGAAATGGGCTGCGGACTGCGGATTCTTGCACGCCACGAAAAAGGTGAAGTTTATGAGCGTTTTTTCATTTTTATAGATTTCACAATTCTCTTCATACTCATTATTAATCAATTTTTTCCCTCCAAAGCCCACGAGGGAAGAGACTTATTTCTACAAAAGCTTATTTTTACAATTAATTATTAGTTTTAATTATAATAAAATAATCTCGCAAAATAATCCGCAAATTAAGTGGGTCGGACGGGATTTGAACCCGCGACCACATGCTTATTGTTCCAAGAAAAAGTTTTCATAAAACCCCAAGCATGCATCCTAACCAATCTAGACTACCGACCCTTGTTTCAACTTTAATAGAAAGGGATGATTGACTTAAATATTTTAAGGTTTGTCTTTTTTAAAGTTTGAGTCCCTCTTCCCCCTATTTTAAGCTTTCATGATATAATCTTCTAAAATTTAAGAAGTTTCATGAGTAAAAGTTGGTTAAAGATTATTTTTTAGTTATTTTTAGGGTTTCGAGTTCTTCTGGGGGTATCTTTGAGATTATGAGATATTCGATGGCTTGATAAACGAAGTTAAACATTGTTTTTAATGTGTAATCGATGGTTTCATTTTCGATTATTGGGATTTTTGTGATCATTGCTTGTTCTCGAAGATAGTCTTGGATTTTTCTAATGCTGTCAAAATTTTCTAAGTATCTGTCTATAGGGCGTTTTATAACCACGTTCATTGCCCTCGAATGGAATCTTTCTCTGTGAATTTTCTCGTCATTAAGATTCAAAAAAATGAAAATCGTGTTAAGGTTTTCAAGGAAATCTTTTGCTATCAAGGTTGGGCATATGTGCACCCCCTCTATAACCATCGAAATTCCCTCTACAAAGGCTCTCTGGATGATTGCCTCTATACCTACAGTGACGAGTTTTGCTTGTTCTTCATACCCTATAATTTCCCTTGAGTATGTAGGCGATATATAACGCTTTAACTCTCTCCAAGCAATATAGGTGGAGGTATGAAGACTTGGAACCAATTCCTTTGAAAGTACTTTCCTCAAAACTTCTCTTATTATGTCTGTTCCTATAACGTAGTGGATGTTAAGCCTGTTTGCCAACATGGAAGCTATTGTTGATTTTCCTATCCCCGTTGTCCCGGATATTAAGATTATGAGAGGCTCTTGGAGTTCTCTGAGTTTTTTATACATTACAAATCTTTTCGCAGTAGGTTTTCCCACTTGATCCAAAAGAATCTCTGTTATCCTCTTGTCTAACTCTTCTGCAGAAATTTCTTGGATTTTTTTCTCTTTAAGCTCTAAAAGCAATCCTTCCGCTATGGAATAAGCCTTTTTCGGATCCAGTCCAGTTGCTGAAAGCCTTTGAGCTAAAAGACCCCTAGAAAAAGGTGTTGAAAACCCTTTATTAACGATTCGGATCACGAGTCTTTTACCCCCATATTTTTCGGTATCAAGCTGAGGATTGCTTCTTCCAAAGATTCCACAGTCCCACCCACATAAATAGGAACATTATGTGCGTAAATCACCTCTTTTCCACTAGAAAGAGCCATTACTGTGGCAGTGTCGACAGCTGATGCTTTAAGCTCTGTGAGAAGAACATCCGCTTTTTCGAGATTTTTCTCAACCTCATTTCTCAATTTAAATCGATTAGAAAGCTGGTTAGTATAATATGAAACAGAACAATTAAATGTCTTTTCTAAGTAATCCACATTCTTTTTAATGATTTTTCTGGGGGTTGTCGAGGCATAAAACACTTTTTTACCCGTTATATCACCTAGTGGCATTGGCCTAAAAACGGTCTTAACTACATCTATTTCCGGTTTAATAGTTTTTATCTTTCTCACAATTTTTTCCACTCTCTTACTACTTGCAAGGGGTAGTTCACACCCGGTTATTATCACCATACTTGAAATTTTTACACGTATAGGAGAAAGATACCCTGAAAATAAAAATTTAGGTTGCCAAGCAGATACCGTCACTACGTACTTATCCGCTTTTATTGAGGGTACTGTAGTTCCGCTTCCTTCAAGTATAACAACGTCTAAAGGAAGCGAGTTCGTTATTTTCGCCCCTTCTAAAACGTTATCATAGAAAGTTTTACCCGCTAAGCCTCCGCTACACCTAGAACAACCAACGATAGTAACTTTTGCAGTTAAAGCATTCTCCCAGCAATCACTTGCTGCATGATAACCTTTTTTTACCAAATCTACGAGGAATTGTGGCGTGATTTCAATCTCTTTCCCCTTGATTAGTTCTGGTTTTTCTGGTCCTCCACGCCCCATTGTCACTATACAACCCTCAATTCCCTTCTCCTTTAAGAGCTTTGCGATATATGCGCTAATCGCTGTTTTTCCCGTCCTTTTCCCTGTACCTATCACTCCCAAAGAAAATTTATCCAAAACGTTTTCTTTTAGCTCCAAAGGATCGAAGGAAAAATCCGCTCCCTCATACCTATAACCTCTAATAAGGCTTTCAACACCGATCCTCATCCTATCTTTTGGACTTAATATCGGATGATCTGAAAGGTCAAAAATAGTGTTAAAAGACCCATGTTTTTCATTTAATAATTGAAGCGTATTAGGAAAATCTGTTTTTAATATTTCTACAGGGATCCCTAACTCATTTTCTAACGTTTTCAGGTCTCCTATTTTTTCAAATCCTCCCACAAATAAACCTGCAACTATCTTTTTTCCCATTTTTCGAAGCTTTTCTAAACCTTTTGAAATGACGGGGATAGTGTGCTCTCCATCAATTAAAATCAAAACCCTATCTTCTCGATTATTATTCACTTAAAGCCCCGCTAATAAACCATTTATAACAGTAATATGAAACGTTTTATCCCGTTTTAATCAAATCAAAAACGTTTTCGTTTCTTTTTTAAGCCTTTCCTTTTTGTTTTTACAGAATAATGTTTAAAAGCGCTCCAACGGCTAAGCCTGTCATTAATGTTGAGAACGCTATAAGGGCTGCTACTTTTTTCCCTAATTCGTGGGACAATACGCCGAGAGATGCGAGACAAGGAAAGAACAGAGTCACAACTGTGCTGAAAATAAAGAGTTGTTTAGTAGTCATGCCTGAAAGGCTTACTCCCTGTAAAATTACGAGGGTTTCTAAGGCCATCTCTTTCCTTAATATTCCATAAATCAGTGGTACGGAAGTTTCTGGTGGAAGTCCTAATAAGTCCACAGTAATAGGTTCTAATGGACCCGTAATCGTATCCAAGTATCCTGCACTGCTAAGCCATGCTAATAAAACGCTTCCAGCAATCAATATGGGAAAAGCTATAATGACGAAGCCTTTCATCCTGAACCATGTCTTTTTCATCACACTACGCGCGTCTGGAGTGCGGAAGGGGGGTATTTCAAGGAGAAACCCTGTAGATTTGCCTGGTAGTATCCTATTAAGAATTATTCCCGAAAGAAGCACTATTAAAAAGTCTATAAGATAAATAGCTAACGCATAGAGGAATCCAGCGTAATAACCTACTGCCCCAAAAATCACCGCGCTTCTCGCAGAACAAGGTATTAACACTATCAAGTAAGCTGCTATTATCCTTTCACGCCTTGTTTCCAAAATCCGCGTTCCCATAATGGCTGGAACACTACACCCAAACCCCCCAAGGGCTGGAATAACCGCCCTACCATGAAGCCCTAGCTTATGAGCTAGGTTATCTAAAAGATAAGCTATTCTACTAATATACCCACTATCTTCCAGCAGAGCTAAAATAATGTAAAACGTGAGAATGTAAGGTACTGCTATGGCCATCCCTGCCTCTATCCCTAAAATAACTCCATCCATTATTATGTCGTGAAGAATTCCTTTCGGGGAAATAAACCTGTTTAAGAAACTCTCCACAGCGGGCGATATATTCTCCTCAAATCCCCAAACAATCAACTCTTCAAGCATCCCCCCCACAAAAACTATGAAAGCAAAAGAAGCAAGAAAAACCGCGATTAAAATAGGTATACCCACAGAAAAACTTGTCGTTAATTCATCCAATTTTTCTTTAAACCCTCTCCTAATCTCTTTAAATTGCATAGTAACCGCATCAGCTATCACCCAACCATAGGCATGAAGCTCCTTTGCCAACCTAAAAAAAGCTTTCTCCCCATGAATTTTCTCTATCTCATCCTGATACTCTTTAGCTAAAGCGTTTAATTCCCCCCATTTTTTTTGATCTATCACCTCTCTTAACGCATACTCTTCACTAGCAAGCAACCAGAGAGCAATCAACTTATCACTTATTATATGGTTTGAAACTCTCTCTTTCACCTCTTTTTCTAAACTATTAATCCTTTTATCAATATCGTATCCAAGCCTCAATTTTATAGGTCTTTCTTCACCATTTTTTCCTTCCCTTATTACCACACGGAAAAGTGAATCTATCCCTAGACCCTTTGTGGCTATGATGGGTATTACTTGAACCCCCAAACTTCTACTCAACTTTTCACTATCCACATACATACCCAATTTTTCCGCTCGATCAACTTGGTTTAAAGCGACAACCACAGGTATCTTTAATAAAAGAAGCTGCATGGTGAAGAAAAGATCACGGTCAAGGGTGCACGCGTCTACAACGTTTACGATAACGTCTGGTTTTTCTTCTAAAATGGCTCTTATTGCAACTTTTTCATCCTCAGAAGTAGCTCCAAAAGTATACACGCCTGGAAGATCCACTATTTCCAAGATCTCTCCATGAAAAGAAGTTTTTCCCCTCATAACTTCAACAGTTGTCCCTGGGTAATTACTGACATCAATACCAAGGCCCGTTAATCTGTTAAAAAGCGCAGACTTCCCAACATTAGGTTGCCCTGCTAAAAAGACTTTTAAGGATATTTCTTTCTTCTCCTTTTTTGTTTCCCCTCTTAGCCTCCATCTATGCCTTTTTCTCTCCCTTCCTCTTCTTTCATGATCTTGATTACTGTGACATTTTCTCATCTTTTGAAGCCTCTTTTACGGTGTAAAGATCTTTTATTCTTACAGGTATTGCGTAGATGTTTGATGCTATCTTGTTATCAATCGCGATAGTTCTTCTATGCTTTATGTTGCCTGTTTGGAGCATTATCGGGCCATTTCCAGGCGACTTTTGCTTAATTTTCACATCAATCCCGGGGATTAATCCAAGTCCTTCCAATTTTTTAAGCGTTTTAACATCTTTTTCAAGATCATGTGATACCCTTGAAATTCTTACTTCTTTTCCCTCCATAAAGTCGCTTAATGGTTGCGAACAATCGTGAAATATCTCCCCCTTTTTAGTAGGTATGTGGTGTCCATGAGGACAGACTGGGATCGATGATATAAGCCCCTCAAAACGCTCTAATAGTTCATCACTTATGGCGTGCTCAAGCTCGTGGGCTTCCTTATGTGTTTCAGCCCAGTCCATTCCTAAAACATCTACGAGAAATCTCTCGGCTACTCTGTGCCGTCTCAAAATTTTAGCCGCTAAAATTTTCCCCTTTTTTGTCAGTTGAACGCCGTGATACTTTTCATATTTGACAAGTTTCCTTCTCTTTAGCCTGTCAAGCATATTGGTTACGGTGGCAGGCTTTACTTCGAGTAAGTTGGCAAGTTCTGTGGTTTTAACTCTTTCAATTCCCCTCTCAAGAAATCTTAAAAGTTCCACTAAGTAGTTTTCTTCCGTCGTGCTTAGATGTCTTCTTTTTTCTCTCTTTTGTTTTGATTTCACTTTTTCCCCTCCAAAAAGCTTCAGAAATAAAAAGTTTTCAAGTTTTAGAAAATTTAGCATAACCTAAAAATATATTTTTTAGTACATGTTAAAAAACTTTTCTTATCAAAAAACTGAAAACAAACGAATAAATAATAAAGAAGTAAATAAAAACAAAAAGGAAAAAAACTTTTAATCCACCCCTCCCTTAAAAAAGGAGCGTGATTCTAATAGAACAGGAAAAACTATTATGCGTCGGAGAACGTGTAAAAGACGTGGTAATAAAACTACCCCTAAAAAGCTTAAAAAAAGTGAGTGAAAAATATCCCGAATTTGAACCATTAAAAACCGCTTATAATTTCCTTAAACAAAGGAAAGGTGGTGAACTTCCAGTAAAAACATTACCCAAAGATTTTATGGATACCTTCAAACAAACTCCTGATACAGAGATAACTATAATAACTGGGGGTAATGCTGCTAACGAATATGAAGTTGGGCGTCTTAACAGTAAACATGTAGACTTCAAAGGGTGGGTGGTTGCGCTAGAGGAAGGCATGTCTTTAATAATCCAGCCAAAAGAGGTTGGAGAACGCTTCATTCTAAACGTTGGCGAGGCAAGAAGGATAACAAAAAACATCGAGTTTTTAGAAAATCTTGTCCATTCTATTGATGAAAATGTTAAAGTTATTGTGCCTGTTGGATGGCATGTACTTTTCTATGACAAAGACTGGGACTATTTAGCTCGCGTGGAAGAAGTTTTAGAAGAAATGAAAGAAAAAGTACTCACAGTAACGGATACAGGGGGTTTTAACGCTTTCACCAAAGAAGAGATTAAGGGACTTGCTGATAAAATATATTTCCATGTAAGTTTGTTAAGTGCTAATGAATACGAGCTCGTAGACCTCGCAAAAACCCTAAAATTTTCGAGTAACAAAGCAGAAGAAATGATAAAAACGATCTTGGAAAACTCAAAAATTCAAACTTTATTTTATCATGAAGCAGAGAGACAAATAGTAGCAACAAAGCAGGACTATTCTCCAGAAAAATTAGTGGAAGCGATGACCTTCTCTGCAGCAGCAGGTTGTGTACGCGTTGAAACAGCAAAACCCCCAACTCCCGACTTGATAAACAAAAAGTTAAGGGAAGGAAAAAGAACAGATTATCCCTCCATAAGGAAAAAAGAAAACGGTCTTACTATCGTTCAAATCCCATGTTTTATAGCGGATCAGGTAAAAAGTAGTGTTGGCGCGGGCGATGTATCGATAATGTCCCTTCTCATAAAACTCCTAGACCTCTAAAAATCCAACATGTTCTAAGATATTTTTTCTCTTGCTTAATTTTCATCTTTCCTTTTTTTGTTGATTATATTGCGTCTTTTCCCCTTTCCTCCGTTCTAATTCTGATGCATTCGCTTATATCGCTTATGAATATTTTTCCATCGCCTATAGCACCAGTACGCGCATTTTTAAGAATAATATCTACGGCCTTTTCTACATCCTTATCCTCTACTACCATTTCTAATTTGTTTTTAGGGACTAAATCTTGACCAGAATTTTTTGGTAACGATGAAACGATTCCCATCTGTCTTCCTCGACCTCTTACTTCTGTTACCGTCAAGCCGGAGAATCCTGCATCTGCAAGGGCGTTTTTACACGCTTCAACTTTTTCCGGTCTAATTATCGCTTCCACACGCTTCATTACCACTACACCCACAAAAAACAAATTACTAAAGAAAAGCGCTTAATATTTTAACTGTTTTATCCGATTAAACGACCTATAATATTTTCAATTCCTTGTTTTACAATAAACGCTCTCTCTGAGGTTTTTGATTTATAACTTATAGCCATGGCACGCGCTTCAATAGCTGACTCAATATCCTTCTGCACATAAGCTAAAAGAGCCCTCTTCGTAGCGGCAACTAGCTCATTTTTCGCAAGTTCTTCTTTATAGTTCATATTTTGAGTGATAAAATCTGCCAATATCTTTATGGAAAGAGAGCTCCCAAAGACTAGGAAGGTTGCAAAAATCGCAGCGCATAAAGCTTCTGCCGCGTCATCTATTTCCCCTTTTGCTGCGTGTTGATCCGCTTCCATCAAAAATCGCGTAGCTTCGGCTGCAAACTCGTTAAAAACAAGTTCCTCAGATCGCTCAGGAAAACCAGTAGCAGGTTTTAAAATATTATCTACTGAGAAATCTTTCTCCCATTTATCATCTTTTTTATCTTCCTTTTTTGCCTTTTCATCGTTCAAATTATAAAACCTCTAAAAACTCCTATAAAACCTAAAACCTTTGCGCGCGTACAGATATATACTTAAACATAATAACAAACTAGAATTAATAATTATCGTTATTTATAATGATTAGGACAGTTTATAAAATAATCCATAAATTTAGTTTTTTAAAATCCCTTATTTGTAGGAATAGTGGCGTGAAAGGAAAAGTTGCGAGGGATCCTTTTATGGGATTATTCAAGAAAAAAGAGAAAGAAAAGGGTAATGAGGAGAAAAAGAAAGAAAAAGAGAAAGAAAAAAAGAGAAAGGAGAAAGAAAAGCGTAATCAAGAGAAAAAGAAAAGAAAAGAAGAAGAAGAGCTAGCTTTAAAAGTAAAAACCTATATGGAGGGCTTTTTTAAGACTGAAGACTATGTTTTTTACTCCATAATTGCTGGTTTTGCCTTTCTTGCATTTTTTATATTACTATCCCTTGATCTCGACATTTTTTATGATTTAACAGCTTTAGGCTTTGCATCCGTTCAATTTCTTGCAGGATTAGGTCTTTTTGTAGCATATGGTTTAGTAGGCGTTTTCTTAGCAAGAAAGCTCAAAGATAAATTGCGTGGATCGGAAAAACTCCATCTTTGGCGCCTTGTAGTCATCGGGCCCGCCTACGTGATCGCAGGAATCGCTGTTTATAATATCCTAAAAACAATCATAAAAGGACCCTCTGAACTCTTGTTCTTTGCATGGCTTCCAGAAATTGTAGCCTCCTTCCTAAAACTCCTCATACTTTTGGGTCTCCTTGCTCAAATATACCTGATACCCGTATATAAGGGTGAAATGGCTCTAGAGAGACCCCCCGGTTTCAAGCAGAAAATTTCAGGAGCTTTTAGAAGGAGGGGTAAAGGCATGACCATTTGGTGGAAAAAACACGTAACAAAAGACTACGGAGGAATCGTTGAACGCGACCTAGACGACCTTTCAAAATATTTTGCGAAAATCCAAACACGCCTTGCAATAATCATGCTAATCCCGATAGGTATAGCAATGATAGCCATCACCCCCCTCGCAGCTCTTGCCATCGTTCTCGCTTTAAGGACAAACTTTTCGCAAAAAGATTTCACTCAAAAAGAATCTTACGCTTTTATGGGAGTAATCATCGCCTTTGCTCTCCTATCCATTGTAATATACCTAATCTTTGGAGACGTTCAAGATGTATATCCTGAAGCATACTTAATCTCTTACTCGCTAGGTATCCTTACAGGATTCGTCTTATTCATAAGGCAAATTGAACTCTCCTGGGACTAACCAAGAAAAAGAAAAGAAGGGATTAAACTAAGCGGTTTGATCTCTTTCACGGTCATAGACCAATAATCCGCCAACAAAGGTCTTCTCCACCTTTATTTTATCCAACATTTCAGGAGAAACCTTACAAGGATCTTCTGAAAGAACTATAAAATCCGCCACTTTCCCTTCCTCTATCGACCCTCTTTCATGTTCTAAAAAAGAAGCTTTTGCCGAACCTAAAGTATAACAGTAAAGCGCTTCCTCCACGCTCACCTTAACATTACTTCTAGGATTTGTAACAACCTGTTTTATGCCAAAAAAAGGCCCCAAAGGCATTCCATCACTCCCAAAACTTAACTCTATCCCAGCATCTATAATTTTCCGAAACTCGTTTAACTTTCCACATCTTTCCTCTCCAAGCCTCAGCCAGTAGAATCCTTTTTCCCCCTGCCATTGAAGAAAATTCGGCTGCATCGAAAGAAATAAACCCAAACTCTTTAGCCTCCTCATACCCTCGTCGGTTAAAAGTTCAGCATGCTCAATCTTATGCCTTTGCTTTCTAATCTCAGGGTGTTTTTTCTCCAACTCTTCAAAAACATCCAAAACCATTTTTATCGCTTCATCCCCTATAGCGTGACTAGCCGTCTGAAAACCCAAAACCACCGCTCTTTTTATTAACTCCTTAAACTCCTCCTTTGATCGCATAAATTTCCCGGTAGTTTCCACTTTATCACTATAGGGTTCAGAAAGTTTTGCGGTATAAGCTCCAATAGATCCGTCGATGAAAATCTTTAAAGCCCCTATTTTTAAAAAATCACTTCCATCCCCCGCTTTGAGACTCCTTGTCTCCAACTCTTCTAAAAAATCAATCTTTGGGCAAAGATTAATGCGAACAGTAAGCCTCCTTTCTTCTCCTTTTCCCTCATCTTCCCTATCCATCTCAAGATAAGGTTCAAACTGATAATCGCTAGCAAAATCGTTTACAGAAGTTATGCCAAGACTATTAGCATACTTACAAGCCTTCCTTATTGCTTCCTTAACCTTTTCTTTAGAAGGCCTTATACTGCTTAGATCAAGTTTTACATCCGCAAGAACGCCAGTAACTGCCTCTCCAACATCTTTTTCCACTCCTGGAGCATTCGGATCGATTTTAAGCTTCTCAAAAGCAAGAGAATTCACTGTTACAAGATGACAGCAAACTCTCCTCAAAAAAACAGGATTATTAGGAGCCACCCTACCAATATCCTTCCCAGTTATATATCGCTTCTCCTCCCAAACCGTTTCATCCCATCCAAACCCTATAATCCACTTATCCTCCCCTTCACCCTCCTCTTCAACCTTATCCTTAACCCTATCAAGAGCTTCAACAAGGCTTTTAGTATCCCCCAAATTAAGGTGCGAAAATCCCACACCTAAACTTGCCAAATGAGTATGCCCATCAAAAAAACCAGTAATAACAGTTTTACCCCCAATATCCAAAATCTCTAAAGCCCCCTCCGCAAATCTCTCCACTTCCTCATCACTCTTAAAAACAGCAACTATCCTCCCATCCTTTACCGCAAACCCCCTCGCCCTAGAACTTCTTTCACACATAGCTACCACATTAGCGTTCTTAACAAGCAAATCACAATCCTTAACCTTCACAACCAAAACGCAACACCTTAAAACACTGAAAAACTTGTTTTCAAATCCTTCCAGTTTTATAAAAATATATACTAACAAAAAATTTAGCCAAAAACAAAATATTAATCAAAAAATCACAAACCATAAAAAAGAATTATTAATCATTTCATACTGGTTAACAAAGATGAAATTGATTAGATTAAAATCTATAGCATACGATGCATTAAGGACCGAAACTGGTTCATCAACAGGCTATATGGAAGATCCATTCTATCATACTACACCAACAAGAGAGATCATAGTTGATTTAATTTCGGGTATTTTAACTCCAAATATGCATGGTGATGATGTAGAAAAGTATTATAAGGCTATTTCGGAATGGTTTCACGAAGTATTACCTAAGGAAGGAATTCCTATAGAAGTTATAGAAAAAGCTATTATTATAATATCTCCTAAAGGAAAAAAGTGCGTTATTCAAGCTCAAGGAAGAGAATTTACAAGTGAATATGTTTATTAAACTAAGGAATTTATTCACCAATTCGGAGGCTTGTTTTAAGTGACTGTTTTACTCCATTTAGAGGACAATTATCTGCGTAAATTCGAGGCAAAGATTGTTAAAACCTCCCCATCCCTCTTGGTTTTAGATAAGACAGCTTTTTATCCCAGGGGAGGAGGTCAAGAGAGCGATCATGGAACATTGGAAATAGATAGTGAAAGGTTTAGGGTGGTTGATTGTTTTAAAAAAGGTTCTGAAGTATTTCACAAAATTGAGGAAGAAAATATCTCCACCCTAAAAGAAGGAGAAATAGTTAGGGGAGAGATTAACTGGGATAGGCGCTATAAAATGATGCGATATCATACTGCACAGCACTTAATTTCTGCCATAGCTTTAGATATTTGGGGAGCGGTTACTGCGGGAAATCAAATACACGAGGAACATTCTAGGATCGATTTTTTGATGGAAAGCGGAAACCCCATAGATTTCGAAGAACTCTTCAAACTTTCAAACGAAGAAATGGCTAAAAACCGTCCTGTAAACGTTTTCTTCCTTGATAGGGACGAAGCGGAAAACAAATTAAA
>JBHLKN010000021.1:0-25004 GCA_048886645.1 Candidatus Hodarchaeota archaeon | reverse complement strand
GATATGTTTTTTGAAACGCTATATCCTGGATCATTTGAAAGCGACTTAGAACAGCGAAAAGAATATTTAAGATCGGAAATAAGCTCTTTTTTAGAAATTCCAGAATATATAGCTCTCTTACCTAGATATATTCGAAATTATTGTACGGAAAAAAACATTAAGTGTCCCCTAAAACCTGAAGAATTTAAACAGAAAATCAAAGGCATAATAACTTTCCAACAAATAAAAAGGGAAAACGGGGCAATCATCGTTAATGAAGACGACATAAATCTCCTTAATACCAATCAAAGAGAACAACTAGCTAAGATGAAAATAGTGCCTTTTCCTATTTCTAAAATAGAAGAAAGAACTCTCACAAAAAAGCCCCTAATCTCCCATTTTCAAAAACATTTAGGTATCATAATCGAGATCCTTAACCACCCAAATTTGGGCGCAATCCTGGTTTATGAAACCTTTTTCCCCAACAAAAAAATTTTAGACCAAATCCTAAAAAATTTGGAAAAACCCATGAAAAGCTCCTATGAAGAAAACTTGTGGTATGTAAGGTTTACAGTATCGAAAAAATTAAACATAGGAGAAGGAGATGCTTTAAAACCTGAAAACCTCGCAAAATTTTGCCTATTAGAAAAAATCCCCTTAACCCCTCAAGAAGTGGTTAGTGGTTACCTAAAATGGGTTTTTATGGGTTTTGTATCTGAAACAATGAAAGATCGTGTTATTTTAAAAAGAAATGCATTTCAAAAACCAATAAAACACGCCTACCCCCTCACCTGTAAACAAGTAGTAGACCAAGAAGAAAACACCTTAGGGACAGCCATCGGCATAACAATAGAAGAGAATGAAAACGGAGAAGAACTGCTACTTCAATACAGCACAAAAACCTTAGAATCGCTTGAAAAATTCAAAGAAGAAGAGCTCGAAGAAGAAGAACCCGCCATACTAAACACTTTAAAAGAAAGCATAGAAACCACCTTATGCCCAGAAACAATCATCAAATATGCCATAGAACAAGGAATAATAACAGAAAAAGAAAACTATAACCAACTGCTAGAACTATTAGGTACAAAAACCATCCCCCTAAGAAAAATAATAAAGATAACCAAAGACAAAATATACGTACAATAATAAAATTGTTTTCAATTATTATACAGAAATCCAACCATCAGTTTTTTAACCATGAAGAACAAAATAAATAACAACAAAATAAAATCCAATAACAAAACCCCCATAAACTAATTTAAAAAAGGTGAGGAGACAAAAGTGAGTTTTCAACAGGATTACGAGAAAATGATCAAAGCGGGAACAATTCAAGCATTGGTCATAGTAAACATAAACGATGGGAGCATTTACTGGACTTCAGGGAACTGGGAACTCAACGGACCTCAATTCCTAAAAGCCTGGGCAGAAAAACAACCCAGTGTAAACGTCCAAGGAATTAAGTACAGCGTAATCGACATTACAGACGATCGGCTTGTAGCTACAAACGTTCAAGGTCAGGGGCACGCGGTTGCTGCAAAATGTCCAACCCAACCTTATGTTTTCGTAGCATATAGCCCTTCAAAAGTTCCTGTAGGGGACGCCTATACAGGGACAGCAAAACTTGCAAACTCGTTTAAATAATCTGCCCCCCTCTTATTATTTATTTTTTCATAAGCCTTAAAAGCCTTAATAAAAAAAATAAAAGCTTTTATTTTTTTCCTAAAAGTTAGAATTTTACTTTTTTATAGGCTTTTATTGTTTTTTCACGCATTTTATAGAGTTTTTTTACTGTTTCTATGCTTTTTACGATTTTTTCTATGTTCTCTTTTGTTTGATCTATTTGCTCCTCTTTTACCGATTTATCTAAATCTTCAACTTCGATATGCTTCAGCTTTTTAACGAGCTTTGCATCAAGAACGTAGAGATAGTCAAGGTTAAGATCTTTAAGCTTTGGGGAAGAGAAAAACGTGGTATCTCCGTAATCGAGGGTCTTTATTTTAAGTATTTGAACTTCTAAATCTGATAGAAGGGAGTCTATGTCTTCCCAGATTAAAATATTGTAGTTGCTTATTGCTTTATCATGAACCTTTTTAAGATCATCAGAAACTGTCTTTAGTTCATTGATCATTAGCTTTCTCATAGCTTTTTCAGACTGTTCTCGGTTTTCGATCTTTTTGTACCCCGAGTATTCTTTCATTGTTTTTTTAAGATATTTTTTCTCTTTTTTTATCTCTTCTTCCGTCTTTTTATCCATTTTTTCCCCTCGTTTTGCTTTTTAAGCGATTTTCTAACTCCCTCCGAGAAGATATTTTTTAAAATTATTTTCTTTATTTTATAAATAGTTTTTTTATTATTTAATTTTTATTTTGTTATTTTTATATTTGCTTTAACTGAGCTTTGTACATCTCCTCTAATTCTGCGGTAGTTGTTGCTTGTTCTGGTGCTTTATCTTCCCTGAAACGCCCAGTAAAACGGGGAAATCTTACGGCTAAACCTGCATCTTTCTTTATTTTATCCCAAGCAGCCGTATGCGTCGGACTTAGCGTTAGCTCAGATCCTTGAACTTCAAGAACAAGAACAGGTTCAAACCATACATCAGCTTCAAAATTAGAATCAACCCTACCGTGCTTATGAGGTATTAAATGTTTTTTTAATTTTCGTGGCAATTCCTCAAGATTTTCATCAGAAAAGCCAGCTCCAAGCTTAGAAACCGTTTTAAACATATCTGTTTCTTCTTCATAACCAGCCATAAGAAGGGTCCCATAAGTACCCCCCCTCCTTCCCCTTCCATAAAACGCCCCCACAACGACAAGATCCAAAGTATCTGACAATTCTGCTGCATAGTCACGCTTATATTTTATCCAAAGCCATCCTCGAGCCCCTGCCTGGTATATACTTTTTTCATCTATTGATTTAGCCATAATCCCTTCACAACCGGACTCTATCGCATGTTCAAAAAATGTTTCAAGCTCCTCCACAGTTTTCACAATCTTTTTTTCACTCAATTGTAATTGTTCTGTTTTTTTTACAATTTTCTCCAATTTTTCTCTCCGATCTAAGTAAGGTGAAACGGTTAAATCCTTCCCGTCAACATAAAGACAATCGAAAAGAAAAAGGGCGGTAGGAATCTTTTCCATAGCCTCTTTTATACCATACTTTCTTCTTCTTTGCATCAAAACTTGAAAAGGATACAGCTCTCCAGTCTCCGGGTTAATAGCAACAATTTCTCCTTCAACGATACACTTTTCCGCCTTTATATTATCTCTAATCATCGCTTGAATATCTGGAAACTGATGGGTTACGTCTTCAAGTCTTCGAGAAAAAAGAAGGACTTCTTTCCCTTTTTTGTGGGCTTGAATCCTTTCCCCATCGAATTTAAACTCCAGAGCACAGGCTCCACTCAACTTTTCAAGGATCTCTTGAGGGTAAGCTAATCGCTGAGCAAGCATGGAATGTATAGGTGTTCCAACTTGAATTTTAAAGGATTTAAGAGCATTAAGTCCCTTACTGGCTAATGCTTTAGCCACGGCGCCAACATCGGATGACAAATGATATGATCTTTCAATGGTTTCCCTTGACTCCTTGCCTCCACCATAGGCAATAGCCAAAGCGTCTAAAATCGTCATATCTGCAACCCCAAGCCTTAACTGTCCCAAAACTATTCTCACTATATACTTAGCTTCTTCAGGGGATGCTTCTAGAAGTAAACTCGCCAAAAGTTTTACTTTCCTATCTTGACTACCGGTTCCTGTTGATCTTGCTATTTTATCAAGAGTCTCAAAAACCCTCTCCACCGTTAATTCTTTAGCAAAAAGTGTTGTCTGAGCTTTCCCTTTCTTTTTCAACTCCTGAGCGGTTGTTCCCAAATCCCCCGTCTTTTTCAAATGTTTTTCAACCTCTTTTTGAGAAATTCCACTAGCAATGGCCACTGTTTTCGCAACCATCTTCTCCGCTAAACCAAGCTCAAGATCAACATACTCTGGATAAATCCTCCCAAGGGTTAAGTAAAACACCTTATCTATTATAGCCTTATCACTCTTCTTTAGAAGATCTACTAAAATATCCGTCATCTCCAACCTCTTAGTGGTTGCTTCAAGCCTTGAATAAGTTTCACAAAGCTCTGAAAATTTCATCTCAAAGCACGCTCTCTTCGCTCTTTATAATCTCTTTATTTTTTTTCCCTTTGCTCCCTACTAAAAGCCTTCTCTAACCAGAGAAGAATCTCTCTTAAAGAATGAAGGAGGTCTCGGGAAAAGTTTGAAAGCTCTACACGTATCTCTGTCAAAACGTTCCTCATATTATGTATCTCTGCCAAAATTTCGGTAAAATCGCTTGGAAGTAAAGCCATAGGAATGCGAGTAGGCAAGATTTGAGGAGACGGTTCCTGTTTCTCTTCTTGTGTTATTTGGGGTGCTTTCTCTTCCTCCACTACACCTGCCTCTTCTTTTTGAACTTTTGGCACAGTAACTTCTGCCGATGTTTCAGGAGTTGTCTCTTTTAAGGCTTCATATTCTTCTATTTCCTCCTTTGGTGCATACTTAAAATATGCATCCATGGCTTTCGCAGAAATCTCCGTAGTCTCAGGGGGGGCCTCTTCTTCTAATTCTTCAGGCGTTATAGGTTTACCAATGGCTTCTTCTATGAGGGCTTCTACATCTTCTGGAGGTTCTGAACCGGAAAGCCATGAAAATATGTTGACTACAAAACGAGCATTATCGACAAACCTTAAAGCATGAGATCTGTCAGCAAAAGAAAGATACGACCCAAATACACATACCCTGCCATTTTTTTCCTCATTAACCGCTAAACAAACTGCGTTCTCAGGCTCAGCATCATCATCCGAACTAATAATCCCCTTAGCTTTTTCTCCAACATTTAATGAACAACCAACAATCAAACACACCTTCTCAACTCCCTCAGTAATTGCATGTTCTTCCATCTGATCAACTATTGCATAAGCGGGTAGCTCATACATATTATGCGTTTCATCTAGAACCTGATTGTTTTGCAACCCCAAATCAAAATGACTAAGAATGGTGTTCATATTAGCACCAAGCCCTTTATCTCCCCCCGCATTACTCAACACAAGCAGCGATCCTCCCTCTTCAATAAAACGGAGAATTCCCTTAATTTCATAAGCATAAAGCTTACTCTGATCGGGACATGCAAAAACGAAAACATCATATTCCTCTATTTTTTTAAAACTAATCGGTGCATCATTATGCAAGTCGACTTCGTGGCCCAAACTTTCTAAAAGAGTCCGAAGATTGGTCAAACTCGAAAATATTCTCCCCCGCTCATTTTGCGTTTCATCAAATAATATACGTGCCAACCAAAAACACCCCATAATTTCTTATAAAAAGGCCTAAAAACCTAACAATTATTTGATGAACTTTAATACCACTGACCCTTATACTCTAAAATATTTAAAAGAGCTTTACTTATTTATGTTAGACGGTTCAAAGAAAAAACCCAAAGTAAAAACTAGCTTAAAATATAAAGGAGAATTAAGTCGTGGCGAAATTAAAAATTAGAAAAAAAGAAAACAACAATAAAAAAGATCAATCCATAAAAGAAAAGATAAAAGGCCCTTCAAGAAAAAAAGGCATAAAATGGGAACCCTCTCCCCAAGAAAAAAAGACAGAGGAAAACGAAGAAAAGAAATCTAAAGAACGGAGAAGGAAAAAGAAAATTGGGCCGGAGCTAATAATCCAGAAAAGAGAGTGAAACACCATTTGAACGAAGAAAATAATGATAAAGAAAAACAACAAAAAAAACAAGAAGTTATGGTTACTACATGCGTTTCTATTCCTCGCAATCTAGGAGAACCTGTGCGAAAATTTCTCCTTAAAAAAGGACTTCTAAACCTCAACCTCAAAGTAAAACAAGAGGAAGATAAACTACATTTTCCAGTAATTAGAAGGCTTAAAAACCACGAATTAACAGAATTAAAACCCATCACAGGGAAAAAAATCGAAGAAGAAAACTGCTATTTTGAAACATTTCACTCCAAAAAACGCGGCAACTTATCCTCAGCCCTAAAAGAAAAATTACCAAGAAACCTATTAGAACTTCTACCAAAAAGTTACGATCGAATAGGAGACCTAATAATCGTTGAAATACCCGAAACTTTAACCTCTTATTCTCAAACAATCGGGGAAACACTATTAAAAATCCATAAAGTTAAAGGAGTTTACAGAAAAGCAGGAAAAATCGAAGGAGAAAAACGCGTAAGAAAACTCGAACTCCTTGCAGGAAAAGACGACCCAAAAACGATACATTTAGAATACAGAGTAAGGCTTTTCGTCGACATAAAAAACACATATTTCAGCCCACGGTTAGGAAATGAACATCACCGCATAGCGAAACAAGTAAAAAGCGGAGAAATTGTTTTTGACGCATTTACCGGTGTCGGTCCCTTCGCAATCCACATCGCAAAAAATACAAACGCCAAAGTTTATGCAACCGACATAAACCCTCCCGCTATCGATGCCTTAAAAAAAAGCCTAACTTTAAACAAACTAAAAGGAACCATAATCCCCCTAATCCTCGATGCAAGCGAAGCTGCAGAAACCCTCCTAAAAAATCAAGCAGACCGCATAATAATGAACTTACCAGAAAAAGCTCACGAATACATCGAAGCCGCTTGCACAGCCTTAAAAGAAAAAGGAGGAATAATACATTTCTATACCTTCATAAAACACGAACCAATCGCTACCCCAACAATGACAACAATAAGAAAAGAAACAATCTTTGAAAAAGCAGAAATATTGCTAAGAAACAAAGTTGAAACCCAAGGAAGAACTGTTGAAAAAATATTAAACAAACACCTAGTAAAAACCACAGCACCCTACCAAGAACAAGTAGTCCTAGACGCACTAATAACCTAAAACCAAAAAACTACCCTAAACCTAAAGTTACCACAAACACTATTTTAATCACAGTTTCTGGTTTTTGAAGCAGTTTAACAAAAGACCTCGGCAAATCCCCCGCCGCCTTATCCGCATAAACCATGACAGTTTTTGGACAAACAAACCCACTTTTCCTAACAACAATATCTTCAGGATGAGAATAATTTAAACTAGAATGCCCTCTACCCTCCACGATAATCCCTTCATCTAATCCCTCTATCCCTATATTCATACTTATAATCGCTTTTTCATTTAAAGCCAACTTTTTAAAATCAGCACTAAAATCTGCCAAATTTTTGCTTGCCTCTACCCCTATAAAACAGTCTCCCCTCCTAGAAACCTTTTCATGACAAGTTATCGCTATAGTTTTTTCATGTTTAGCCTCTATATTCGGATGACCTCTAGCTAAAAGTTCTTCTCTCTCAATTCTCAAAGATTTTTCCTCTATTCTTAAGCAAAATACTTTTTACTTTTTACTTTTCCCTTATTAAACAGTGGAAGATGAAGAATAATGGAAGATGAAGAATACTTAGCAAAAACCAAAGAAAGACTCATATCAAGCCTTATAAAACATAAATTCTTAAGATCATCCCGCGCCATAAAAGCTTTCGAAAAAGTCCCAAGAGAAGAATTTGTACTCCCCCAATACAGAAGTAACGCCTATAGCGACACACCGCTCCCAATACTCGAAAGCCAAACTATATCGGCCTGCCATATGTGCTGTATAATGATTGAAGAAGATTGCCTTGACCCTCAAGTAGGGGATAGGGTGTTGGAGATAGGGACGGGAAGCGGTTATCATGCTGCTTTACTGGCTGAAATGGTTGCTCTAGAGGGCTGTGAAAACCCTGGTCACGTATGGACCATAGAAATCCATAAAAAACTAGTTGAATTTGCTAGAGAGAATTTGGAAAGAGCTGGCTATTCGAATAGAGTAACCGTGATCCATGGTGACGGTTCGAAGGGCTATCCCCCGGAAGCTCCTTATGACTGCATAATGGTTACAGCAGCTGCTCCTGACATACCTGACCCTCTTAAAGAACAGTTAAAAATTGGGGGACGACTCGTTATCCCTGTGGGGACTCCTCACCTTTGGCAAGAATTAATCCTTTTAATAAAAAAAGAGGACGGAAGCTTGAAAACAAAAAATTTGGGAGGAGTAGCCTTTGTACCCCTCAGAGGAAAATATGGTTTCAAATAAGTCCCTGCCATTACTTAGAAAAAGGGCCAAAACTTAAGGTGCCTCAGGAAGTGTTTCCGTAGATTCTACTCCATCCAACGCATTCATTTTTATAGAAATATCAAAAAGCTCTTCAAGATCCTCCGTCTCAACAAACGCTACAAGATCATAGCGACCAAAGACCAAAAACGCTGTACTTACGCCCTCGATTTTCCTAATTTCTTCTAAAGTCTCCTTGACTTTCCCCGGTTTTAACCGGACCAAAATGCATCCATTTTTCATATCGTAGGCACCTCCATCAAAGTTTCACTACTTTTTACTTCAGAGATTCCATGTATCTTAACAGCAGCCTCTCCCAAAGCTTTCAAATTTGGAGCCTCAAGAAGCACCGCAATATCAAATTGTCCCGAACAAGAAAACGCTTTTTTTACATTTTCTATCCCTTTTATCTTTTCAACAACTTCTTTAAGCTTTCCTGCTTCGCATTTAATTAAGGTACAGGCAAACAATGAAACTTTCCCCCAACGATCTTTTATAACGATATAAGCATTACTTTGCATAATTTTTATTCATAAAATAATGCAAAATAGCCAAACACCAATAAAATTGATGATATAAATAAGTTTTGTTACCTAAGCAAAAACAAAAAGTCAGATGTTTTTTGAGAAAAGCTCTCCAGCTTGATAAGAGGTCCTAACAAAGGGACCGGATACAACATAGATAAACCCAAGACTTAACCCTATCTCTTTATATCGATCAAAAACTTCTGGATGGACATATTCTTTAACTTCTACATGGCGGGGACTTGGTTGAAGATATTGCCCAAGCGTTAAAACATCGACAAAAACACTCCTCAAATCTCTCATTGTTTGAATGACTTCCTCCTCCCTTTCACCCAAACCAAGCATCAAAGAAGATTTCGTTATAATTGAAGGATCCAGGTTTTTCATTTTTTTAAGAACTAAAAAAGATTTAGAGTAACTAGCTCTACTGTCTCTTACCAAAGATTGTAAACGGGCTACTGTTTCAACATTATGAGAGATAACGTCTGGCTTTGCCTTGACAACCTTGTTCAAAGCTTCTAAGTTTCCATTAAAATCTGGGATCAAAACTTCAACCTTGCACGAAGGAGCAACTTTCCTAAGTGTCCTAACACATCTGGCAAAATGCAAGGCTCCTCCATCTGGAAGATCATCCCGCGTAACCGAAGTTAAAACGATATAACGTAAATCTAAAGCTTTTACAGCTTCTGCTAACCTATCCGGCTCCTCAAGGTCAACTTTACCTCCCGGATCTCCGCTTTTAACGGCGCAAAATCCGCAACTCCTTGTGCAAATATCCCCCAAAATCATGAAAGTAGCATGTCCTTGGCTCCAACATTCAGACTGGTTAGGGCAATGCGCCTCCGTGCAAACTGTGCACAAACTAAAATCTTTTAAAAGTTGCTTAATTTTAACAAATTTTTGAGTGGACGGAGGTTTTATTTTAAGCCAATCCGGCTTTTTCAACCTACTACCCATTAAAACCCACCAAAAAATCACTTTGTTATAATTACGTTTTTCAAAATCACTTCTCTTCCCGCTAAAATCTCTGTAAACTTACTTTCACATTTAGGACATGAAAAACTCGGCTCAACTAAAGTATGAAGCGCTATATCTTCTTCGGTAGGGGACTTTACAGTTCCGTTATAACCACATTTTTCACACCTAATTTTACCTGGGATTTTCACAAATTCAACTTTCATACCTTCAGCTATGGTTTTCTCACCCAGAACTTCGAGCCAAAATGTAACTTGATCCGTGTTAAGTAAAGCGAATTCTCCTACCTCTACGACTATCCTCTCTACTTTTTTCCCGTTATTTTCTTTCGCAACTTCTATAACCGTGTTGAAAATAGTTTGAGCAGTGCTAAATTCATGCAATAATATTCCACCCTTATCTAATAACAAACTTTTAATTTTAAATACAAGGTTAAAGTCAAATATATAGCATCGCATTTCTCTTTTATATGGCTGTTTGTTTAAAATTTTTGGAGGTTTATTAGAAAAATGCCTGATGAAATTAACCTGCGTAAGGGAGAGTACTATGTTTTTTATCCTGAATATTTCGATAAAAATCTGAGCAGAGCACAAGGAAGACGCATTCCTAAAAAATTTGCTGTAGAAGGACCCACTATAGAAATGTTAGCAATAGCGGCTAAAAGAATCGGTTTAGATTCAAAAGTAGATTCTGCTGCTTACCCTCGATTATGGTGGGAAATGCGTGGAAGGCTAATTATAAAAAAACAAGACTTATCAAAAACACAACTTCTTAAAAATTTAGCAAAAAGCTTACGGATAGTTCATGAATACATGATGAAGAAAAAGCAAGAAAAAGCTAAAGAAGAAAAAGCAAGAAAAAAGAAAAAAAGATGAAAAGAAAATCCTAAAAAGAAAAAATTAAAATTAAAGGTGATGTTTCATCGTAAAAATTTCCATACGCTTATTAGGCCCTTTTTTAGACAGAATGAAGAAAAAAAGCTTAACTTTGGAAGGAGAAACAGTAGGCGATATAATTAAAGAGTTTTTAATAAATTATGGCAACAATTTAAAAGAGTTTTTGAACCCTAAAAACGCAGAATCACGGTGTTTTTCCCATGAAAAATAATTTTTTTATAATCCTCCACAACATTGGTTCTGCAAGAATAGTAGACCTTTTCGCTAGAGCATGCTATGGACTAGACTTCGATAATGTCGTCGTAACAAAAGCCTCTGGCTCCGCAGCCATGGCCGGAGTTCCCGAAGCCCAAAAACTCGCCTTCAAACAAGGAAAAAACCTCTTATTTTTGGCAGATTTAAGCGACGCTATAGAACTCTTAAAACCTGTCTTTTTATACATGTTTGCGCCAAAAACCCACGCTGAACGCGTGTTTTCGCCGGAAGAATCAGTCGAAAAAGCAAAAAACGGAATAGTTTTCCTAATTTTCGGAGGTACTCTCTCAGGATTAACAAGAAAAGAGCTTGCACAAGGTCTATCAGTGTACCTCGACTTACCCGGAGACATAGGAACCTTAGGAGTAGCCACTATAGCCCTATTCCAGCTACACAATCACCTCAAAACCCAAGAAACAAACAATACCTAAGATCCAGCTTTCAACTATTTTTGATATAAAATTTAACATATTCTGCTATAGCCCTAGCCAAAGGTGGTGGAACAGCTTCACCCACTTGATCAAACTGAAGACCTCTTCCGCCAAAAAATACAAAATCATCAGGAAATCCCATAAGCCGCGCATGTTCCCTTACAGTTAAAAGGCGGTTCCAAAAGGGGTGAATAAACCTACTTTTACCTAAAACAGTAGGAGCAAGCTTATATGGATGTAGCCTTATCCAATTTTTCAAACCTTTACCAGAAGCTCCTTGAAAAAACGTTAAACCATCCCCCCACCTTATATTATACACCTTCTTTTTTTTGTGTACTTTCATAGGTTCCCAAAAATCATGATTAGCAACAGCATGCAAAGATTCAGGATCAGGAAGATCATCAATCGCCTTAACAACAGTTATAGGTTTCCTTGCTAATGTCTTTATATTAAGCCTGATATTGGAAATAAAAAGCCTCATTCTCTTCGATGGAGTACCAAAATCCTCAGCATAAAGCACATTAAAGAAAACATTGGGAAATCCTACTCTTAAAAGTTCCTTTTTCAAAGCCTCTTTCAACTTAGGAGAAGCCAAAGGTACCACATTCTCTAAAATAAAAACCTTTGGCTCTAAATCCCCAATCAACCTAACAGCCTCAAGAACCAAACCCCCTAATTCATCAAGAAACAACCTATCAAGCTGCCGCTTCATACGCCTCTTATTGGCAGCACTAAAAGGCTCACAAGGAGGACTAGCAATAACAATGTCAGGAAATCCATATTCATCTAAAATCTCGAAAGAATGTAACCCCCTAATATCCCGAACTAAAACAGGAAACCTAGGAAGATTAAAAGAATACGTCTCCAATACCGGGGCAAAGATATCAACTGCTAACAAACCTTCAAAACCCGCCTGCTTAAAACCAAGCGAAAAACCACCAGCACCACAAAAAAGATCACAAAACTTAAGCATCTCTCTTCTTCACCCCTATTAAACAATAAAATCCTCACATATTTAAAGTGTTTAAAAAATAACCTTGCCTTGCATTAAAATAAAAGAATTTAAAAACATAATAATCTCCCACATCAACCACAACACTTACTTCAAAAATTCTTTTCGAAGTTATAAAATAGTCTTTGAAATGGATGAACAAACAAAAAAACACACCGAAGAACTACTCAAAAAGATGAAAAAACCAGTAAAACTCAAGGTATTCGTGACAAAAGACCATTGCTTAATATGCAACGAGACAATACAAATCGTCGATTTATTAGCTCAAATGTCATCCAAGATAGTTGTAGAAAAATATGAGTTCGAAACAGAAACAGAGGAAGTCAAAAAATACAGAATAGGTAAAACCCAACCATCCTCATACACGGAGAAAACCGAGAATACAACGTAAGATATTTCTGATTACCTGGAGGTTTTGAGTTCGATACTTTAGTAGAAGACATAGTAGACGCTTTAACAGGCGATTTATAATTAACCATGGACACTTTAAAAAAGCTCAAAGAAATTGATAAATCAGTTCACATACAAGTCTTCACATTAACCACATGCCCGTATTGCCCTAAGGCGGTGCATATGGCTCATAAGTTTGCAATGGTGAATAAAAATATAACAGCTGATATGATTGAAGCTTAATAGTTTATGGATCTTGCTATAAAGTATCAAGTGACGGGTATTCCTAGAACGATTATAAATGAAAAAGTCGATATTGTAAGTGCAGCTCCTGAAGAAGTATTCCTTGCTAAAGTCTTAAAAGCTGTTGAATAAAAGAAGAGAGTAGTAAGAAGAGCGAGTAAAGCTCTCTTCCTACCATCTCCTATATGAGGGTGGCATCATAATATACATATCATTAGCAAGTTTCTTTTTTTCAGCCTTATTTGCTTGACTTGAGTATCGTTATCAGTTAATCCAGAAAATACAAGTATTTCTTCTTTGGCAAAGGACGAGTCTTCCTCGATCTTCGCTTGTTCCTTTATAAACCGAAGTAGTGGGCAGTGATCATGATCGAACCCACATTTATTTAATGATTCTTGCATTTCTCTAACTCTCCTCGTCTTTAATGATTTTATTCTTCGATTGGCACATATAGGTCTAATATAAGGTCTTCTTCAGATGCTCGTGGGTCGTGGGCTTTCTCTAAGCACTGATGTTTTCCCATCTTGTATTTACTAGATTTTACCCAGTCAACGAGCTTTTTCCAACTCTCTAAGTAGCCATACTTAAGGAAAAACTCTGAGTTAATCTCCTGGTATAGATTGCATGTAGTGACAGCGTAGAGACCACCTTCGAAATCTTTGATCTCGATCTCGCCTTCAGGCTCGATGTCTGGATCGACACTTATCCAGAATTCGTAGCCATACTCCTCGCAGTCGGGTGAAGGATCAGGATTGTTGAAACCGAATACTGGGTGTTTTTCGAGGTCATCGAGCAGTCCCTTGGGTTCTGCCCATGCTCGCATTTTCTCCCATGAATCATTTTCTGGTGTCTTGCTGATAGCTCTGACACTAGCCACCCGAATTGGTTCAAGTTTTACTATATGAACCTCAAATTCTTTCATGGTTGATCCCATACTCCTCGCAGTATGTATTCGTTGGATGTGGTCTGCTCTTTTCGCGGCTTCGAGTTTTTGTCGTCTTTGTGAAGTAGCATAAGTAGCACCTATAGCGTTTAAAAGTTCAACACTATCGGATCTTAGTTCGTAACGACCTCGGGCTGTGTGTTTTATGAGACCTGTCTCCACTAGTTTTGTTAGATGATGGGCTAGTGCTGTCTTGCCCAGACCTGTTATTTTCTGGAGTTCGCTGAAAACAAGAGATCCTTTAAGCAGAGAGGTAAGTATTCGGAGTCTCAATTTATTAGCGAGAGATCCTAGAATGATTGCAATGTCTTTTTCTGATTCGATCAGGGTTTTCCATATTAAATCATTGTTCTTGCCGCTCATGATCAAACTCACATCTACTATTATATCTTCTAAGCCCGCTATTTAAATATTTCGTATTTTATTGAATAATAGTTCTAATTTTACTGAATAATATAACAACAAAGAAAATGGAAAAAAAGTGGTAAGAAATCTGTAAAAATTCTTCTAGGAACTTTCTTTTTAGTGGGCGAGCCCGGATTCGAACCGGGGACCTTCACCACGTGAGAGTGATGTCATAACCGGGCTAGACTACTCGCCCCTGTAAATTTAAAAATTCTACATTTATGTATCTTGTAACAAAAATTAAGGTTAGAAGTGTTTTTTTAACTTCTTTTTGTCTTTTTCATTCGTAAGCGATGGCTTCTGCATCTCCTGCATCTTGTGGCAGTAACAGGGTTTCTTGCGTAGCATTTCCTGCAAATTTTTGAGTGTATTAGGGCTTTTCTAGCGATTTCGCGTTTTTCTGGGTCTACGACTGGCACGTTGATCCTCCTCTTTTTTTTTATCTCTATATTTTTTAATTTATTTTTTTTATTCTATTCTATTCAATTAAAAAATGTTTTTGTTTTTTTATTCTTCTCCCTTTTTTGATCCCCATTTATCAACTCTGTTTAGTATTACGTGCGCGCTTGTTTCGTGCACTCCTTCTATTTCTGAGATGCTTCGGAGAAATTCCTCCAAATTTGCTCTATTTACATGGGCAATTAAATCTATGTCTCCTGTCACTCGGTAGAGGTGGAGGGCGCCTAGTTTTTGTATTCTGTCATAGGCTGTTTTTCTGCTTGGAGGGTTAATTTTTATGAATATAAAGGCTTCCGCGCCAGTATGCCCTAATGCTTTTAAAGCTTGTTCTGTTAAGTCCAAAAATCCTCGCCCGGTTCTCAGATATCCCGCCTCTTTTAAAGCTCTCAAATGGACGCTTAACGCTTGCCTGCTTATGTTAAGTTCCCCAGCAAGTTGATCCTGGGTTTTGGATACCGTACACACGCGGATGATTTTCCCATTATCGAAGAGACCTTTTAAAATATGTAGCTGGCGTTCGGTTACATTATACAAACCGTTCTTACCTCCAAATTTTAATTATTATGTCAATCTCCTAATAAGCTTTAAACCAATTTTTGTAGTTATAATTTTTTGTAGTTATAATTTTTTGTAGTTAAAAATTTTACTTAAGTCAAGTACTTTTATCAAGTCAAGTGTTTTTAATAAATATATATTATAGGTTAAATAGTGCTTTTATAAAAAATATAGCAATAGGTCATAGACATCTTCTTGGGAAAATATTTAAGAATTATTCGGATTTATGTTGTTTTAAAATTATATTTTAAGCTTTTAAACGGTAAACAAGAAGTTAGGAGGTTCAATAAATGTCTCCCGGTAAACAAGGAGAAGAGGATGTGGTATACGTTGGGGGAAAACCTACTATGGCTTATGTTCTTGCTTCTTTAACGGTATTTCACGGTGGACGCGATCAAGTGATCTTAAAGGCTAGAGGGCGCGCTATTTCAAAAGCAGTGGACACGGCGGAAATTATCCGAAATAGGTTTTTAAAAGATGTTGAAGTGAAAAACATAAAAATAAGCACAGAAATTCTAAAAACCTCTGAAGGAAACGAGATTAACACAAGCGCTATTGAAATAGTTTTAAAGCGAAAGTCCTAAAGATTTAAACCTTTCTTAAAACTCTAACTAATTACCCCTAAGTGATGCGAAGATTCCTAAAAAGAAGGGACAATCAATCTAACAAAATATTAATACAACCGCATAACTAGCAGTCATATTCAGAGTGAGACCTAAAAAGCAAAAGGTTTCATTTTTTTATCATTTTTTACTTACTATTTACTAACTATCTTAAAAACCAGTAGCCCATTATTACTTGAAAGACTTAATAGAATCAACTTTTTGGTAAAAACCAAATATTATTATCCATAACTGGGCGAAAATCTTCACGTTTAAACGTAGTTATTGACAAGGTATTTTTGTATTGGAGTGATAAGGACTCATGAAGTTACCTATTTGCGTCTTTGATGCAAAAAGCGGATTGTTGTGTCAAGATTGTCAGGCAAAACTTGAAAGAGGGGAAATTACCCCCATAGAAGTAGAAATTTCAAAAGCAGTAGTTAAGTTAGAAGAACAATTCCCCACATTAAAAGATGTCACGATAGGCGGTGCGGTAGATGTCGGTCCTTTCGTGATTCTAAAAGTTGAAGAAAAAGATATAATGAACATAATAGGTCCAAAAGGAAAGATTATCAACAAAATAGAGAGCATGGTTAAAAAAAACATTAGAGTTGTTGAAGATACCAAAGACGTGCAGAGAGTTATTGAAAGTTTACTTTCAGGCATAGAAATCCTCGGAATAAACAAAATATTTGTCCCAGACGGTTCTGAAGAATTGAAAATAAGAATTCGTTCCATAGATCGTAATAAAATACCTGCAACCGGTGAAGAATTACGAGAAATAATCTACAAACTTACAGGAGAACTAACCCGCTTATCCTTCGAATAAAGCGATTGAGTAATAAGATGCTGAAAGTTAAAATATGAGTGTTAATTTGGGGAGTTAGGGTTCTATATCTTCCACAGTCCTAGGAAACATTACTGTTTCTCTAAGCTCTGGTGCACCTGTGATAACCATGAGTAATCTTTCCAAGCCCAAACCCCACCCTGCGTGGGGAGGAATACCGTATCTAAACGCTTTAAGATAAAACTCGAAATTTTTAGGCTCCAAACCTTTTTCTTTCAAGTTTTCTTTAAGTTTTTCAACCCTGTGTTCTCTTCTACCCCCACTCACAAGCTCAATCTCATAAATAAAATCAAAACCATAACTAAGCTTAGGATCATCTTCATGTCTTGCTATATAAAAGGGCTTGATTGCCCAAGGATAGTCGGTTATGAAAAACGGTTCATCTATCATCTCTACAAGTTTTTTCTCCTGGGGAGTACTGAAATCTTCTCCCCACTCAATAATTTCTCCCTCATTTTCAAGCATATTAACACATTCATCATAAGTTAAACGTTTGAAAGGTCTTCCAGGTACTTCTATCTCCCTTTCTAATATCTCAAAATCCTTTACACACCTCTTCTTAACCTCTTTATAAACCTCAAAAATCAATTCTTCTAAAATATCCATCACATCATGCTCTGTAGCAAAACCTACCTCTATATCCACCCCCCAAAACTCGTTTAAATGACGCCTAGTCCTATGTTTTTCCGCCCGATATACCGGGCCAATTTCAAAAAACTTCTCAAACCCCCCACCCACAGCAAACTGTTTGAACAATTGTGGTGACATCGCTAAAAAGGCAGGTTTATCAAAGTACAAAATCGGAAAGACTTCTGCACCCCCTTCTGTAGCCGCAGAAGTTATTTTTGAGGTAAAACACTCAGTAAAATTCCGTTTATGGAAAAACTCCCGCATGGTGTTCGTTATCTCTGATTTTATTAAAAATATTGAGCGGACTTTTGGGTTTCTAAAATCAATAACCCTCCACTTTAATCTCGTATCAAAACCAGTTTCTATGCTCGGAGCAAGAGGATCAAAAGGAAGAGGTTCTGATTTGTTCAATATCTCTATTTTTGCAGGGATTATTTCCACGCTTCTCGGTGCCCTTTCATCAACTTTAACAATCCCAGCCACACTTAAAGCATCATTTCTATCGATTTGTTCTATTTTTTCCATTATGCCTTCATCTACTTCCCCCTTTCTAGCTGTAATTTGGATAATACCATCATCATCCTGAAGAACAAAAAATTTTAACTTTCCAAGCTTCCTCACTCTTAAAACGTTTCCATTAACAACAACTTCTTTTCCTTCAATATTCGGCGTTACTTCCACAGAATAATGGGTTCGTTGCCATTCTGCCCTACTCAAAACCTCACATCCTTTCAACCTAGAAAATAGAACAACTTAAAACAATTATCTTAAAAAGTTTATCTTAAAAAGTTCCTCCGATATATGCCCTTGGATTAGTTTTCATCAACTCTCTTAAAAAAACAGTCGCAAACTGTCCAGACCTAAGTAAAAAATCAATCACGAGCAACGTACAAGGCGGATTAGCCTTTAATTGCTCCATTTTACAGATTAAAACCGGTTTTTCCATCACCATAAACATTTCGCGATAGTTCCCCTTAGAAGATATATCAGGCATCTTACCTATTTTAAAATCAGTTAAAGAAATATCCTCCCTCTCTAAAATCTCCTGCAAAATTTCTCCAGACTTTCCCTCCGAAAGCTTAATTTTATAACCCACAAGAGGGGCTAAAACCCGCGCCTCAAAATGACCGCCTATTTTGTCCATATATACTTGGACATTTTCATGGCGAATTTTTTGCGCTTCTTCCTTTATTATTAGATCTCCTTCCATTGGTTCTGTAAAAGACAAATTTTCTTCAATTCGACGGCTTAAATATTCATTAAAAAGATATGACTGATAAGCGTGAATAAACATTTTTAAAAGCGATTTCGGCAACCTTCTTAAAGCATTTATAAAATCACGAGGACGCTTTGATAAATATCTCAACATAACCCTTTCATAATACAAACCCCGAGGGAAATTTTTAAGCGCCGAAACAAAATCTAAACTATCCTCCAAATCCTTCCTAAAACTTCCCCCAATCTCATTTCCATCCCCACTTATTTCCTCACATAGAAAAGTCATAACTGCGTTTTCAAAATCACCTTTTACAATAGCACGACCTACAAGATGAGTTATCGGCCGCTTAACCCCAAATCTTTGATGACCAAAATAGTTAGGAATACCTTCTCTTTCCCTTATTTCCTCCAAGACCTCCTCTAACATCTTTTTTGTTTCAGAAAGATCGTGTGGTATATCCCTAATAGTAACTTGAAATCGATTACCCCATAAATCCCCTAATCCTATCGAACTAAGAGCTTTTATCGGGGATCTTATCTTCACATTCTTAACCACTACTTTTAGCAGCTTTTCAGGTGAAATCTTCCATACACACACTCTCTGAGCAGTCCATGCTGAAGCATCCTTCGTTCCAGCAAAACCAAAAAAATCTAAAGGAACATTTAAAGCTTCAGCAATCCTCCTAATTGCAGAAATCGTATCTATCCCTTTTTTCACTAAAACAAAATGGGTCCAAAGCCCCTTCTCTTCTCCCACCTCTTCACTAAGCCGATCCTCCCCTTCCCTAACAGATAAAACCTTCCCACTAGGCATTATCTCCTCTACTATGAAATCCTCAAAACTTTTCTTGATAATCCCTCCAATTCCTTCACTTTTCGTCCAATAATATCTTATACCTATATTCTCTTCCAGCTTAGGAGATTTTCTCAAGTTTTTCATGTATGAAAAATATCCTATTCTTGCTTAAAAAGGCACTCTATTTAAACTAAGCTCTTGCAAAACCATCCACTTAATAAACCCTCTCTCTCCCCTAGGTTAAATAATCTATTTTGTTTAAAATACTTAGGTATTACCATCTCTTAAATAAAAAAATCAATATTTAATCTATCGCCAACAAACTAATTGATCTTCCCTACGTTGTTAGTAGAAGGCGCTAACCATGGAAGAATCAAAAAAAATAGAAACGCCCCATAAAGAAAAAAAATCATTAAGTCTTCTACACCTAAACCCAATGGTAAAAGAAGATCGAATCATAGCAATGATAACAGGTTATACCGAAAAAATAGGCTCTTGCCCCTACTACAAGGCACATTGCACATTAAAACCCCCCTCCGACAAAAAAAGGAATTGCCAAGGACAAAGCTTTATTGAAGGATTTTTATGTCCCTATCTAATTAACCCGATCGTGAACTCAAAACCGACCAAATCATATAAATAATTTAAATTCCTATCTTAATATATCCTCATAATCTATGACCAAAACATTTAATTCAACTCTGTCGCTGGCGGAAGGGTGTAGATCAGGAAGGACGTTAAACATGGAAGGAGACAATATTATCAAAATAGAAATAGTTGGTAAAGGAAAAAGCTCGTTCAATTTTTATAATTTAAGCCCGATGATAAAAGATGATAGAATCGTAGCGTTTTTAATGGGTTATACGGGAGAAATTGGCGCGTGCCCTTATTACAATGAAAATTTTGAACATCATTGTACTTTAAACCCGGATCTTTGTAAAAAAAGAAACTGTCAAGGAAGAATCTTCTTCAAAGGATTTTTATGCACTCCTCTAGTTGAAATGATCAATGAACTTTCTAAAAAATTAGAGGACCATGAAGAAAGTTTAAAGAACAGCATACCTCTCCTCTGTTTAGCCTATTAACCAGTTTTTCTCCGCCATCTATTAGAGAAGTTTTAATTTTCCTGTGATCTTATCAATAAGTTCGGAAGGAGCAGGCCCTATCCCTAAGGCAGTAATCGTTCCGGGTTCAAGCTCTGTTAAGCCCGCATCACTAACAAGAGCGTTAGGAATCCTTGCCTCTTCTGCCTCCTTCTGAAGGCTTAAAAGTTCACTCAGTGAAGAAACTTTTAAAACAACTTTCTTCTGTCCTTCCCTCAACCATGCATCTAACCACTCTCTCTTCTTCCTCCTTGTTTCTTCTGTTGCAAGGATAGAAGCATGAGCGGTTTGTACTGCTGTTTTACCTTTAGACATTCCTAAGCTCGAATCAATGACTATCGCTTGTTTATAATTAAATTCATACTTCTTTTGAAACAAATAAAAACCTCTCTTTCTCTCCATGTCTTTAACAAAACCTTTAATCCAAAAATGACAATATAAAACCTCATGAAATCATTTTACGATGTTATCGTTGTTGGCGGTGGACCTTGCGGTATATTAACCTCTATTGAATGTGCGAAAACCGATTTAAAAGTCTGTCTTTTAGAAGAGCATTTAAAGATAGGTGAACCCCCGCATTGCGCAGGCATTCTCAGCTTAAAAGGTTTAAAACTTTTAGGATTATACGATCGTCTCTTATCAGAATGGGATGAAGCTGTGCAAAATCCCGCGATAAAAGGCGCGACTTTTTTCTCCCCTTCAAATTACTGTTTCGAAGTTAAAAGGGATACCCCCCAAGCAATAATTGTTGACAGGGCTGAGCTTGAGAGAAAAATGTTTCAACACGCTGAAAAACTGGACATAGAAGCCTTTAAAGGCGCCCGTGCAGAAAAAATAGAAAAAACAGACTCTAACATGAAAGTTTATGTAAAAATAAAAAACCACAAAAAAAAGGAAACTACTAAATTAGAGACAATTTCAAGCAATCTTGTCATAGATGCAGAGGGATCCGATGCTCGTCTCCTTTCACAAGCAGGTTTAACTCCTCCCAAAAAAGACTGGGTTTATTCAGGCGCCCAATTTGAAATAGAAAAAGTAAAAGATCTAGACCCTACCATGGTAGAACTATATCTAGGGCAAAAGATTGCTCCCGGATTTTTCGCTTGGATAATCCCACTAAAAGACGAGAATGCTAGGGTAGGTCTGATAGCAAAACCTGGCCATCAAACAAGAACACTATTAAAAAATTTCATGAACTCTCATCCAATAGCTTCAAAAAAGGTCAAAGAGGCTAAAATAAGAAAAAAAATGGGAGGAAAAGTCCCCCTTGGAGGACCCATTAAAAGAACCATTACCGATAACTTCATAGTAGTAGGAGATGCTGCCAGTCAAACAAAATCCACCACAGGAGGAGGCGTCATCACCGGCGGCCTCTGCGCCATTATCGCAGCAAAAGCCGCAAAAAAAGCCGTAGAAGAAGAAAACTTCTCCTCAAATTTTCTCAAAGAAAACTACGAAAAGCCTTGGAAAAAACTTCTAAAAAAACAGTTTAAGTTAATGCTTTTACTCCGTAAAACCTTCAACATCCTTTCAGATCAAGCAATAGACCACCTATTTAAAACAATAAAAACATACAAAATCGAAAAAATAATCGAAAAAAAAGGAGACATAGACTGGCAAGCAACCCTCATACTAACCGCCCTAAAAAACCCAATAACCTACTCCCTCATCCCAAAAATCATAACCTCCATCAAGCAAAAAGAAAGATGAAAGAATATGAAAGAATTTATAAATAATTATTAAGTAGATTAAAAATCCATATGGAAAAAACAGGTTTACAAATCATGGAGTGTAAAACCGATTGTCGACTTCTGAAGAAATAATAATGCCTCTCTGCTCTTGTTGTAGCCGCATCGTATCCCCAAAAGATAAGGGCGCTAATAAGTTCCAATGTCCTTCGTGTTCTAAATTGACCATCATACGATGCAGTAGGTGTCGCAAACTAGGAAACTCCTACATTTGTCCGAATTGTTCATTTCAGGGTCCTTAAGATTAAAACAAAAAAACAGAACGCTTTTAAATTTGAAATTAAACCAATTTTAATAATTTTTAAAGGAGTAGTTGCACAATGGCAAAAGTAGTTGCAAAAATAAAAGTTATGCCAAAAGACCCGGAAATTAAGCCAAACACGATAAAAGAACAAGTAGAAAAAATATTACCACAAGGAGCAGAAATAACAGCCTCAGGAGAAGAACCAATAGCTTTCGGTCTCGTAGCCCTTCTCCTGAACGTTGCAGTTCCAGAAGAATCAGGGACTTCGATATTAGACGAGGTTGAAAAGGTAATCCAAGACCTAGAAGATGTCGAATCCACAAGAGTAGAAGCAGTAACAAGAATCTCTCTTTAATCTATCCAACTCTCTCCAAGTTTAAGTTTCATGACTTACTTTTTTTAAAAAAACAAGATAAAGACGAAATAATAAACGGACTAATGATTAACTGATTGACAAAAGAGGGAGTATGGCGCTTTATTCTAACTGTATTGTATACTCATCAGGCGTAATTTCGCGGGGTTCCCAGGATCCTGGCAATCGCCCCATCTTTTTCACCTGATCCATCAGCCTTTTTATCCTGTTTTCTGTGCTTGGATGAGTACTGAAAAGACCACTTAACCCTCCACCTCTAAAGGGATGAACGATGAACATATGGCTTGTGGCGGGGTTAAGATGTGTTTCAGGTCGCCTTGCCACTCCTTGTTGAAGCTTGCGAAGAGCATTTGCAAGATTTTCAGGACGTCCGGTTATCTTTCCACTGAATTCATCTTCAACATATTCCCGACCCCTTGAAATAGCAAGATGAATAAGCGCTGCTGCTATTGGGGCTAACACCCAAGCAAGAATGACAAATAGCATGTTCCTTTGACTACCTCTACCGAAAAATATTCCCCACCTTGCTATCCACGCTATAGCCCCGGCAAACATTGCTGCCACTGCGCCTATGAGGATATCCCAATGTTTAACGTGTCCTATTTCATGGGCTAAAACTGCTTCAAGTTCATCTTTATCAAGGATCCTCATCAATCCTGTGGTTACCGCGACAACAGAATGGCCAGGACTCCTTCCTGTAGCAAAAGCGTTGGGAGTATTACTATCCATAATAGCTACCTTTGGTTTTTTCTTTAATCCCGCTTTCTCAGCTAAGCGAGCCACAATAGAATGAAGTTCGGGTGCTTCTTCCTCCGTAACAATCTTCGCACCAGTCATCCTTAATACTATCCTGTCGCTAGCCCACCAAGTTGTAAATGTAAAAATGCCTGAAAGTATCAAAAATCCGTAGAAACTCAAGCCAACAAAGTGGCTCACAATGAATAACAGGCCAATCATGAATAAAAACAATAGAGAAGTTCGCACTGCACTAAAAAATCCCATTTAAATCATCAACCTAATTATTTCCTACCCTTGGAATTATTTCCTTAATATTTTTATTAGTAAACTTTGATAGCAATATTTAAACCATTTTCAATCACAAATTAAAAGTTGGTGATGATATTGATGCTAGACTTGATGCGTGGCGCATTTATCGCTGTAAAAGATTGTTTGGGGTTACGTGAGGGGGAAGAACTTCTTGTTATCACTGATATGAATAAGTATAGGATGGGAAAAGCTCTCGCTTTGATGGGGGCAGCCTTGAACGGGATAGTTTCCTTTGTAGAAATTCCTGTAGGTGAAAGACCTGGAAGTGAACCGCCAAAGGCCGTTGCAGAAGCCATGAGAGCGGCAGATGGAGTTTTTGCTCCAACTACGCATTCTCTGTCCCATACGCAAGCAACGGGTGATGCTGTAAAAGCAGGTACAAGAGTTGTAACATTGCCGGGCGTTACTGAAGAGATGTTTAAAGGGCCTATGACATGCGACTACAAAGAAGTTGCAGCCTTAACTAAAAAAGTAGGAGATCTTGTTACAAAAGCAAACAAAGCAACCATAATCTCTCCTTCAGGAACAAACCTCACCCTCCATTTAAAAGATAGAGAAGCATGGCTTGACACGGGTATATATCACAAACCTGGAGATTGGGGTAATCTCCCCGCTGGTGAGGTATACGTCGCTCCAGAAGAGGATAAAGGCGATGGTGTCCTCATAATAGAACCTGTAAGCACCATGGTAAACGACAATACGAAAGTCGTGTTAGAAAACGGTAGAATCATTGAGATAGAAGAATCTTTAAGTGGGAAAAATTTTAGAAACTTCTTAGAAGCTGCAGGAGAAACGTCTTTCATCATAGCGGAATTAGGCATTGGAACAAATCCAAAAGCAAAACTCACAGGTAACCTATTAGAGGATGAGAAAGTCATAGATACGTGTCATGTAGCCTTTGGTCATAACCTGAATTTCGGGGGAAAGAACAAAGCAAATACGCATATAGACTTTGTTATAACGGAGCCAACACTAAAATTGAAGATTGAAGGAAAAGAAGTCATAGTGATAAATAAAGGAAAACTATTACCTCCTTAAATCCACAAAAAGGTTTTTATCCTTTTTTTGTTTCTAAAGCCTGTTTTACCGCGTTTAAGAGCGTTTTTTTTAAGTTTTTCAAGTCCTACTTCTACTTTTTCTGTTTGTTGTATCCCTGAATATTCTCTGAATTTTTCTATCTCTTCTTTGTATTCTTCATA
>JBHLKN010000020.1:11097-26748 GCA_048886645.1 Candidatus Hodarchaeota archaeon | reverse complement strand
TTGTCACCTGCTCCTATACCGAAGACAGCTCGCCCGCCTGAAACTTCGTCTATGGATGCTATGGCTGCAGCAGTCCAGCAAGGATTGCACGTGTAAGGATTAGTTACACCAGTGCCGAGGAAAAGTTTTGAAGTTTGAGCGGCGATAGCGCCTAAGGAAACATACACGTTACGGTTGTTATAGTGATCAGTCACCCAACAGAATTCAAATCCTCTTTTCTCAGCATCAACCGCAGTTCCTACCAATTTTTCAATCTTGGTTGCAGGCAGTAACTCTATTCCAAATTTCATAGCGTTTTTTCCTCCTTATTAACAAGTTTTAAAATTTTTTATAACAGTTTTTTTCAGCATTTTTCTATTTGCGCGCCTTTTTTTAAAGTTTCGCGCGGAGTTTCTTTTAATTAAAAGATTTACAACAGTTTTTCTTTTATTAAAACCTAAAAAAACGAGTATTTTTCAATTAATTGATTTAAAAAATAATCTAGAAATTAAGAATAGGTTATTCCAAAAATCGCTAAAAATCAACCTTAATCAGGATAAATAACTATGTGAACTGCCTCCTCCTTAAGAAGGGGGTCTTCTTATACCTTAATTATTAAAATCAAGTTAAATATGCAGTCTTTCGATAAGGCTTTATGCTCTTTTTAGTAAGCAGAATAAATACTAAAATAAAGAGGGCGGCAAAAACCCCTGAAACTGCTGTCCCAATTAACCCTATCGTTCCTTCCTCCATTGAAAAAAATACAGACGCAGCTATTAAAACCGTCGATAGAATTAGGCTAAGAAGTGGCGCATATTTCGGCATTTCATGCTTAGTATTACGTAAAAACATCACTATCGGTTTTTTCTGTATAAATATCCTCTCAACAACCTTCCCTAGACTGACTTCCTCACTCCCTACCTCTAGGCTAAATTCTATATTGAGGCGAAAGTCTCCGAGTGCCAAAGGTTTAGCCTGGAACTTTACCTTCTTTTCTCCCCTTTCTAATATATCATTTATTCTTATTTTTAAACCGCTTGGCATTATTTTTAAAGCTGTACATGTAAGCATAACTTTAATAATTCCCTCAGAAACTATCTCTGGATCGATTTTTTCTATTTCTAAAGCTTCTGAATGCATCCTAATGAAAATCCTGATCTCGTACTCTTCTTTTATGGCCATCCTCTGCCAATAAATTATTTCTACGTTTTGCTTCATCATCTTCCCAAATTTTTCCCCAATAGCTTCTAATTCAACCCCTTCCTCCACCATACTAGGAGTAGTAATAACCTCTTCCTCCTCTTCTTCAACCTTTTCAACAACCATAATTTCCTCTTCAGGGACTTCTTCCTCAACTATTTCTGCCTCTTCTTCTACTACCTCCATAACCTCCTCTTTTTCAACGACTTCTCCTATCTCCTCAGCAGGAGCCTCTTCCAGTTTCTCTTCTTCCCCTATTTCCAATATTTCCTCTTTTGGCTGCCAAACAATTCTCTCTTCACTAATCATTGATAGGGCTTTAGTAAGATCTTTTGATAGTGTTTTCATTTGTTCTTTAAGTTTATCAGTATCCTCAGAAGTGGAAAGAAGGGGCATAATTATGCGAGGCGTAGTTTCAGGGATAGCAGTTTCAACTTCCTCAAGAGAAGGTTCTGCGCCTATTTTTATGGGGACAAAAATGTTGTTTATCGGGTGCTCTATCTTTAAAACGTGTTCAAGTTCGATAGCCTCTTCTCCTACATAGTAATCTTTTTGAATCTTCTCCATTTCGGGAAGCATTGTCTCGATTTTTGGATAACCTATCAACGTGGGCATAACTATCCTAGGTCTACTTTCTCCAGAAAAACCTGCTTTTGTGATATTAGCCCCTATATCCAATATAATCGGGGCTTCAAAAGTTTCAGCTATCTTTTCAGTTTCAGAATCAGGAGGCGTGCTCATAATCGTTTGAAACCTTTTTTCTTCAATTATCGAATCGCCCTTCTCCTCAAATGCTTTCTCTGTTATCCATAACCTGTTTGAGGTTCTAATGGAAGTAAGAATGCTTGCGCCAACCCATTCTGCATGTTGAGATTCTGCAGGTGCAAGAATTTTAGCCTTGTAATTTCTAGGTAAAAGCCTTTTTAATTCTTTTAAAAGTCTCTCCTTTAAACCTGGTAAAGCACTTGTTTCTCCAGAAACTACGACAGCTTTCACGATTTCTTTACGGAGCTCCTCACCGCATCTATTCACTGCTTGCAATATCGCTTCAGTTAGCGATTTTTCATTGATTTCACCTATAGATGGGGTGAAAAGGATTTCAGGTGCTATAAATCGTTCAGCATTAAGCGTTATTATCTCCCCAAAAGGAGTCTCATAAATCTTTTCTATAGTCTCGGGTTTTTCCTCCATTTTAACTTCTTCATCAAAGTTTAAAGATACATAACAAAGCTTTTCCTTAATATCTTTCAAAGATCTCTTTTCTAATCTTGTTGTAAATCCCATACCTTTTTTACCCAGAAGTTTTTCAAGAGTTTCAGTAATTGTTTTACCACCGAGTTTAAGAGAAACCATGGCTTCAACTATCGGCCTTGCATCTTTAATAGGCACAATTTCAGTAAAGTTTTCCTCTATGTTAACGATAATACCTGTAACTTTGCCTGTACTAAAAAGTGCAAGAACGTTTTTATCCAGCAACATTACTGCAGGAGCATTTATTCTTTCAAAGCAAAACTTTACCAAGGTTTCTCTTTCGCTTTGCGTACTCATAATGGAATCTGGAAAAACAAGGGGATGAAGATTAGGTTCCACACGAAAGGTTTCTTGAAGAATATAGTTAATCATCTGCTCTAAAGCATCCCAATTTTTAATAGCCCTAACAGGGAAAAGCTTACTTATCGCCATCACTCAACCCTCAAAAATAGGAGTAAGCAAACTCCCAAGCCTTAATCATTTCAAATAAGCTCTAAACTAGAATCTATAGTCTTGGTTAAAGTCTACTTAAGCTATTGTTTATCTAAGTTTAGTTTATTAATCTTTTTAAGTTTATTTACCTCACAAAAATAAAAAAATACGCAAAATACATTAGAAGAAAGAAGATGTGTGTGATTTACCAGTTTATCGTCTTAAAACTTATCCTTAAGCGTTTAAAACCAATTTCTAAATTTTTCAAACCTAATTAGATGGGTTCAAGTTTTAGGGAGAAATCAAGGGCTGGGGCCGAATGGGTAATACACCCCATAGAAATCACATCGACTCCCGTTTTCCCAAACTCAGAAATATTTTCAAGAGTCACGTTACCAGAAGCTTCAATAATCACTTTATCACGTAAATTTTCATGGTTGATAAGCTCCACAGTTTCCCCTATTTTTTCTGGCGGGAAATTGTCAAGCATTACTATATCTGCTCCCGCCTTAATCGCGGTTAAAGCATCTTCAGGACTCTCTACTTCTACTTCTACTTTTTTCACAAAACTTATCCTTTTTTTTGCTTCTTCAACCGCTTTTGTTACATTACCTATAACAGCTAAATGGTTTGTTTTAATCAAAACACAATCATCAAGCCTATATCTGTGTGTGTCTCCTCCCCCGTTTTCTACGGCTTTTTTTTCCATAAAATGCATACCTGGCAAAGTTTTCCTTGTAGCAGCTACGCGGACTTTTAAACCCAATTTTTTTAATTCCGAAACTGCTCGAAAAGTTAAAGTAGCAACACCAGACAGATGCATTAAAAGGTTCAAAGCTACACGCTCTCCCAAAAGGATAGATTTTGCAAACCCCTCAACCTCCGCTATTTTCTCGTCTGGAACAACCATATCTCCATCAAACTTTAAAACACGTACATCAACCCCTAATAACTCAAACAATCTCGCAGCATATTCTACTCCAGATAAAACCCCCTCCGACTTAGAAATAATATACCCTCTCGCTTTTTTACCTTCAGAAATCACGATATCCGACGTTAAATCGCAAAAACCCACATCTTCCTCTAAAAAACGAAGAAGCACCTGATCAATTATGGGATCCATAACTCCCAAAAAATAACCTCCTTAGCTTAATTCTAACATTTTTTTAACCGCTTTTTCTGCCTTTTCTGTTATTTCTTCAGGGACTGAAATGATGTTTTTTTCTTTTTCTAGGACTTCTACTATCTTTTCTAAGTTGATTTTTTTCATTTGGTGACATATTGCTGTGGATAAGGCGGGAATAATCTTTTTTGCAGGTAGTTCATGCTGTAATCTTTCAATAAGCCCGATTTCGGTGGCAATTATAACGGTCTCAATCTCTGTTTCTTTGGCAAATTTTATGAGTTGGGATGTGCTTCCAACAAAGTCTGCAATTTGTTGAATTTCAGGGTCACATTCAGGGTGAACTGCAAGAACAGAGTTTTCATAACTATCTTTTAAATCTAATACCTCATCAATCTCAAACGTTTTGTGAACGTAACAATAACCTTTCTCAGGATAATTTATCACTTCCACACCAGATTTTTGAGCTGCAAACCACGCCAAATTGTCATCAGGGCCGAATAAAACCTTGTTACCATTAGCGACCGCTTTAACGATTTTAGGCGCGTTAGAGCTTGTACAAAGCACATCACTCTCGGCTTTAGTCTCCGCAAGAGTGTTAATATAAGAAACAAAAGGTATGCCTGGATGCTCTTCTTTAGCGCGAATTACTTCTTTTGCAGGCAGTTGAGCAGCCATAGGACAACGTGCACTTAAATCCGGTAAAAGAACGGTTTTATCAGGATTCAGAATGCTTGCAGTTTCAGCCATAAAATCAACACCGCAAAAGCATATAATATCCGCATCATGAACGTTTTGAGCAGTCCTCGCAAGCTCCAAGCTATCACCCACAAAATCTCCCACTTGCTGAACCTCAAAAGGTTGATAGTTGTGAGCCAAAATAATGGCGTTTTTCTCCTCTTTCAACTGATCAATTTTGTCTTGAAGCTTCTGTATCTGTAAAGTTTGCATATTAGAAACCTCTGAACAATCTGTTAACTTTCATAGTAACTTTTAAAACAAGTAGAAGCTAACATTAATATCCTAATAAAAAATAAAATATCGCCACTTTATAGATATCTTTCGCTTTAAAAGTTTAAGGAGGATAACGAAATGAGTGATGTAGACGAAGGATTCGAAGTATTAAAAGAATTCGTTATAGATAGAGGTACATGCTGTGGTTGCGGTTTGTGTGTCACTATGTGTACCAAAGGATTAATTACTTTTGACGGCATCCCAAAACTTGTAGGTGAATGCACAGAATGCGGAAGATGCAACTGGAACTGCCCAAGACTCCCTTCAGCAGAAACTGGCGAGGTCATCCCACCAATACCCAAGGCTGAAGGCGCTACAGAAGACGAATTAGTCGGACCATATACCGAACTATTAGGCGGAGAAACTGCTAAAAACGAGATTTTAGAGCGATGTCAGGACGGCGGTGCAGTTACAGCAATCTTGTGCGCTTGCTTAGAGAGCGGGTATATTGATGGAGCTATCGTTACCGGGATTGATCCTGGACAGCCTTGGAAGGCTCAACCCATGGTGGCTACAACAACTGATGAGATAATAGCTGCAGCAGGCACAAAATACCTATACCCTGCAGAGCTCTCCATGATAAAATCAGCCATAAAAGAGTCAAACCTTGAAAAATTCGCCGTTGTTACAAGACCTTGTGGTGCTCAAGCTGTCAGGAAAATGCAAGCTTCCGATAAAAAAGCCATTAAAAGAATGGGCGAAAAGATCAAACTACTTGTAGGTCTTTTCTGTATGGAAAGCTTTTCAGATGATTTTCTGCAAAAAGAAGCTGTAGAAAAGAGAGGAATACCTTTAGAAGATATAAAAAAGGTAAACATTAAAAAAGACTTCATAATAACTCCACCATCCGGAGAAGATGTTGTTATACCAATGGACGAAGCTTCCTCTTTCATCAGAGACGGTTGCCACTATTGCGCAGATTTTGCCTCAGAGTATGCTGATGTTAGCTGCGGAGCCGTAGGAACAAAAGGAGGTTCATCCACGATAGTAGTAAGAAATAATACGGGAAAAGAAGTTGTAGAACTTGCAAGCAGTAAAGGATGGCTTAACACAAGAACCATTTCAGAAGGCGCTCTTAAAGTACCACACATCCTATCTAAACGCAAAAAAGAACATGCAAAACCCATTCCCTCAAGATAAAAAACAAACAAAAGAACTCTATATCCGAAAATCAATTTAAACATCCTAAATTTTTATTTTATAAAACCTCGTTGCAAAAGAGCTTAAAATTCCACAAAAAAAGTAGAAAGCGATGAAATGCGACGAAAAACAAAACACTTCCCTCCCCTACTATTTTTCACTCTCTTTAACCCTATCCCCTCCTCATTCACTATTTCGCTTATGGAAAGTGGGAAATATTTTTTTATAAAAGAAGACATAAAAAAGCATGTTTTTTAAAGATGAGGATTGTGTGAAAATTGGGTAAAAAAAGGGAGGAAAAAGAAGAGGAAATGGAAGAAGAAGTGGAAGTAGAGGGAGAGCTTGAGGAAGAAGAGGCGGAAGAGGAGGAAATTGAAGAAGAAGAAGAAAAAGAAGAGGAAATGGAAGAAGAAGTGGAAGTAGAGGGAGAGCTTGAGGAAGAAGAGGAATTATTTGAGGAGGAAGAGGAGGAACCTCTCGTCTGGGAAGAAATGCCCATAACAGCTGAAGAAGTCCCCAGAGTATGGGAAAGCCCACCTGTTGAAATTGAGGAAGAAATCGAAGAAGAAGAGGAGGTAGAGGTTGGAATACCAAAGAAAGAGGAAATAACAATAAAAGTAGAGTCCCCAATACCAATAGAAGAAGAGGAGATAGAAGCTTTAATAGAGGAAGAAGAGTTAGAGGAATTTGGTGAAGAGTTTGAAGAAAAAATAGAGAAGATATTAGAGAAGCAGGTAGAGGAAATTGGTGAAGAAGTAGAGGAAGAGGAGTTACTAGAGGAGGAAGAGGAGGAAGAGGAGTTACTAGAGGAGGAAGAGGAGGAAGAGGAGTTACTAGAGGAGGAAGAGGAGGAAGAGGAGTTATTAAAGGAGCGGGAGATAGAGGACAAACTTTCAAAAATTGGTATATCTTATGAAAAAGATGTCATGAAAACAGTTAAACCAAAACCTGAAGACATCTTTGAAGAAATACTTAATGACCAAAAAACCATTTATGAAAAAGTAATAGAAACGATAAAAGTGCCATTACCCCTCTTTTTGCCACTTTTTATCTTGATAGTATACGGCTTATTTTCAAGCACGATCAATTTTTACGGCAATTCAAAAGACTGGGATCTACTATTAGAGGATTGGATAACTCCATTTTTAATATCCGCTGCCATAACCTCTGTGTGGGGTTTTATTATCACAGGTTCGAGAGCAGCAAGGAATTTTTACTATGAGATTAACAACCAGGTTAACGCGCCGAAAAAAGCTTTTCAAAAACTTTTCTTAAACGAGGTTAAAAAATTTTTAAAAGATTGGAAAATCCCCATATTAAGCCTCTTTATTGCCCTAGGCGCTATTTTACTTTTAAGGTCCAGCAGCAGTTGGTACTCCTCAAAAGTTGCCACAAACACACACTATGTCATTTTAGGTTTATCGTTCTGGCTTCTCAGTATTGGTCTTGGAGTACTTCTTAGAATGGTGTCTTTTACAAGATCAATGGGAGGAGTAAACTTCCACGTAAACTTTTTCCACCCAGATGAAAATGCAGGCCTCCTACCTTTAGGAAACCTAAGCCTAAAAATCGCCTCCATGATCGCCATAATTTTCACCCTCCTAACAGCAGGCTTCGTAGGAATTTTAGACAAAAGCGGAAAAGATACTAGTAATCTCACCTTATGGAGCATCCCCCTAGCCTGTGTTATTTTATCTGTCTTCCTTTTCATCTTCCCCCTCTTGAACTCCCACGATCTCATTGTAAAAGAAAAAAAGGCAGAAATGTTCAACTGGAGAGGCAGTTACGGAAAACTTGCAAAAGAATTCCACCTCTACCTAACCGAACACAAAACCATAGACCTACAGACAGGAATAGGCATCCAAGTCCTAAGCAATATATATCACGAGATAAAAAAGGTGCCTAATTGGCCTTTTAACACAAAAATCATCACAAAATTAACCTTGGTTGCACTTCTCCCCCTTCTAACGTTTTTATTGACAAAAGAAATAATCATATAAAAATAAAACTTTAACTTAAAAGAAAACTTTTCTAACAAATAGAAAAAACACCCCTATTTCTCCATAAAGATAACATCAATAAAAGGCTAAAAACTTCCCCAAAAAAAGGCTTTTCCTGAGACTTTCAAAGCATCAAACTCTCCGTTAAATTTTAATTTCATTTTATTTTACTTAATCAAGTAAAAAAGAAACCAAGAAAAAAGAAAGTTGAAGATACTCGAGGTGAAATATTAATGGTTAGCGTAAACACTGAAGCAACCAAATTAATAACCGAATGCATGATGAAAAACCTAGATAGGATAAACTGCAAAGCAATCAAATGGAGTAACGGCGCAACTTGCATAGATTGTGGGGTAGAGGTGGCAGGCGGCCTCGAAGCAGGTCTTTACATGACTTCTGTATGTCTAGGCAACTTGGCAAAACTCTGGATTACCAACGATCATTACGATGGTGTAATACTCCCCACAATACACGTAGTTACAAGCTATGCCGCAATAGCCACTCTAGGCTCTCAATTCGCAGGATGGTCCATGAAACTAGAAAAATACTACGCTTTAGGCAGCGGACCAGCTAGAGCCAATTCAAGAGTAGAAAAAGAACTATACTCCAAGATAGACTATGCAGATGACGTAGACAACGCAGCAATCATAATCGAAGGAGACAAAATCCCCCCCGAAGGAATAGCAGACCTTATTGCAGAAAAATGCGGAATAGACACAAAAAACGTATACGTACTCGTAGCACCAACAAACTCCGTAGCAGGAAGCGTACAAATCAGCGGAAGAATAGTAGAAGTAGGAATACACAAACTATACCACGAGGGATATGACGTTAAAAAAGTGTTTTCAGGTAGCGGAGCAGCACCAATAGCTCCAGTACATCCCAAATCAGTAAAAGCTATGGGTAGAACGAACGATGCTACAATTTACGCTGGAACAGTCAATTTAACTGTTAATGGTGGATTAGGGGACAATCCCCAAGAGCTCGTAAACGATGTACCAAGTAATAGTAGTAAAGATTACGGTAGACCATTCTATGATATATTTAAAGATGCAGAATTTGACTTCTACAAGATTGATGCAGGCATGTTCGCTCCCGCAATGATCTCTGTAAACGACGCTGAATCGGGCAAAACTTACACAGCAGGCAAGATAAATCTCGATATCCTAAAACAATCATTCGATATAAAATAATCCTTATAAAAGCTCCAAAAAAGGGCCTTAAAAGGCCCTCCAATCTCATTTTTACCATTATCTATCTATTTTTAAAGCAAAGATTGTTACTTCAAGACTTAATAATCTTGAGAGATGCGAAGCTTTAAGTGGTTTTGTGAGGTTTTTATATTAGCAACTCATCATTATTTCTTTAAATTAATTTAGGAGGTTTTTTGCTTGGTTAAGAGGCTTGCTGTTGTTGATGTGGATAGATGTGTCGGTTGCCAAGTTTGTATGTTCGCATGCTCTCGAAGATTTTCCGTAGGGGGTCTTGGTAAAACCACGATACATGTTAAATCTGCTGGAGGGTTTGAGAAAGGATTTGTAGTAGTAGTGTGTCGAGCTTGCATAAATCCTCCATGTGCAAAGGTTTGCCCAACTGACGCTTTAGAGTTTAGAGAAGGCGGAGGAGTGATCTTAAAACGGGAAAAATGTATCGGCTGCGGAAACTGTGCTGAAGCTTGCCCTGTAGGCGCTATTTTTTGGGATGAGGAGATTAATAAACCAGCAGTTTGTGTTTATTGTGGGATATGTGCAGATTTTTGTCCCTATGATGTGCTTGCTTTAGAAGAGATTTAACTTTTTAATCGGAGGTTAGTTAAAATGCTTGATAAAACAATAGCAAAGGTTTTATTTATTGATCTTACAAAACGGAGCTTTTGGATAGAAGAAAGGGAGGAACTTTTTGAAAAATATCTTGGGGGTGCTGGTGTAGCCATTCAACTTCTTTCAGAAGAGTGTCCTCAAGGCGCAGATCCCTTAGGACCTGATAACGTGATCGTGTTCGCTGTAGGTCCTCTTGTCAATATGTTTCCCATGGCTTCAAAGACCGCTGCTATGTTCAAATCACCCCTCACTGGTAATTTGGGTGAAAGTTATTGTGGGGGAAGGAGTGCTGTAGCCCTCAGGTCTGCAGGTTATGGTGCCATCGTGATAAAGGGAGCTTCTGAAAGCCCTGTATATATTGCTATTCATGGGGATAAAGTGTATTTTAGAGATGGTGCTACTTATTGGGGTATGAGAAGCACCCATGGTGTGGGTAGAATTATAAGAGAGAATGAAGAAGGTGCGGGAGTAAGGACTATTATGCGCATAGGAGGAGCAGGAGAACACCTTGTACGCTATTCTATGGTTGTCACCGAAACTTACAGACATTTTGGAAGGCTTGGATTGGGGGCAGTTTTCGGAAGCAAAAAATTAAAAGCTTTAGTGATTTCAGGCAAAAAAACCTTCCCTGTAGTAAATAAGACTGAATACAGGAAAGTCTACAAAGAGATCTACGATAAAGAAGTGAAATCCGCCCTCTTAAAAAAATATCATGAGTTAGGTACTGCTTCAAACATATTGGTTCTAAACGAGCTCGGAGGATTACCTACGAAAAACCTGAAAAGCACAAGTTTTGATGCAGGCGAAAATATTTCAGGAGAAGTACTTGCCGAATTCTTTTTAGGCAGAAGAACAGCTTGTGCCCATTGCCCAGTTGCTTGTATCCACCTTGCCACTCTAAGAGAACCTTATGAAGACGAATCCTACTTCTATAAAACAACATGGGTTTCTTACGATTACGAACCCCTATACTCCCTCGGATCTATGCTAGGGATCTCAAACACTCAAGGTGCCTTAAAACTCATACACGAAGTAGAATTACTAGGCTTAGACGCCATGAGTGTCGGAGTCGTTTTAGCTTGGGCTACGGAAGCCATGGAAAAGGGGTTAATTTCCACGAAAGAAACTTTAGATTTAACATTTTCTTGGGGAGACTATAACGCTTACATAGAAGCCATTACGCACATAATGTATCAACCCAACGAATTCTATACGTACTTGGCAAAGGGTGTTGAGGCTGCAGCTTCAAAGTATGGAGGATTAGATTTTGCTTTAGCCTTTGGGGGAAATGAGATGCCAGGCTATCACACAGGCCCTGCCGCGATTATAAACCACTTGACGGGGGCAAGACACAGTCACTTAGACTCTGGAGGTTATAGCTTGGATCAAAAGATGCTTGCGAAAAAAGCTGAAATGGAGTTTACCCCTGAAAAAATTGCTGAAAAGTTGTTCGAAGAAGAGGCATGGCGACAGGTTCTTTCAAGTTTAATTGTTTGTTTCTTTGCAAGGGGAGTTTATACTGAAGATTTGGTGGTAAAAGCCTTAAACACTATGGGTTACAATTTTACTGAAACAGAGCTTAAAAACATGGGTTATGAGGTGCTTAAACTAAAGCAAAAATTCAAACTACGTGAAGGATTCAAGCCAGAAAATCTAAGAATACCGAAAAGAGCCTTAGAAACAATAACCCCTCATGGTCAAATAGATGAAGAAATGATAAGGGAGGCAGTAAAAGCATATTTCAAAAAAGTCTAGGAATAAAACGGGAAAAAGAAAAAGATATAAGTGACCAAGCTAGCAAGCAACAGAAAAACAAAATCTGCGATAAAAACGGTTAAGGAAGACTAGTTTATGGTTTCAGTAGAGGAGATCTCTTATAAACTTCGATCTTTATTTGAAGAAGCTGTGAAACGAAATCTTGGTGAAGGAATCCTGCTTTCCGGCGGTTTAGATACCTCCTTGATAGCTCTCGTTGCTTCTAAACATGTTAGTTCTTTAAACGCATTTACAGTGGGTTTTAAGGAAGGCAAAGCACCTGATGTAGAGTTTGCAAAAAAGATGGCAAATTACCTAAAACTCAAACAACACTTAATCCATTATTTTGACGAAGAAGAAGCGATTAAAGCGATTAAAGATGTAGTAAGAATAATGCGATCTTTTGACCCGATGGAAGTCAGAAACAGCGTAACCATATTAATAGGCTTAAAAAAAGCAAAGGAAAACGGAATCAGCACTATTATGACTGGAGACGGTGCTGACGAGCTTTTGGCAGGATACACCATCCTATTCAACTTAGAGAAAGAAGAACTTGAAGAAAAACTCAAAAAACTATGGAGATGGATGCATTTTTCAAGCGTTGATTTAGGAAAAAGTTTGGGGATAGAGGTAAAAATCCCTTTCCTTGACCCTGAGTTTAAAACATTTGCCATGGAGATCGATCCCTCACTAAAAATTCGGAAGGAAAGGGGAGAAACCCACGGTAAATGGATCCTTAGAAAAGCTTTTGAAGGAAGTCTTCCGGACGAATTGATCTGGCGAGTGAAAACACCCATAGAATTCGGCTCTGGCTCAACATTCCTCACAGAGAAGTTAAGCATAAAAATTCCCGACGAAGAATTTTCCGAAAAAAAACAAAAATATCTAGAAGAAGACAAAGTAACAATCCGCGACAAGGAACACTTCTTCTATTATGAAACTTATAGATCTCTGTTTGGTCCCCCAAAACCAGATGACCCAAAAAAGAAAACTTGTTCCTATTGCCAAGCAAACGTGTCCGAAAAATCAGACTTTTGCAAAACCTGTGGCGCTTATCCCGTCTAATTTTTCCCTTATTTCCTACATATTTTTGGTTTTTTATACTAGATGCATAAAATGCTTGAGAAAGTTTTTTTACTTAAGTTTTTGAAACTAAAAATATTTATAGTGCTACTTGTTAAAAAAACGAAACCATAAATGTGGCAACTTTACGTTTAAAGGGGACATGAAGATGAAAAAAATGAAGAGTTTAAAAGTAGCTGAACTTACTTGGGAAGAGCTTCCTATTGCAGGTATTGTTCCTGAACCCGCAACAAGCCTCGCCTACAAAACGGGTTCGTGGAGGGGAGGTTTCAAACCCGTGATTGATGACGAGGAATGCACCCGCTGCATGAAATGTTGGTTGTTCTGCCCAGATATGGCTATATTGGTGTCAAAAGAAGGAGATAAGCTCCGTCTGGACATAAATTATGATTATTGTAAAGGTTGCGGGATATGTGAAAAAGAATGTCCTGTAAACGCTATTGAAATGGCAAGAGAATAGAATACCTTCTTCTTTTTTAATTTAAAGATCTCTTGGTCCTTGTTTTAGGTGTATTCCTACAATAAACACAATTAAGATTGCATACTCGAGTTAAAATTATGTGATATTTCGTCATGAGGGAGACAACAGCATTCAAATTTAAATTTTAACAATACTTTGATGAATTCACTTTACAGGATTACTAAAGGAGCAAGGAACTCCACAAGCACATTTTCCACAAGCACTAGGTAATCCTAATCCAGAATAAATATTTGCATTTGATAAACAAGTTTCATAGCATTTATGCCTCTCATATGATTCAACTGTTAATGCTCCAAAGGTGCATTTTTCGAAACATTTCTTGCATGTTGTATTATGTTTAAATAAACAAAATTCTTTGTTGGATCTTTTTGTTGGCTGAATTTTTGCACTGGTAATTAAAGTACCTAATCTTCCACAACAACCTTTTTCAGTGATCAACATTTTGTGCGATCCAAATTTGCCCAAACCCGAAATAAATGCAACGTGTTTGTGTGACCAATTACTAATCAATGTTTTTTTATCAAAATCATATGTTGGAGGTTTTATAACAGACTTGAAGTTTAATTTTTCTAATTCTTTCGCTAAATATTTATTAAGATCCGAGATCAATTTGTTAGTTTCTATATATGCTATTGCCCATTCTTTCGAGCAGTATCTTCCTCCAACATTGCTTTGAGCAATTTCTTCTTTAAAGGGAATAAAATAGGAAATAACAGTTTTTGCGTCGTTTAATAATTCAGTTGGAGTGTTATGAGAAGGGATAATATCCGTTTTTAATCTTTCAAATAATAGATCATTTGCATCTGCAAAAGCAACAAGCGGATCATTCCAATCAGTTTCAGTTTTATTTTGGGTCTTATAGTTTTTCACGAATCTTTTGATGAGTCTCTGAATTTTACCATCCATATCTATACTTCCTTAGAAGTAGTTTTGTAAGCTTTTTCCTCTAATTCTTCAAGATAATGGCTTTTGTTTTCCTTAACAAATCCTAATACGTATGGATGTATTTTTTTTGAAATAGGGAGCTTTTCAAGCTCTTCTTTTTTCAGTTTGGAAATATCGTGGTGAAATTTTTCGAGAAACATTGATGCTTGAGTTAATCTCCGAACTTCTGACCGTGAATTCTGAAGAATAAAGCCTTTAATAAATGCCATTTTTCGTAAAATTTCTGAGAGTCTTAGGTTTTTTTCAATCCGACCGTCTGGAATATAGCGCTTGACAGCGTATGGTATTCCATATTCATAACCTAGTTTGTATCCTTTAACCTCTAGCCATGATAATCCCATTTCTCTAGCTTGGGCAACATCTAAGTTTCCATATTTATCTTCGTTGCCGTACAGTTTTTCGTATTTTGGAAGGAGCGAGGGAAAATGTTTTTCTAATGTTTGGAAAAATTCTTGCTTATTACGGCCTGGCTTCAAAGTTAAACCCCAGCAATATATGAATTCTGCTCCTACTTTTTTTGCTTGTTCATATATCGCTTGCATATTCTCGTCTGTATCACCGATAAATGGTAGAGTAGGATAGAAATATACGCCTGAATGAATGCCCTCCTCTCGAAGTGTCTTGATTGCTTCAAAACGTTCTTGAGTTGTACTGGCTCTAGGCTCAAAGATTTTTTGCACTTTTTCATCAGCTAAGGTAATTGTGAATGAAACGTTCGCATAAGTTTCTCCGTTAATCTTTTTAAGAAGATCAAGATCCCTAAGGACAAACTTGTTTTTGGTGAGAATAAAAACTGGAAATTTGTAGTCATAAGTAATCTGAAGCAATTTTCGAGTGATTTTAATCTCTTTTTCGGCTGGTTGATAGACGTCGCAAACGCCACCACCAATGTGGACGATAAATTTTCCTGGTTGATGGAACTGAAATGAATCCTTTGAAGGTAAAAAGTCGACTAAGGTTGAAGTTTTTTCACGATGAAGGGGGATAAAACCTTTCTTTTTTAGAAATTGTTCGAAGAGTTGTGGGGCATTTATCTTTATACGGATACGTTCGCCGAAATCGACGTGCATGTAATAGCCTTCTGATTTACCGTCGCAGTATTTGCAATCATGATAACATCCCTGATAAGGATTTAAATAAGCTTCACCCCATGAAAAAAGAGAAGGTGAGCAGGTTCTAACGAGTGATTTTGCCTTATATTCCTCTATTATCATAATTCCCACGAACTGTCTAGCCTACATCCCCCCATAACTTATCAGTTATTTATTTGTTTTTAGAGCCTTTTTAAGGGCACGTTCAACTGCTTTCGCATGGATTTTTGCAGCGGTATAAATGGAACCTGCCCCTTTTATCAGGTCATATCCCCTAGTACCGGCACAATAACTTTGCGTTAAAAGTCCAGCACGTCTAACTGCATCCGTATGATGG
>JBHLKN010000020.1:0-10997 GCA_048886645.1 Candidatus Hodarchaeota archaeon | reverse complement strand
GGTTTCAATTACCTGCTCAGCGTTATTATTTCTATCAATTATTAAAACTTTTACAAAATCTTGTTCGTTCATTTAAGAATAGCCGCCTTCAAAAACTATTAACGAAAAGAAAAGCTTTATTCTGTCACATTTTCCATAAGTTTTTCGATGAAAGGTGTTACAGGCGTGGTATGCAGTTGTACACCTAATGTTTCATCTGGATCGTATCCTAACAACAAAGCTATAAGCTGTGTTAGGTGTAGAACAGGTATCCTCGACTCTAAAAGCTCAAAAGTTTCAAGCTCTACCTGAGCGTTATCAAGCACAGCCAAGCAGAAAGGACAAACCACAAGGATTAGATCTGCATCCTCCTTAATAATGCTATCAATTTTTCTAGCAGTTATTTGTAAGGATAAGTCCCTTGCAGTATAGCGCTGTATCCATCCAGAACCACAGCATAAATCTTTCTCTTTGTAATTTACAGGTGTACCTCCAAAAGTTTCCACAACCTCTTCAAGAAAAGTAGGAGACTCAGGGTTATCTATCGCTGCTTCTGGACATGATCGTAAATAGTGACATCCATAATGCACGGCAATCTTTAAACCATTTAATTTAAACTTAATTTGCCGCGTTAACTCCTCCCTAACCTTATATATGAACTCTGCTATATGCCAAAATTTTACCTTTCCCTCCTCATATTTTCTATCGATCTTTGAAAGAACCTTATCGATCTTCACTTTGAGGTCTGGAAAATGCTCAGTAATATTCTCAAAATAATGTAACACACTAAAACAAGCGTTACAAATAACCAGCATGTCTGAAGCAACTTCCTCAATCACTGAAAAGTTTCGCGCCACCGTAGCTAAAAAAGTATCTTCAGGTGAAACAGTCGCAAAATAAGTAAAACCACCACAACAAGTCTGCTGATCCGTATCCACAACAGAAATCCCTAAACTTTCCAAAATCTTCCAAGTACAAGCCTCAATCCCAGGATAAACATTGCTTGAAATACAGCTCTTAAATACATAAAAGGGGCCATCTACAGGTATCTTCTCCAACCGCTCTCCATTAATACCCATCAATAAATCACCCGAACCTTTATCAACATCCCTCACTTCACCGTTTTTCCCTCTTTTTCTCTTCAATTAAACATTCACAAAAATCAAGATGCTTGTTCAAACCAGTTTCCTCAGCAATCACCTTAAGCTCTTCTACAGCCTGTTCAGATATAGGGTTTTCAACCATTCCCAAAAGTTTCCTCACCTTTTTCACTCTCCCCCTCAAAGAAATTGTTGCACCAGTCTCCAATATGTTCCTCCCAAACTTCAAAAACGTCTTTAAACCCTTTTGATAGTGAGCGTGAAGTAAAGCCTCAACCCTTAAACTATGAATCAACTCCGGAATATCTAAATTCATAGGACACCTAATCTTACAATCAAAACAATCAAAACATAACCAAATATCCTCCCCCTCCAAAACACGATTAAGTTCCCCGAACAAAACATCACGAATAATCAACCGCGGATTAAAATTTGAATGTTGAGCAGCAGGACAAATACCCACACATTTACCACACTGATAACACAATGTAAAATTAAAAGACGCAAAAATCTTCCTCTTCATAATCTTATCATAAAAAGACCAGTTCCAACTACTCCCATTCTCAGCCTGCTTATTAAATCCCAAGTAATCGGACAAAAAAGACCACCTATAAAAACCTGACTAAAAGAATATATTCATTTAAACAAAAAGTAAAACTAAAACCATAAAACCAGTAATATTTTAAAAATGTATATTAATAAATTATTTGATGGTGGTTTTATGCCTTTAGTTGATAGGTCTCTTTTAGGAGAGCCTGAGATAGAAGTCGTTTTAATCACTATAAGAACGGCGGAGCAAGGGGCTAGGGAAAATCTTGATGAAAATAGTGAAGAATATGTTGAAGCAATGGGTTTGTGTAAAATAAGCGAAGAAGACTTCAAATCGTTGAGTTTAAGTGAAGGAGACAGAGTTAAAATAACGACAAATTACGGCTCAGCTGTAGTTAAAGTAGTAAAAGAAAGCGGGGTTCAAAAGGGGGTTATAGCAATACCCAACGGGCCTTGGGCTAATCTCCTCACAGGACCCCCTCAAGGAAGTAGCATACCTCACTATAAAAACATAAAAGCTACCATAAAAAGAACCACAGAAAAAATAACCCCTATAGCTCCTCCCTGACCCCTTCTTTTAAGAGTATCTTATTTCTTTCTTGTTTTCTGGAGGTTTAGAGGAGGATTCTAGTTTACGAGGATTAACCCCCTCAAGTAATCTCCTAAATTTTGGGGTTTTTAACTGTTCTTCTGTGATTTTTGCCTTTTCTTCGATAAGTTTTTGAATATTTTCTGAAAGTTTTGGTAAAGGTTTCATGGGGCTCGGAGGTTCTTCAACAGCCTCTAACGGCTTTAAGTTTATCTCCCTAAACTGTGGGGTAGGCAAAAGAACGTTTATCAACCTGTTTAGAACCCTTTTCCATGATGTTTCCCATGGTCTATGTGGAAATTCTTCCTCTAAATGTATCTCTTTTCTTGTAACCGTTATCAAGATTTCAGGGCAGGAATTTTGACAAGCGCCACAAAAAATGCAAAGATCCTTGTTTACTGCGATTTTCTCCGTTGTTTCATCTTCTAAGGAACGTTTCGGGATATACCACGCCTTTGTGGGGCAGAGCCTTATGCAAGCATTGCACCCAACAGGGTCACATTTTTCAAGGTTTGAAACCATTACCTCTCCCTCAAAAGGTTTCTCATACTTAACGGCTTCCACAGGGCACACAAAAGCGCACCAACCACAATAAATGCATTTCTCCTCCTCTAAAACAAGTAAACCGCTAATCTTAGGCTCCTTAACCACCCTCTCAAGAGAGGTTTTACACTCAACTTTTACAGCTTCAGATGGACATAAAACAGCGCATAAATTACAGTAATCACACCTATCCTCATCTACAATTATGTCAATACCCGGCCTAAGAAACTCCCCTGAAGGCTCAATCCACGTAATTTTAATCGCTTCACAAAGATCCTCGCAAAGACCACAAAAAGTACACTTTTCCTTATCTATGATTATCGATCCCTCTACCTTTTCAGGCGGTATCTCCTCCTTATAAATTACAAGATTTTCCTTTTTTTCAACCTCTAACTCTAATTTAAATGCTTCAGTTGGACAAACAAGGGCGCATAATTTACAAGGAATACATTCCTCACCAATCTCTATCCTACCTAAAAGCTTGGGATAATCGTTTAATAAATCGATCTGCTTCTTATTAAAAGCAAAAACCATGGCATGGGTCGGACATACAATCGCACACAAACCACAAAAAATACACCGGTCCAAATCAATCAATATATAAGGGGCTTCTATTTCCCCCGTAGCGATTTGCGGTATCGGTCCATATTCTATGGCGGAAACAGGGCAAATCTCTTTACAAAGCTGACAACCTACACATTTCTCACTAAAATAAAGGAGACTCTTATCCTTTTTTCTGACTTTCCACGTAAGCAAAAAGTTTGCATCAATAACGTCAAAATTTTTAGTAACCTGCTCAAAAATCGTCAAAACATTTCATTCCTCCTCTTTAGAAACGCGTATTCTCGTAATTTCCTCCCCTAGTTCTGACCCAATTATACCAAGGTTTTCTATCCTCTTAATAAACTTATCAACCTCTGTGGCAAACTTCTTTCCCTCCGAAGCGCTCAAACTTACGATGTGAACCCTTTCTTCGCTAATACCCAAATCCTTAAGCATAGATTTTATGGCTGAAATTCGCTGTTGTGTCTTACTGAAACCTGTAGTATAATAACAGTCTTGAGGATAGCATCCAACGATTAACACGCCATCTGCCCCTTTAAAAAGGGCGTGGAAAACATAGGCAGGGTCCACGGTAACAGAACATGAAAGTCTAATCGGTAAAATGTTGGGCTGATACTTTTGTTTACTTACTCCTGCTATGTCTGCAGCATTATAACCACACCAATTACACAAAAAACCTATTATCAACGGAAATTCTTGTTTTTCTCTAATCGCGGTATCAATTTGTGCTAACACTTGGGAGTCCTTTGAAATAGGAAACTCTATAGCAGCGGTTGGACAAGCGGCAGCACAAGCACCACCCCCAAAACAAGCAGCCTCATTCACGTCAACTCCTTCTTTCGTCACAGTAATAGCCCCAAAATCACAAGCCTCTTCACATAAACCACACTTAATACAGTCCTCAAAACTAATCACAGGGGTAATTTTTTCAACAATGATCTCCCCTCTTTTGAGCAAACTTATAGCTTTAGACGCCGCAGCCCCTGCGTGAGAAACAGTGTCTTGGATATCTTTTGGACCGTGAATACACCCAGCTAAGAATATCCCCGCTATTTGAGTTTCAGCAGGCCTTAACTTAGGATGGGCCTCTAACAAAAAACCTTCTGGGCTTCTGCCGACCTTTAATAAAGAAGCGATTTTATCAGTACCCTTTGGTGGTTGAAGCCCGACAGATAAAACAATTAAGTCTGCAAAAACCTCTACAGGACGCCCAACCAAGGTATCTTCAGCAAGAACATACAAACTTTTACTCCCATTATCCTCGACTATTTTACTCACCCTACCCCGAATAAACCTTATACGATACTCATCAAATGCTTTTCTAAACGCTTCCTCTTGCCCTTTGCCAAAAGTACGAATATCTTGGTAGAATATGTATACTTCCACTCCAGGAATCCTTTCCTTGATTTCTTGAGCCTGTTTTATAGCGTAAGAACAACACACCCTAGAACAATAAGGAGTCTCTTCATCGCGACTACCCACACACTGGACAAAAACAACAGTTTTCGGATACTCTCCATCAGTAGGGCGAATCAAATTACCTTCTGTAGGACCAAAGGGCGTAAGCATACGTTCAAGTTCAAGGGAGGTTATAACATTCTGATACCTACCATACCCGTATTCAGTTTTCTTGCTAGCATCGTAAGTTTCATAGCCTGTAGCCACTATTATTGCGCCAACTTTCAAAGACAACTTTTCTGGTTTTTGATCAAAATCTATTGCATCAAGTTCGCAAACAAGCTCGCAAGCCCTACAACCTATACAGTTCTCCTCATCTATTAAAGGAAACAAAGGAACTGCTTGAGGAAATGGAACATATATTGCCTTCCTCTTTCCCATATTCAAATCAAACTCATTAGGAACCTCGATTGGACAAGGATCAATACATATCTGATAACATTGGCTGCATTTTTCTTCGTTCACATAACGAGGATACTTCAAAACTTCTACTTCAAACCTCCCCACAGATCCATTCACGTTCAAAACTTCAGAATTAGTCAATAAAGTGATATTCGGGTGCTCATAAACCCCAACCATCAAGGGGGCAAGGATACATATAGAGCAATCCATCGTGGGAAACGTTTTATCAAGTTGAGCCATACGCCCACCAATACTGGGCTTCCTTTCAACCAAGTAAACCTTAAGCCCTGCATCAGCAGCATTTAAAGCTGCAGTTATCCCTGCAACGCCACCACCAATCACTAAAACATTTTGCTCAACAGGAACCTTTACTACGCTTAAAGGCGACTGAAGCTTAACTTTCTCCACAGCCATTCTTATGAGGGCTATAGCCTTCCTAGTAGCCCTTTTAGGATCATTAAAATGAATCCAACTACACTGCTCCCTAATATTGGCAACCTCAAGAAAATAAGGGTTTAAACCAGCCTTATCTAAAGTCCTTCTAAAAAGGGATTCATGAAGTTTTGGCGTACAACTCGCAACAACAACCCTTTCAAGCCCCCCCTCCAAAATCTTTTCTTTGATCAGATCTAAACCGCTAGATGAGCAAACATAATCATGATCAAAACACAAAATCTCAGGGTCTTTCTTTAGCTCCGAAATCACTTCGTCTACATCAACTGTACTCGCGATGTTGAACCCGCAATGACAAACAAAAACGCCAACTTTCACCTAAAAACCCCCCGAAAATCAATCAAACCCTGATAAAGATACAAAAATGAAACCGATAAGAAACAGGCGCTAAAAACGACAAAGATCCGTTTATAAAATAATTTTTTACACTTTTTTTATAAACTTTAAGTAAGATCTTTACAAAACAATAAAAATATTGCCTTATTTTAAATTTTAAATAAATTAAAAGACTTTAAAGTAAAATTAATAAAGTTTCAAAACACATTTTCCCAACACTTTTATTCTTGTGGTGGGATTTTTGAAAAAATTGAGTGCTTTCGAAGTGTTCCAACTCCTTCCTAAAACCAATTGTAAAAAATGCGGTGAATCAGGATGTATGGCCTTTGCAGTTAAACTCATAGGACGCCAAATCGAACTCGAAAAATGCACACCTCTCTTTGAAGAAAAAGCCTACGAAAAACAGTTAAAAAAGCTCCAAGAACGCCTAACTCCCCTAAGCGAAGCCTTAGAAACAGGGATAATCCTTGAAGAAGAAAAATGCATTGGATGTGGAAATTGCATGATTGTTTGCCCAGTAAACGCTGCAGAAAACCCAGAATCATTCGCAGGCATAGGAGTAGCTCCAGAAAAAGAGGAAAACGTTATTTACGTTATAAAGGATGGAAAAGCAAAAATAATCGACCTCACAAAATGCCGCAGATACGTCGACATGGGAAAACATCCCTTCGCCCAATGCCGTGTGTGCGAAATATACTGTTTCACGGAAGCAATAAAAATTCTAATATAATTCTAACAATATAATATTATTATAACGATTAAATAAAATATTGAAAAGGTAATGGGGGAGGGCTTAACCTTTGTTTTTTCCTTTTAACTATTTTTCATCTTTTTTCACCTGCAAGCTAGTATAAAGTTTAAATTATGTGAGTTGCTTTAGTTATCGACATCATTAAAAGACGTTTACTATTTTTAAGGTTGTAAAAGGTGAAATTTGTTGACTTTGGAACAAGCAGAAAAGATCGTTTGCCCCCACTGTTCTTTGCTTTGTGATGATGTTTTTTGTGTTATTAATGATGGAAAAATTGTTTCCACTTATAACGCATGCATGCGAGGAGATGCTTTTTTAAAACTTGTTAACTCTCCCAATCGATTAAGTAATCCCCTTATTCTGGAGGGAGAAAAGCTTAAGCCCGTCTCTTTAAGCGAAGCATTAGATATGGCCTGTAATCTTCTTTCACAGGCAAAAAAGCCATTGTTATACGGGTGGGGCAGTGTTAGTTATGAAGCCCAACAAGTAGGGATGCAACTTGCTGAAAAGCTTGAAGGTGTCATAGATTCCACTTCAAGTATCTGTCATGGAGTTTCTTTACGATTGATAGAAGAGATTTCTGGGGAGGAATTCAAATGTCCTACCTTAGAAGAAGTAGGAGATATGGCAGATCTTGTGGTCTATTGGGGGTCTAATCCTGCCGATTCTCATAGCAGACATCTAAGCCGATACACCGTTTTTCCCCGGGGAAAAGTCAGGATCACAGGAAGATTGGAAAGGGAAGTCGTCGTTGTTGATGTCATAAAAACAAAATCTGCCAAAGGAATAAACCTATTCTTACAAATAGAGCCGGGAAAAGACCTAGAACTAATAAACACTTTAATCGAATATCTTTCCGGAAAAGAATTGCCTGAAAGTGTAGGAGGGATCATGAAAAAAGACATCATCGATTTTGGTAAAATGATGAAAAAAGCCCAGTTTGGCGCAATCTTTTTCGGTCTTGGAATCCTCCAGCAAGAAAATTTTAGGGGAAACATTGAAGGTTTAATAAAACTCGTAAAACACCCAAATCTCAAGGGAAAATTTTCACTAATGCCCATGATAGGGCACAGTAACATGTTGGGATTTAATCTAGCGGCAAAAAAGATGGCTGAAGTGCCTTATGGTTACGGTATAGATTTTTCAAAAACCCCTCCGGAGAAGACAACAGTGACAGAAGCCTTAATCAACGGGGATTGCGATGCAGCGTTGATTATTAGCGCGAATCCTTTCGTCAGTTTTCCCCAAAAATTAGTGGAAAAATTACAAAAGATTCCTTTAATCGTAATAGATACCCAGATGAATTTAACCGTTAAAAATGCTTCAGTAGCTATTCCTGTCACCATAACCGGGGTAGAGACAGAAGGCACGATGATAAGAATGGACATGCAAACAAAAAAATTGAGAAAATTCCTCGATTCCCCGAGTGAAAACTGCTTATCCGATAAAGAAATCCTCCAAAACCTTCTCCAAAAGATATAAAAACCACATTCACTTCGGGAACTTCTGCTAACCCTAATGTTATACCAACAATAAATTTACAAAACTACCTTGCCTAACATCTTTATATGGAGAACATTAGGGGAGCAGTGATTTCATTTAATGGAGACTTTTCATTAAGGTTTCTAAGCATACTTAACAGTTCAACTGGTACAAATTCATCTCCTTTTTGTGTCGAAAATTCCATTAATCTATCTGCACCGTAACCTCCAAAAAGCCTGCTAGTATCTCCTAAATCCCATTTATAACCAAACTTTATCGATATAGGGGACTTAACAGGTTTTCCATTTTCAAGCCATTTTTCCAACCATCCGAAAGGAGCTACTATGGAAAATCCAATCCTCGAAAGGCTTGGAAAAATATCTTTAATAGTTTTTATGAGCAAGAAAAGCCGTTCTTCTTCATAATACCCTTCGCCTTTATCATAAAGCGTGACGTAATTCACGCCACCAACTGCAACAAGCCTTATTATCCCTTCTTCTCCCTTTTCTTCCCATTTTATTATGAGCTTTGCAGGAAACCACGTTTCTCGCGAATCACGAATCATATCTTCAACGGTTTTACGCTTTCCTTCGTCCAAAAGTTTTTCAAACTCTAAAACCAAATCACCAACAATACTAGAAGTGCCAGAGACTTCTTCTTTTATCAAATCAATTTTTGAAACTTCTTCACTCACCGGAAACCACCATAATAACACTAATTCATAATCTAACAAGAATATCATAAAATAGTTTAAATATTAAGTTAATAGTTTTTTGTTTTGGAGGGTAATACGTCTATGTATTATAAAGGTGAAAAGATGGAAAAACACCATAGAAAAGGCCATAAACACGATCCTGAGCGGGAAAAACTCCAGGAAAAAATGGAAGAGACGGTTTTACTTTTCGGGGAATTAATGCCTGATATGATTGTTTTAGATGTAGGTACAGGTTTTGGCTATGTGTGCCGCTTATTAGCAGATCTGTTCAATGAACCAGGACATGTGTATTCAATTGATCCTTCTAAAGAGGTTATAAAAAACGTGAAACAACAATTAGAAGAACGAGGATTAGGGAATAGAGTCGCGTTTAAAGAAGCCTTTGCTGAAAAATTACCCTTTAACGACGGCTTTTTCGACGCCGCCATCTCAGCATTAACATTACACCATGTAGAAAACCTAAATGCCGCGGTAAAAGAAATAACGCGCGTATTAAGCCCTGGAGGGAAACTTATTATAGTTGAGTGGAAAGCCAAAGCTTCGACTTTTTTACACCATGACCATGATTTTCTTGATCCTCCAGAAAAGCTGGTAGAAGTTCTAGAAAAAAACGAGTTAGAAATCCTTGAAATAAAAGAATTTGAACTCTGGTACGCAATAAACTCGATAAAAAAATAGGCTCGAAAAAAGATTTCTAAAAAAATAAAAAACTAAAAAAGTTTTATTTTATTCTTCTTGGGCTTTTTTCTCCCAAAGTTCTTTTAAGTTCATTGCCTTGAGGTTCCCCGAGTCCTTCGGACCAACAATCACTTTCCAACCTGTTTCCTCTTCAGTTTCACCGCTTATCCTTGACGCAAGACCAGACAACATCATAACCCTATGACTTACCTTAGATTCTAAATCAAACTCATCAATAGCCTCTTTTATTTTAACTGCGGAAAATTGCCTTCCTGCCACCGCAGATTCCACGCCAATACCTTCAGTATCCACAACAAGAACCCAAGAATCTATCTTCCCATCTTCAAGATCCGACTCTAGAGTGTGAAACGTAAGGGCAAAATTCGAAGTCACAAACACCGGAGACTCTGGAGACGGGTTCCCAACCTCCCTAAGACCCGGATCTATAGCAGGATGTATCCTCGGATCAGAGTAAATGTTTTGCCTAAGCGTGAACACAGGGAGAAGCGACCATACCTCCTCGCTGTGAAGAATCAAAACATCGGCATACTTAGCTATAAGCATCGATGCAACTATAGCCTCCGTATAAGCGTTCGACACAGAATCTTCCCCATTAGCCCATGCTATGGCAGGTATGCCCAACAACGGAAAACCTACCTCTTCCTCTTCCCGTTCTATACCAGCACGCCTTAAAAGCGCAAAGTTCTGAAGAGTCCTATTCAAACCACCTACATCAATAAAAGTGCCAGGATCAAGAACTATATCCCTTATTCCATAAGCTTGAAGCGTTACAGCTAACTGTTTTAGCAACGTTAAATTATCTGGAGCTGAAACACAAACAGGAACATTATACTTCTTGACAAGAGGAGCTATCTCTTCCCAGTTATTCTCAGTCGCAGCATACACCAAAGGTCTATCCATCCCGCATACATCCAAAGCCACCTTAATAGCCTCAGGATTATAAGAACACAAAATCAACGGCAAACCCGCAGATTCTCGGACCCATGAAACAACCTTAGCAAACTTTTCAGGATCATCCGAAACATTCCTCACCGCTATAAGGTTTAAAGTTAAAACCTTACTTATACGTACAATCTTTAACTTATCAGCCCACTCAGCCCTCTTCTTCACAGTCTCTTCATCCATCTCATCACTAATGTCTATAGCCAAAGCACAAGGATGATAAAACGTCAATTCATGCCTATGTAAAACCTCCTCACCGCCCACAACAACAGTCCTCTCACCTTCACCAATCTTCACACCAACAACTGGAGGCGTAATCAACTCAACCAACTTTTGCCTCTTCTCAGCATACTGCTCCTCCTCAAAAAGAGGAGTACACGCCTCAACCTCAGCTGTTCTCGCAACAAGCTTAGAAGCAAAAGCAAGACAAGTAAC
>JBHLKN010000019.1:16243-28582 GCA_048886645.1 Candidatus Hodarchaeota archaeon | reverse complement strand
ATCACCAAGATTCATAAGATCTTTTGGGGGTGTGGAGGTTGAAGTTAATAATAATTTATAAATAGGTTGTATAAAAAGGTAGACAAAAATTTTTCTCTGTGGTTTTTCGAGGGCGTTTTTTGGTGGTTTTATGGTTTGTTTAAAGGCTTATTTTGAGATTTTGAGGCCGGTTAATAGTGTTATGATAGGGGTTGCCGTGGTGATTGGGGAGCTTTTGGCTTTTGGAGAGGTTCCGCCTTTTTTTGACGTTGTTGTTCCTGGGTTTTTTACTGGTTTTTCGGTTTGTGGAGGGGCTATGGCTATAAATGATTTCTATGATCGTGAGATTGATGCTATTAATGTTCCTTCGCGCCCGATCCCTTCGGGGAGAATGTCGCCGAAAGAGGGGCTGTTTTGGAGTATTGTCCTTTATTCTTTAGGGGTTTTGAGTTCTTTAATTATTAATTTTGGTTGTGCGATAATTGCTATGGTTTTTTCCGTGCTTTCGGCGATGTATGCTAGTTTTCTTAAAAGTACTGGTGTTCTTGGAAATTTCGTGGTGAGTGTTTCTGTGGGAGTGCCCCTCCTTTTTGGAGGGGTAGCTTTAGGGGGGTGGGATATTCCTGAATTGTCTTTGGCGATTTTTTTCACAGCAGTTTTAGCAAATATGGGTCGTGAGATTACGAAAGGAATAATGGATGTGGAAGGGGATGCTTTGGGGGGAGTTAAAACTTTAGCAGTAAGATTTGGTGAAAAAGCAGCAGCAAAGGTTGCAGCTTTATTCTTCTTTTCCGCTGTTTTCGTAAGCCAGTTACCCTATTTTCTCGATTTTGCAACCGTATGGTTTGAAATAGCTGTTTCTTTTGTAGGTGCAGGTTTCATAATTCTTGGAGTAAATATTGTCAAAACTCCTTCAAAAGAAAACTCTAAAAAAGTGAAAAAAACAGCTTTAAAGCTAATGGCATTAGCGTTGATCTGTTTCCTAGGAGAAGCTTTATTTTTTGAAGAAATATGAAATTTTTAAGACCAGGATCAATTTTGATCCAAATTTTAATTCAAGCAAGATTTTATATGAAAATTCTATATTCTAAATGAAAAAACATCATCGTTGATAAGAAGAAGGTAGTATGTGATGGAAGAAGAAAAAATAAGGGCTTTACCTGATACTTCGGTGTTGATATCTGGGGCTTTTACACGCATAGTTGAGGAGAACCCTGATATTTTCGAAGAGATTCTTATAAGCAGGGTAGTTTTGTCAGAGATAGAATATCAGGCAAATCAGAAGAAAGCCACAGGACAAGTAGGATTAAGAGAGTTAAAAAAGTTAAGAAAAATGGCAGATAAAGAAAAAATTAAGTTGATAATAGTTGGTAATAGACCTGGCTTAGAAGAGATAAAACTTGCCAGGGGAGGAGAACTTGACGACCTTATAAGAAAGGATGCGATGACGCACGATGCCGTTTTATATACAAGTGACCAAGTTCAAGCGGCTATTGCCTTAGTCGAAGATACCAAAGTTGTAGAAATTAAAGCAACTCAAGAAGAGAAGGAAGTTTATCGAATTGAGGACTTTTTCACAGAAGACACCATGAGTGTCCATTTAAGGGAAGGAGTTAATCCTTTAATAAAGAGAGGATCACCTGGCAATTGGCATCTTGAAAACTTGGTAGATAAAAAATTAACTAGAAGTATTTTGGAAACCATAGCGACTGACATTGTGAAAAGAATAGAAACCGACCCAGATAGTTTTTTGGAGGTTGATCAAGTAGGGGCTACCGTTGTCCAATTAAAGGACAAAAGGATCGTGATATCCAGACCGCCTTTTTCAGACGCATTGGAGATTACAGCGGTACGGCCTTTAGTTAAAGTTACTATGGAAGATTACGGCTTATCTTCAAGGCTTACGGAAAGGCTGAAACTTAAAGCAGAAGGCGTACTTATTTGCGGTCCCCCAGGCGCAGGAAAAAGCACTTTCGCCCAAGCCTTGGCTGATTTTTATTGGGACCAAAAAAAAATTCTAAAAACCATGGAAAAACCAAGGGATTTACAAGTCGGCCCCGAAGTTACACAATATACTGCCCTTGAAGGGGATATGAGCCGAACTGCCGATGTTTTACTGTTAGTTAGACCAGATTACGTCATCTATGATGAGGTCCGTACCTCTAATGATATGAAAGTTTTTGCAGATATGAGGTTAGCAGGGGTTGGCATGGTGGGGGTTATACATTCTACTCGCGCCATGGATGCAGTACAACGATTTCTTAAGGTTCTAGATATCGGGGAAATACCACACATAGTTGACACTGTAATTTTTATAAAAGACGGACGGATTGAAAACGTTTACACCCTAAAAATGACGGTGAAAGTTCCTACCGGGCTTTTTGAATCTGATCTAGCCAGGCCAGTGGTAGAAGTTTCAGATTTTGAAACCAGGGAATTACTCTATGAAATGTATGTTTTCGGAGAGCAAAAGGTTTTGATACCCATAAAAGAACTCGAAGAAACCCCTGAAGAGTACAAGGAAATTGAGAGGGTTGTGAGGGACGAAATAGCCTACCATCTACCCGGCTCAGATTTCGGGGTTATGATAGTTTCACCAAGAAAAGCGGTTCTGGAACTTGATCCTTTCGACATCCCTCAGATTATAGGTAAGGGAGGTAAAACCATATCGAGAATCGAGAAAAAATTAGGAATTTCTATAAAAGTTGTCGAAGGAAAAGGCATAAAAAGGGAGAAAAGAACCTCGATAGTTCCCGTGAAAGTATCTCTATCTAAAAGGCTTATAACTCTCTCTTTACCCGCAGAATTGAAAGGAGAAGAAGTCATGATCGAAGTAGATAACCAACAAACCACAAAAATAATAGTCGGCCCCCAAGGAAAAATAAAAATCGCGCGAAAATCAGCACTAGGCAAAGAAATCAGCGAAGCAGTCCTCGGAGGAAAAGCCATAAAAGCAGTTTTACTCTAACTTTTGAGCGTGTATGAAAAAAAATTCACGCCCAATTTCATTATTTTTAGAAATATATGATCGGGCTATTTTTTCAACTACTTCTCGCTTTTCTTTTCTAAAACTACTTTCCGGCCTCGTTGAAAGATGGTTGATATATTCTTCTAAAGTTATTTTCATTTTAAAAGAGATGAGATGCGTAGACACGATATTAAAACCGATTTTTCGAAGATCTTCCTCCATTTTGGGGAGAGGTTCACGGGAAACTGAGGACTTCATCCCGAAAACCAAAGGATATATTTTAGAGTTCATATCCCAAAACCCATCATTTTCAGAATAGTCTGCATAGAAAAAAGCCCCTCCCCTTTTTAGAGAATCATAAATTTGTCGATAAGCCCTTGTTTTTTCAGCGTAATCTGATAAGACATTTATGCAAAAAATAACCGCTATGGAATCCCTTTTAAAGGGAAGATTAAAAACATCACCCCTTATAAGACATTTAAGACGAGATTTCGCTAAACTCAGCATGGAAACAGAAAAATCTAAACCAATAATTGGAGAATCTAAAACAGATTCTAAAATTTTCCCAGGAGCACCAGGTCCACAACCTAAGTCGACTACAACAGCGCTTTTAAAATTCTTAACAAGAGGCGCGATTTTGTCGACTAATTCACGGACCCCTTTAATCCGTTTATCCGTGAAATTTTCAAACCTTTCAGCCCGTTTATCCCAAAAAGAAAGCATCTCTTCGCTCATTTTAAGCATTACATCCTATTCCTAATATTATCACTTAAACAAGTTTAAAAAATATAAATAACAAACGCTATTTTGAGGGGCAGAAAACATGAGTGAAAGGAGAAAGATCGAACGAATAACAATCTCCATTCCTAAAGAACTACTAAAAAATATTGACGATATCATCAATAAAAAGGGTTATGCCAGTAGATCCGACGTCATCCGCTCCGCCTTAAGAGGTTTCCTCGTAGAAGAAGCCTGGAAAGAAGAGGAGGAAGAAGAAGTAATAGGCGTTTTAACCTTCATCTACGACCACGAAACCAAAGGAGTAAACGAATCACTAACCCACATACAACACCACTTCAGAGGCACAGTAATCAGCGGCATGCACATCCACTTAGACGAAGAAAACTGCCTAGAAGTCCTCGTCGTAAAAGGAAAACCAGAAAAAATAATGAAACTAACAGAAAAAATCAGCACAATAAAAGGAGTCAAATACTCAGACCTAACCCGCGCAATGAGTGAAAAAATAGGATAAAAAAGCAGTAAAATAAAAACGGGAGAAGGCTTACTTACGCTTCTTTCTACCCGCTCTTCTTGCAGCAATGAGTCCAACTTTCCTACCCGGCGGAGAATGTCGCGAAACAGTCGATGGATGGCCAATGTGTTGGTGTGCGCCTCCGCCGTGGGGGTGGCTTACTGGGCTCATTGCTACGCCTCTGACTTTGGGGTAGATTTTAGCGCCTTTTGATTTGTACCATGCGTGTTTTCTTCCTGCTTTTATGAATGGTTTTTCTGTTCTTCCTCCGGCTGCTATGACGCCTATTGTTGCTCTGGCGTTTTTACTGACTTCTTTTAGGGCTCCTGAGGGTAGTTGTATTATCGTAAGTGTAGGGGTATGCGTTTGAACTGTGGCTGTGGTGCCTGATGCTCTTACGATTTTTCCGCCGTCTCCTTGTTTGATTTCTATGTTACACACCGGTGTTCCTTCGGGGATCATGTGTAGGGGGAGGGTGTTTCCGATGTTTAGTGGGGCGTTGGTTCCTTGTTCTATTTTTTGCCCTTCATAAGTTCCTTCGATGGCGGGGATAAGGGTTTTTTCTCCGTTTTCGTATCTTATTAGGGCGAGGGGGGTTCCTCTGCCGGGATCATGAATGAATTTCAATATTTCTCCTGTAATTGGTTTTTTGGTTTCTTGTTCTCCGAAGAATATGTATTTGGCGGAGGCTTTACGCCCGTGGCTGGATGCCCGGAATGAGGGGCTGCCGCGTCCGCGTCTTTGAGCTAATATTCTTTTTCCCATTTGTTATGTCTCCTTAAAAGGTGTTAGAGAAACGAATTTAGTTGTTGGTTTTAGAATAGTCCTAGGTCTGTTGCGAGGTCTGAGGCGATATAGCCTTCTGCTAGTTTGATGTATGCTTTTTTTTCGTTTTTGGTTGTTATGAGTGTGCGTACTTTTTCTACTTTTACTTCAAAAAGTTTTTCAATTGCCCATTTGATTTGGTTTTTGTTTGCTTTTGGGTTTACTATGAAGGCTAGGGTGTTTTCTTCTTCCATTTGGGTGAAGATTTTTTCTGTTGTGAGGGGTCTTAAAACTATTTGGTGGGGGTCTAAATCCATCGGTTTTCTACTCCCTTTTCGGTTGTTTTTATTAGTGGAATAGGTTTTCTGTTTCGATTGTTTTGATGGCGGTTTTTGACCATATTGTTAGTCTTCCTGGGTGTGTTCCTGGGGCTAGGAGTTCGGCGTTTAGGTTTCTTACGGTGCATATGTCTACACCGGGTATGTTGTTGGCTGCTTTGAATATGCCTTGGTCTTCTGATACGACTATTAGGGGGCCTTTGGCTTGTTTGTATTTTCTTCCTCTTCTTTTTCCTTTTCCGGCGCGGACTTTTTTGCTTTTTTTGACTCTTTCTATGTCTTTTATTACTCCTATTTTTTCGAAGAATTCGATCACTTCTTTGGTGTTTTCTAGGGATTCTATTTCTTCTGTGACTATTAGGGGTATTTGGGGTACTTCTTCTATTGCGTGGCCTCTGCTTTGTACTAGTTTTAGTATGCTGGTGGCGGCTGTGGCGGATCTTATTGCTAGGCGTTTTTCTTTTTTGTTTATTTTCTGTTTCTGGTTTTTTTCGGCTGTGGAGGGGTGTGTGCGTCTTCCTCCCACGGTCATGGGGGCGAATGCTCCTCTGCTTGCTGCGGCGTATCCTCTTCCTTTTACTCTGGGTACTCTGGCGGCGCCGCGTCCTACTCCCCAGCTTTCTGCGGTGGTTCTTTTTCCTGCGTAGGGATCTGTTCCGTATGGTTGGCGTTTGGCGGAAGCGATGGTGAGGACTGCTCTTTTTATGACGTCGAAGCGTATTGGGGTGTCGAATATGGGGGGTAGGGTGATTTTTTCGCCTTCGGGTTCGCCGTCTAGATTATAAACATCCACTTTTCTGCTCATAAATGGAACCTCCGCGTCATATTACGTAGTTTTTGTATTTTTTTTCTTGATGTTTAATCGCCTTGTTTGCTTTCGACGGAAATGTAGGTGATGTTAGGTTTTATTTCGATTTTTTTCGGTCTTATGGCGTATCTTATTAGTACAAGTCGTTTGGGAGGGCAGGGAATACTTCCGTCAACCATAATGTATTCGCCTTTTACCAAGCCGTATCGGACGAAGCCGCCGGAGGGGGTGATTTCTCCTCCTTTTTCCCCGAGTTTTAGGATCATTTTGTTGTAGTCGGTTCGTTGGTGGAATCCCATTTGACCGGCGCGGGGGACGGTCCACATGACTCTAGCGGGGGTCCAGGGGCCTATACAGCCTACGGCTCTTACGGCTTTTCTGGATTTGTGTTGTAGTTTTTTTATTCCCCATCTTTTAATGGGTCCTTGGAAGCCTTTTCCTTTGGTGATGCTTAGTACGTCTATTTGTTGACCTTCTTTGAAAACGTCTCTTGCGTGAACTTCTTTTCCTAAGAGTTCTTTTGCGAATTCGAAACCTTCTTCGATAGAGTTGTAACCTAGACCGATTTCTGCGAGGTCTGGTTTTTTCTGAGGAACTCCTCCGACTAAACGTGGTTGTGTGTGGGCAAATACCCTTAGAACGTCTACGTTGGGGAGCACATTTTCTTCAAACTGTTTTAAGGATTTTTCACCATCAGTTTCTTCGGGTAATGTTAAGAGGCGGTTTAAATCGGGTTTAAGTTCGCTAGTCCAGCATTCGCCTAGAGATTTAAAGCCGTAATTTGTGAGCTTATAGCCTCTGATTCCTGCGATGATTATGGGGGGTATATCGAGTATGGTAATGGCTCTCATGATTTCTTGACCCGCCCAAGGTGAGTAGTCTCGTGCTTCTTGGACGAAGATGTGGGTCATTCCGGCTTTATAACCAATAAAGCCTAGGAGTGTAGGTTCTTTGCCTTCATACTCGGGCCAGTTTCTTATGCGTGCTCTGGGAGATTTTGCCCTCTTACGGGGACTGTATCCAAGAGATCCGTGGCGAGGGGCGTGTCTTCTAGGCATAAATGAACCTCCTTTCAAAAGTGAAACGATTAATAACAGGCTTTTAAAGAAATAACGTTAAAGTTATTGTATTTTTATAATATTCCAAGAATTTTACTTATAGGTTTTTAAGTCTATTCATTTCGATGTGATGGTAATTTCTTTAAAAACGGTTTTATATATATTTATATCTTCTGATAGGATTTATGTTAGGGGTTGAATTCTTTGAGTGATAGTGAGAAAAAGGATAGGATTATAGATAGGGATATTGTTAAGAAGATCGAGTGGATGGCGAGAATAGCGCTTTCTCCTGAGGAGGAAGAGTTGTTTAGGAAGCAGTTTGAAGATATTCTTCTGTGGTTTTCAGAGTTAGCTAGCGTAGATTTGGAAGGTGTTGAGCCTACTTACCACGTGACTAAGCTTTCTAATGTTTTTAGGAAAGATGAGGTTGAAGAATGCTTACCTGTGGAGAAAGTTTTGCAAAATGTACCTTTAAAGAAGAAAGGGTACATTATCGGGCCTAAGATTTTATAGGAGGGTAGTGTGTGGAGAAGGTTGATGACTTAACGGCTGTAAAAGCAGTTCAATTGATTAAGGAGGGAGATCTTTCTGCTGAAGAGTTGGTAATGAAGAAGCTTGACAGGATTAGAAAGCTTGACGGGAAGTTAAACTGTTTTATTTCTGTTTTAGACGGGGTGGCAGTTGAAGCTGCTCGCACAGTTGATAAGAGGGTTATTAGGGGGGAGGATGTTGGTAGGCTTGCAGGGGTTCCGATAGGAGTTAAAGACAACATTTGTGTTGAAGGAGTTCCTTGTACTTGTGGATCTCGGATGCTTGAAAATTTTAAACCACCTTATAATGCTACCGTTATTGAGAGGATTACTGGCGAGGGAGGAATTGTTTTAGGAAAGACAAATCTTGACGAATTTGCCATGGGCAGCAGTAATGAGACAAGTTATTTTGGACCTGTGAAAAATCCTTGGAATCTTGAAAAAGTGGTCGGGGGGAGTAGCGGGGGTAGCGGGGCGGCTGTGGCCTCAGGAGAAGTTTTACTGGCTTTCGGATCAGATACCGGCGGTAGTATAAGATGCCCTGCCAGTTTTTGCGGAGTCGTCGGAATCAAAACAACTTATGGGCTTATAAGTAGGTATGGATTGGTGGCTTATGCGAACAGCTTGGAACAGATTGGCCCTATAGCTAGAACTGTAGAGGATTGCGCCCTTTTTCTTACTGCTTTTTCAGGTCACGATCCTAAAGATTCGACAACTTTACCATCGAAGTGGGAGGATTATACTAATTATTTGGTTGATGATGTGCAAGGGATGAGTTTTGGAGTACCTCAGGAATTTTTTGGCGAAGGGGTAGATGAGAGAGTAACAAACGTGATTTGGGATGCTGTTAAAGTTTTGGAAGGCTTGGGAGCAACTTACGAGGAGATTTCGCTTCCATCTTTGAAATACGCGCTACCAGCATACTATATTTTAGCGATGAGTGAAGCAAGTTCTAATTTGGCAAGGTTTGACGGGGTTCGTTATGGATATAATTCGGGAGAGCGTGGGAAGGATTGGAATGAAGCTTTTTCAAAAAATCGTAGGGAAGGATTTGGCGCAGAAGTTCGTAGGAGAATCATGTTAGGGGCTTATGCGCTGTCAGCCGGCTACTACGACCAATACTATCTGAGAGCGCTTAAGATTCGTACGCTATTAAAAGAAGATTTTGAAAGGGCTTTAAGAGACTTTGACGCCGTATTGGGGCCCACAGTGCCATTTCCTGCCTTTAAAATCGGGGAAAGAATAGACGACCCCCTAGCCCTTTATTTAAGTGATATAGACACCGTACCTGCAAACCTCGTCGGAATACCAGCCATTTCAGTACCTTGCGGTTTTGCAGACGGTTTACCTGTAGGACTTCAAATAATGGCAGGGGTCGGCGAGGAAGGTAAAATAATAAAGATAGCATATACCTATGAAAAAAACACGGATTGGCACAAAAAAACTCCAAAAATCTAATTTTAAACTCTATAACAGAGGAAATCTTTTTACCAAAGTTTTCCCTAATAATATTATATATAATACAGATTTACTGAAACTCTTTTTCCAAAAACAGGTAGGGGGAAAACTTTGCGACGCTTAGAGATTATCGTTCCAAAAGCCGATGAAGCAAAGATACAAGGAATAATAGAGGAGTTCGGTGTTTCATATTATAAACTCGATTCTGGTACAGATATTGTTTTCATACTCATCCTGCCAAAAACCCAAGTAGACGGACTTATACTAGAACTAAAACAGGTCGGAGTAGGGAGAGCCATAGGGAAAGTTATCGTCTCAAACGTCACTTTCTTCCTTTCACAAGAACTGTTAGAACAAGACTCTGCCAATAAAAAGAAGATTAAAAGAAAAGCATGGGGCAGAGTAGCCCTCGATGAAATAACAACCTCTGCCAAAGAAAACGGAAAAATGACCGTTAACTACTTAGCTTTAACCGCTTTCGCCGCAGTATTAGCCGCATTAGGACTACTAGCCAACAACGTTGTAGCCATTATCGGCTCAATGATAATAGCACCCCTCATGGGACCCATAGTAGCAACATCACTCTCAACAGTAATCTCTGAAAAAGCAATGTTCAAAGACTCCATACAAGCAGAAATGGCCGGAATAGGAATATGTATCGCCGCAGGAGTCGTTGTCGCAAGACTCTTCCCTGAACCTTTCCTCACCAGCGAAATACTAGGAAGATCCAGACCAAGCACCGCAGACGTAGGACTAGCCATCGTCAGCGGACTAGCAGCGGGTATTTGTTTTGTATACGGTTATGCAACAACACTTGTAGGCGTTGCCATATCTGCAAGTCTAGCACCCCCCGCCACTAACGTAGGTGTACTAGTAGGAATGAACCAATACGATTACGTTCAAGGTAGTCTAGCACTACTCTTGATAAACATATTCGCCATAAACGTTGCCTGCACCCTAGTATTCTGGGCAACCAGAATAAAACCCACAACAAAACGAAAAGAAATAGCTGCAAAAAAACTCTTCAGAAAAAGAGTACTAATAGCAGCCATAGCCCTAACAGTCACCTCCACCCCGATAATCTACGCAGCAATCAACGCCTACAACTATATTGATATACAAAATAAAGCGATAAAAATCATAGAAGAAGAAGTAGACAACCTAAAAGATGACGGCGCAAAACTACTCGAAACAAAAGCCTCCTATTCTTCAGATGATAAAAAGCTAACCGTAGAAGCACACATCATAGTAACAAACGAAATATCTGACGACTTCGGTGACAGGATAGCTCAGAGAATAGAAGAAGAAACCGGCGTAGAAACAGACCTAACCCTCTGGATAATCATAGCAGAAACACACAACTATCAAACACCCTAATCCTCCGAATATTCTACCTTAAACAAGGGAACCTTCTCAGCAAGCTCTGATACTTCCTCTTTTGTTAAAGGTCTTATTCTAGCATCTTTATGAACAATAGCAGAATTCCCAAACAAATCATCAATCACCAAGGTCACTTTCATTCTTGATTTTAATGCCAACTCCAATTTTCCTAACACCGCTCTCCCTCTTTCCTTCTGTTCCTCAGTCTCAGCCCACCTGATAGCTGCTTCGAGCATGCCCTTTATCCTAATCAACACCCCCTCCACCGTAGTAATAAAAGGTTGAGCCGCAGGCCCTGGCTCAATAACAGCCCCCAACTCTGGAACCCTTACCGTTCCAGCCACCGACCTTACCACAATCGCATTTAAATGCTCCGAATTTTCTACAAAAAGCTCACAACGCATAGGCTCTTTTAAATCTTCAATATATGTATTATTGAAATTAAAACTACAATTATCACACTTCATATTAAAAAGAATAATCTTCTTAAAATAAGGCAAATCATAAGCACTTTCCGTAACCCTCATAGCCTCCTCCTGACAAACAGGACACTTTTGACCCCTTATCTGATTAAGACTCCAACGCTCCTGAATCTCCCTCAAAAAAACATCCTCTTGATCTTTCTCCTTTGCCTCTTGAACTCCTCTATCCTCGCCCGGATCTTCTCCCATATTTCCACATTCTCCTAAAACCCTTCACCCAATCTTAATTATCTAACTATTACACCGATACTTCCCATAACAAGCAATCTATTAAAAATATTTTAAATAACCTTTCCCAGTTTATTTTCTAAGATAAATATTTATGTATGATGCAAAAGAATAAAAAATATACAAGACCAAAACCCTAAAAAAATTCAAAACTAACCTCATTCTACCGTTTAAGGTTTTATAAGGTGTTTACATTGGGAAAAGAAGATAAAAAGAAGAAAGAAGAAGAAAAGAAAAGAAAAGAGGAAGAAAAGAGGAAAAAAGAAGAAGAAGAAAAAAAGAGGAAAAAAGAAGAAGAAAAAAAGAAAGGTAGCGTCAAAAAAATCGTAGTCGACCTATGGAAAACAGGACTACACGGAGCAGAAATCGGTATCAGAGAAAAAGAGACCAGAATGAGCAAGTCAAGACAATTCACGAGAGACATGGACCTAATCGGGGCTGTAGAAATTGATGGTGAAAAAGCAGGCCATGTAGGCATGCGAAAAGATCCCTGGGAGCTACCTAAAGGAGCTAAAAAAGAAGATGAATACAAAAGACGATTGATAATCAAAGCCTTCAATGAAAGCGGAAGTTGGAAAGGTACCATCGAAGAACTTCTTGGCTGGGAGATCAAGAACAGCGTTAGCGTCGGCGAGCCTCAACCTGCCTTTATGTGCGTTGTAAGCGGAACAAAATACATAACAATGATTGAAAAGCTTCACACTCGTTGGAGGGCGAACTACTCGATGCAACTCATTGATGATTCTGAAAACGTTGGTTTGTATACGATTAAAGCGGATCGCTTCTCTTTGGGCTCTGATTGGTATATAGAGGATGTGACAGGGAAGAAGGTCGCTGAAGTCGACGGAAAAGTTCTCGATATAGGCGGGGAGTTCGAAATCAAGATTTTTGATGAACAGTTAGGTAAAAACACGGTATTCGTTAATACCCTCAAGCTATTTGCGGCAACTCTAAAATACTTAGATGATATCGAGGATAAGATTGGAAAAACGGTAGACGGTATTAGGAAGGGTTATAAACTAGAACTGGAGAAAAGTGAGATTAAGTTCTTCAAGAATCCACGGTTAATTCGTGTCTGAATAAAAAATTAATA
>JBHLKN010000019.1:0-16143 GCA_048886645.1 Candidatus Hodarchaeota archaeon | reverse complement strand
GGGTCTGCTCTTCCCTTGGTTTTTTCCATGATTTTTCCTACTAGGTAGTTTATTGCTTTTTTGTCTTTTTTTGCGTCTTTTACTGCTTTTGGGTTTTCTGAAAATACTTGTTTGCAGATTTTTCCTATTTGTTTTGCGTCGTGGATTCTTGTGAGTCCGTGTTCTTCGATGATTTTTTCTGGGTCTTTTCCTGTGTTGATCATTTCTTTGAGGATTTTTTTCGCGATTTTGCCGGAGATTGTGCCTTGGTCGATGAGTTTGAGCATTTTTGCGATCATTTCTGGTGTTATTGGGACTTCTTCTATTTCGAGTTCGTGTTCTCCGATGTATCTGAGGAAGTCTGTCATTAGCCAGTTTGAAACGGTTTTTGGTTGAGGATAGAGTTTGACACAGTTTTCAAAGATGTCTGCTAGATGTTTGTTGCCGGTTAAGACTCCGGCGTCGTATGGGGGGATGTCGTATTCTTTTATGAAGCGTTTTTTTCTTTGGTCTGGGAGTTCGGGCATCTCTTTTGCCGCTTTTTCAATAATGTCTTTTGTAAAGATTAGGGCGGGGATGTCTGCCTCGTTAAAATATCTGTATTCGTGTTCCATTTCTTTCATCCTCGAACTGTAGGTGACTCTTCTTACTTCGTCCCAGTGTCGTGTTTCGTGTTCTATTTTTTCTTTTTTTGTTAGGGCTGTTTTTTGGCGTAAGATTTCGTAGTTTAGGGCGCGTTCGACGTCTTTGTAGCTTGAGATGTTTTTTACTTCGACTCTTTCTCCTCCTTTGAGGGATATGTTTGCGTCACAACGAAGACTCCCTTCGAGTCTGAAGTCGGCTACTTCTAGGGTTTCGATGATTGCTCTTAGTTTTTGTAAGAATAGTCTTGCTTCTTTTGGGCTTTGGATGTCGGGTTCTGTGACGATTTCGACTAGGGTTATTCCTGATCGGTTGTAGTCGACGAAGACGTACGGTGATGTTTCTATGGTGCCGGGGTAGCTAAGTTTGCCGGGGTCTTCTTCCAAGTGTACTCTTCGTATCCTGATTTTTCTGCCGTTTACGTTTACAATTCCGTTTACGGCTACTGGGAAACCGCCAGCTCGGTCGTACATGGTGATTTGAAAGTTTTTGGGTAGGTCTGGGTAGAAGTAGTTTTTTCTGAAGAATCTGACTTCTCTGTCGATTATTTTGCAGTTTAGAGCGAGAGCTATTTTGATGATGTATTCTACGGCTTTTTCGTTTACAACGGGTAGTGATCCTGGTAGGCCTAGGCATATGGGGCATGTGTGGGTGTTTGGAGGTGCGGTTCGGTAGTCTGCGTCGCAGCTGCAGAATAGTTTTGTTTTGAGGGCTGTTAGTTGTACGTGGACTTCGAGGCCTATTTTGATTCCTAAACTTTCTTCTGTTTTAGCATGCATCAAGTGTTACACCTTTTTCTTTTCCAAATTTGAGGATAAAACGTTGTTTTTTTGTTTTGTTTTTATTTGTTTCTGACTTGCTTTTATTTTTTATACGATTTGTAGTTATCTTTTTTAGCTTAAAAAAATGAATATATTTTAAGGATTCTTTTTTTAAAAAATTGTTTAAGATTTTAAAAGTGATTGACTTCAAATATCGCTTTTCGGTGTTGATATCGTTTGTCCGTTGTTGTTCTAAGTGGAGGGCATTCGAATATTACTCTTTTAAGAGGGTTAAGCTTATCTGTCCCTTTTGAAGAGTTTGTGGTTGTAGTTAATCCTCTTCTTGATCATGATTTTGGAGGGATACGCTGCTCGCCTGATATACTTCATATTACTAGAGCTTTTTGCGTTCACCCTGCTCTAGAAATTTTCTTTTTGGATGCGGTTTTAAATGAGTTGGGATTAGAACGTGGTTACCCTCTTAGTGATTTTGAAATTGCCTGTAGTATGTACATCCAGCATTTCATTAAAAAAGGTAAAAAACTATCTCAAATTTATAAAGATTTGAATGAAATATTAAACATTGACATAAACACTATACCTTTGACTGAAAACGTCGAGGCGAGGGCTTTCGTTGAAGTAGGCAGTGTAAAAATACCCCTGGAACGTTTTCTCCACCTAAGCGAGGTTATGTTTTCTGAGGGTGATTCGCTAAAAATCGATATTCATCCCAAAGATTTTGAACTTAACGATGAAGTGATTAAGCTTATAAAAAATGCTGAAGCCCTTATAATGGCACCCTTATCATCTGCTTATTTTCTTTTAATACTATCAATCAAGCCGCTCGTAGAAGCTATTCAATCCGTAGAAGGTCAAGTTGTTTGTATTACGCCTCACTTACAAGGGATTTTAAATCAAAAATCTATGCCGTTTTTTTCCAATTTAAATGTACCCGGTGGCTTGGAAGGTTTAGCAAAACTCTTAGAAGGTGTTGCAGATACGCTCATAATCGATAAATCAGAATCGGACAATGTTAGGACGATTGCAAAGCTTTTTGATGTTGCCCCGGGTCTTGAAATCATTGACTATGAACTTTATAACTATCCTCGTAAGGATGCGAAAAGTTTTTCGAATTTTGTCTTAAAATTGACCCCTGCTTATAGATACGTATCTTTAACCGAAGAACCTTTAGACGAGAAAGAGTTACCAGATGCCATGTTTAAGGTAACTATTTCTCTAGATGAAATAGATGTTACGAATGAGTTTGATGAGGATACTCGGATTGTTTTAAAGTTTGGAAGGGTGTTTACAGATCAGTTGGAAGCTTTTTCAAAGTCTCAGATTTTAGAGGCTTTGTATAAGGAATTTAATGATGTTGAGAAGGCTAATAATGCTTTTAAAAAGGCTTTGAAAACGAAGTATATAAAATTAGTTGGGGAAGCGACTGATTAAGGGAAAAAACGTCCTAGAATCGCTTTGTTTTTTGGGATTTATACTGGGGGGGTTAGAGTTTAGCCGAAGGGTCCGCGTCCGGCTGCTGCGAGTTGTGCGAAAATCACGGTTATTACGAGGAAGATGCCGAGAAGTACTACGGTTCTTGGGCCTACACGGATGCCAGGACTGTCTTCTTCATAGAACCTCATTAATCCTGCGCCTGTGGCTGGCATGGGGCTTGTATCTTTCTTTTTTTTCCTTTTTCGTACTCTAGCTCTACTCAATTTATAAATGCCACCCTGGAGAAAAGAAAAAGTCTATTGTTTATAATTGTATGGAGAAATAGGGAGTGGTTGCTTATAAAATGATCGTTTTTATTTTTGTATGCATTTGCAGGGTATTGATTTACATACGGGGCAACCTGATCCGTATTTTGATAGGGCTACGGTTTCAAGATCTATGTTGACGACGTTTGCGAGGCTTGCGAGCCATGCGAAAGCATCTGCAAATTCTTCTGATAATTTAGTTTTATTTCTTTCACGGACGGCTTCTGCTAGTTCGCCTATTTCCTCAACTAGCCATAGCATGGTTCGTTCTGGACCTCTTGATCTGTCTCTTGCACCGTATATTTCAAGCATTAGAAGCTGAAAATCTGAGATCTTCATTTTTAGCCACCAAAAAATAAGTTAACAACAATTCTATACCCACATTTAAACTAGTTTTAAAAACTTTAAGTAACACTTAAATACTTCCCTTGAAATTTCTTCACAAGAAATTAGATGGGCAACCACCAGCAGCGCCGTTCGTATCTGTTCTTTTTAATTATTTTCGGGATGTTTTGTTCCTTAGCAATTTGAGATTTTGACTAATCAATCTTTATTGAAGTAAAAGGGTGAAAAAAAACTAGTAGTTTAGTTTATAATCAAACAATTTTGGAGACGAGGTTGTTTTTCTTAGAGAAGGAGTGTAGTATAGTTGGCAGAAGGGATTGGAACGGTAACGGTGAAAGATATTATGACGCCAAATCCTTTGGTGATAGAGGTACCTGGTAATAGGGAAGAAGTACTTGAGAAAATGAAGGAGACTGGACTGTTTGCTTTTCCGTGTGTTAAAAAAGGCACTAAGGAGTTAGTGGGGATTATTACTAAGGAGGATTTAATTCAAAAACCTCAGGAAAATCAAGTTGCTATGCTTATGACACGGGATGTTATAACGGTTACTTCTAACACTAAAATAATTGATGCAGTAAAAATTATGCTAAAGGAACGAGCGCGAAGACTGCCAGTAATCACGATAAAAGAGGGAAAAGAGAAAATAAAGGAAGTTGTGGGATTTATAACAATAGCGGATGTTATTCGAAAGATTATAGCTAAGCTAGAAACTGAGAAAACAATTCAAAAACATTATAACAAGAATATAGTGGCCATATGGGAAAATACTCCTTTACGCGTTGTATGGAAGATAATGAATTTAGCTGGACAACAGGCATTACCCACACTTGATAATAAAGGAAAAATGAGTGGGATAGTTACAATTGATGACCTGGTCGCGGCTGCAGAAGTTGTGGGAAGCCAAAAAACTAGTCAAACAGGACACGCGGCGGAGTATACTGCTAGTTCATGGGATAGCGTCGAGGTTCTAATAATTTTTAGCCAGGAGCTAAGGTTTCCAGAAATCCCGGTAAGCGAGATTTCAGTAAAAAAAGTTCAAACAGCTTTCGAAGGAACGACTATCTTTGAAGTAGCTCGCAAGATGGGAAGATATAATATCGATCAACTGCCAGTTCTTGATGCAAAAGGAGAGCTTGTAGGGATGATTAATGATTTCGGTCTCTGCAAAGCTTTTCTAGACTCTGGAAGTGAATAGTTATAAACCGCATTTAAGGGTTATAGGGATGAAAATCTTTGACCTATTCATTAAACCTATTATATTAAAACTAAACAAGTTTTAGTGTGGATTATTGGGGGATAAAACAAGGAGATCATTTTATTGGCTTTTGAAAATTTAGATAGAATGTTAGCTTATTTCCCAATAGCTTTACCTGTTTTTAATGTAGAAGGAGTCACCCCCCTTATTCTCGGCGAGGAGCGGTATACTATTTCTAACGAGTTAATTAAAATAGGAGATGATATTGATCTTTTAAAAACTCCTATTAAAACGCTAAGAGAGATGGTTTTAGGAGTTCCTGTAGAGACTTTTGTTAAGATGGGATTTTTGTATCTATCTTCCTACAGGTTAAAAGAGGCGAAAAAATGTTTTGAGTCAGTTTTAGAGGTAGATCTGAGAATTATAAGTGGTTGGGTGGGATTAAGTGAGGTTTATAGGAAGTTTGGAAAGTTTTTGAAAGCGGAAGAATGTAGTTTTCAGGCTCTTAATTTGGATCCTATGAGTGTAGAAAGTTTAGTTAATGCTGGAAATGTACAAGTGGATTTTGGGGGAGGAGAAAATTTGGAAAAGGCTAAAATGTATTTTGAAAAAGCTTTAGAAAAGCTAAGAGAAGTTGAGGAGGCTACTCCAGAAGTTATTATAAGCGAGAGTGTTATTCTTAATAATATAGCAGTCGCCTTGAGGGATGAGGGGAAACCTAGGGGTTATTTAAGGGCGAGGGAATATTGTGAAAGAGCGTTAAATATAGCGAAAGAACTCTCTAAAAACATAGAAGATGCAGAGATACAAGTGGCAGTTGTTCTTAACACTTTGTCAAACATCCTTCATGAATTGGGTTATGAAAACTTAAAAGAGGCTCAAAAACATTGTGCAGAAGCTTTGGGAATTTTTCGAAAATGGGAGGAGGAAATACCGAGTATTGTTTTTGATGAAGGGAGAGTGATGAATGGTTTAGGCGCGATTCTTTTAGATTTAGGCTCTTTTGAGGAGATAAAAAAAGCCGAAGAGATGCTTAGAGAGACTTTGAAAAACATTAAAAACATATCAGGCGAGGTTCCGCGAGGAGAGATACTCCTCATAGGGGTGATTAATAACCTTGTATTAGTACTTACAGAGCAAGGGGGAAAAGAGCAGTTAAAAACGGCTATAGAGTTTTGTGATGAAGCTTTAAAAATTTGTAAAAAGTTTATTACTGAAACAAAAAAGGCAAAAATTGGCTTTGCTATGACTTTAAATAATTTAGGAAACATTTTGTCCACTTTCGGAGGGAATGAAAACCTAAAAACAGCATTAAACCACTATAAAGAAAGTTTGAACATTTATGAAGAGTTAGGGAAAAGATTACCGAGAGCCGAGTTTAATGCCTGTTCAGCTTTAAGTAATATAGGAGCTGTTCTTCGTCAAATTGGAGGACAGGAAGGAATTATGGAAGCAATGAGACACTATGAAAAAGCGATAAAGATCTGTGAAAAATTTTCTGAAGAAAATCCTAGAGCAGAAGAGAAAATGGCTATTTTATACAATAACTTGGCTAACTCTTTTGTTGAATTAGGGGGGCATGATAATTATTTAGAGGCCATTAACAAATATCAGCAAGCATTGGCCAAATATTCCAGAATAGCTAAGGATAGTTGGGGATCAATGGCAAAAATAACCACTGTAGCTTCAAACATAGCGATTCTACTAGGAGAGATAGGGGGAAGGAATAATCTCTTGAGCGGTTTGAGGTATGTTGAAGAAGCTGTCAAAATTCGACGGGCTCTTGCGAAAAAGTTTGAGGGGATGAAAATACAGCTTGCTTCCTCATTAAACACTATGGCGACTCTTCTTCAGAAAATAGGGGGAAAAGAGGACCTTGAACGGGCGGTTAAATGTTATGAAGAAGCACTAAGAATCGAGAAGCAAGTAATAAGGGATATCCCCGGGATGGAATATTGGCTTGCAGTAACTTTAAGCAATCTTGGAGTAACCTTGGGAAATATTGGAGGGGAAGGAAATTTGGAAAAAGCTTTGACATATTTTGAAGAAGCACTAAATATCTACAAAAGTCTTGCAAAGGAAAGACCTAGTGCTTGGATAGATATTGCTAATACTGAGAATAATGTTGCTAATACGCTTGTGAAATTGGGAAAATTCCGAGAGGCTATTGAGCACTATGATAATGCTTTAGAGATTTATTCTAGGTTTTTAAGGGAGATGCCGAAATTGGGGATTGATGTGGCTTTTATCCTTAGCAATTTAGGGCTTTTATTCAAGGATACGGGAGGAGAAGACGGCTTAGCGAAAGCTAAAGATTATTTTGAAGAAGCGTTAGGAATTCTTGAAAAGGTGAAAAAAACACCGATTATTGAAAAACAAATAAAAAAAATCCAGAAAAACTTGGACCAAATATTACGAGAACAATGATTTTTAGCCTTTCTTTTCATAACAGGTTTACGATTTTCTCTATTGCATTTTTACTGGTGATGATTTGTTTTTCTTCATCGCATTCGATAACGATATTTTCCGGTGTTTTTATTTTCAGGATCTGTTCAAAGTTGATTGTTCCCTGACCTACAGGTAAGTGTTGGTCAAAGTTTCCGTTGTTGTCGTGCACATGTACTGCAATTAGTTTTTCTTTTAATTTTCGGTAGAAATCAGCGAGGTTGTTTTTACATATGTTAGCATGTCCAAAATCGAATATAAAGCCTACACAGTCTTTTTCTATGTTTTCTAAAAGCCATAAACCTTCTTCTGCATTGATAAAGATATTTCTGTAATTACGAGTACATTCTTTATTTTCAAGTCCAATTTTGAGATCAAGTTCTTCAGCTTTAGAAGCAATCTCTTTTAAGGAATTAAGGGACATTTTCAAAGCAGATTCCAAGGTAGCAAGGGGAGTGGGAAGAAAATGGCCGCAGTGGACGGTCACCCATTTTGCATCCAGTTTAGATGCAAGATTAAGGCAAGATTGAATCCGTTTGATTGAAGCTTTTCGGATTGAAGAGTGGAAAGATGCGATATTGATGTCGATAAAAGTTGCATGAATAGATGGTTGCAGTTCTAATGAATTTAATATTTCTTTGAGGTTTTTGATCTCTTTTGATTCTATTTTTTCCGGGTCAATTACTCCGAATTCGCACTTGATTTCGACGCCTGAAAAGTTTTCTTCCTTGATTTTCTCTAAGAAAAGGGGTAGAGATATTGAAGGGATTAACTCAATTGGAGTTGCAGCAAAAAAGGTTGGAGAAGCCGTAAAATGAACCTCCTTCGTAAAAGAAATGGGACTAAGAAAGTTAACTAGTATAATATTTTTTCTTTTTTATTTTTTTGCTTTGTTTTTTATGCCTCAATTATTAGTAGTAGGTCTTTAGGCATATTCTGAATATTGGATATTTAACCTGCTTTTAAGTCTTTTATCAAGCTTTATTGCACGTTTAAAACATATAATGGCTGCATTCTCTAGCCCGAGTTTGCTGAAAGCTATACCCATATTCGCAAAAGCCTTAGCGTGACTAGGATTGATTTCAATGGCGCGTTTATAACAACCAATTTTCGCTTCCAACTCATCATCTGAAAATACTAACCCCAAATTATACCACGCTGAATCGCTATTAGGGTTTAATTCTAGGGTATGTTTATAATTTTCTATAGCATCTTTTTTCCTCCCTAAAGAACGCAAAACCACTCCCCGATTTATCCAAGCTTCTAAGTATTCCGGATTAAATTGTATCGCATAGTTAAAACATTCCAATGCTTCTATTCTCTTTCCTAAAGCTCTTAACGCGTTCCCATAGTTATAAAATGCCTTCGAATATTGTGGGTCTATATTTAGAGCTTTTTCAAAACATTTCATAGCCTCTTTTATTTTTCCGAAAGAACGTAGAATAACTCCCTTATTTAGCCAACATTTTTTATGAAACGGATTTAGTTCTAAAGCTTTTTCGAAACATTCAAAGGCTTTTTTTAATTCTTTTTTTGTTTGATGGATTACGCCTTTGTTATACCATGCTTCAGCCATTTTGGGATTGACTTTTAAAGTGTTGTCAAAACAGTTTAAAGCTTTTTCAAAGTAGCCCATATCAAGGAGGACTGCGCCTTTGGAAAGCAAAGCTTCGGGAGATTCTGGGTTTAATTGAAGGGCTTGATTAAAACATGTTAGTGCTTCTTCTATTCTGTTTAATTCATGTAGAACACTTCCCTTATTTATCCATGCTTTAACCATGTTTGGATTCAGTTTAAGGGCTTGATTAAAAACAGAGAGGGATTCTTTTACTTGTCCCAGTGAGTGATGTATTGCGCCTATATTGTTCCATGCTTTAGCGTTTTTTGGATCAAGAGCTATGGCCTGGTAAAAATAAGCTAAAGCTTCTTCGAGTTTTCCTTTGCTAATAAAGTCTAACCCAATCTTCATCAAATTTTCGACTTTATTCAAAATTTCGGGCCTCCCCAATTAGGAAACCTCTGGGTATAATTTACTTTTTAATTTAAAAATGTTTTTCCATCTAATTTTGTCTATGTAAACCTCTGAATATTATTTACTTTTAAACTAAAAAATATTTTTCCATTTAATTAGGTTTATAGTCTTTAGTTTTGTAAAAATTATGACCGGTTTTAGATTAGTTTTGGAGGTATTTATTTTTTGTCTAATAAAAGAGTTATTAAGTGGCATGAATGGGATTCCGAAGCTTTTGAGTTAGCTAAGAAGTTGGAAAAGCCGATTTTGCTTGATTTAACGGCAGTTTGGTGTCATTGGTGCCATCGCATGGATGAAGACAGTTATTCTAACGAGGAGATTATCAATCTGATAAATGAACTATATGTCCCGATTAGGGTGGATATTGATCAACGTCCTGATATTAGTGAAAGATACAACTTTGGAGGCTTTCCCACAACAGCTTTTCTAACACCTGATGGTGATGTTTTCGCAGGTGCTACTTATATTCCTCCGGAGAGGTTTAAACCGATTTTAAAGCAAGTTTCAGAGCAGTATAAGGCGAATAAAGATGAGATTTATGAACAATCGAAGACTCTTAGAATCGAAGAAGAAGAAATGGAAATGGAGGAGTTTAAAACCGGTAAAACTGCTTTGGATGAATCCATCATTTCAGATGTTTTAGACACAATTGTAATGAGTTTTGACGATCAAAATGGAGGTTTTGGGGATCAACCTAAATTTCCCCATCCAGAAGCTGTAGATCTAGCCCTTTTAAAATACAATTTAAATCCGGAGGAAAGGGGATTTTTAAAGATTGTAACTAAAACCCTCGACTCTATGTATGAAAGCGGAACTTATGATAAAATTGAAGGAGGATTTTTCAGATATTCAGTTTCAAGGGATTGGAGTATACCACATTTTGAGAAGATGCTTGAGACGAACGCTGGGCTTTTAAGGAATTATTTAAGCGGTTTTCAAGTTGTTGGAGATATGAAGTATAAGAGGGCAGCAGAAGAGATCGTAAATTATGTGAATTCTAAGCTTTTTAACGTTGGGGGAGGTTTTTATGGAAGTCAGGATGCTGATGAAGAATATTATGAACTGGATTTGGAGGGAAGAAAGCGTAGGGATCCGCCTTTTATTGATAAAACGATTTTTGTTGACTGGAATAGCATGATGATTTCATCATATCTTGACGCTTATACTATTTTAGGGGAAAAAAATTATCTTAAGCGAGCTGTTGAATCTGTTGAATTTTTGTTGAAAAATTGTTACAAGAAGGGGGGAGGAATGTTTCATTATTTTGCTGATGGTATATCCCAAGTTTATGGGCTTTTTAGGGATAATGTTTATTTTGTGAAAGCTCTTCTTGATGGCTATGAGAAAATTTTTGAGAAGCGTTATTTGAATATTGCAAAGGAAATTACGGATTATATGGTTGAAGATTTTTTTGACGAGAATTTGGGAGGTTTTTTTGATATTTTGAGTGATTCTGAGGCTTTAGGTAGTTTAAAAAAGCGTTTTAGGTCCATAATTGAGAATTCTGTGGCCGCAGAATCCCTTATTAGGCTTTATTATTTGACCGATAACCAAGATTTTAAAAGGATTGCAGAACGTGCGCTTGCTTCTTTCACAGGGCTTTATAGGCGCTATAGGCTTTTTGCATCTCCTTATGCTAAGGCAGTATATTTGTTTCTTAAGGGCTTAGTGAAGGTGGATGTGGTGGGGTATAAGGATTCTAAGGATGTTAAAGAGATGGTTTTTGAGAGTTTGCGTTTTTATGAGCCTCGGAAGATTGTTCGTGTTTTGGACCCTTTAGAAGATGAAGATATTTTATCTTTTCTTGGTTATCCTGTAAGTGATGAAAGTGTGGCATACGTATGTGTTCAGAATCTCTGTTCCCCTCCAATAAAGGCTAAGAATCAACTTGTTTCAACGATAAAGGAATATGCGAGAAAGGGAGCCAATATAGGGAGTTTTTAACAAAATAAGAAAATAAGAGTCTATTTAAAATAAGAGTCTATTTCTTCTTGACCCATGCCTGTAATTCCCCATATGTATTTTCTTCCAACCTTCTCTCTTTCTAAAATTTTTTCTCGTAGTAGGGCGTGGAGATGGTTGAAAGTAGCCGTATAAGAGCGTCCTATTTTTTCGGCTATTTCTTGCGCGGATAATGGTGTTTTTTTTATTGTTTTTAGAATGAGGGTTCTTGTTTTTAGACCTTTGAAGATGTTTCTTTTGTTTTTGAGTATTGCTTTGGGGTCAAGTTCTATTTTCCTTTTTTCTGTGGGCAACTTTTGCACTCTGCATCGATTTTTAAAATATTAAATTTTTATCTTTTATTATATTTACTCTTCTTTTTTGTTTTCATTACTAGTAAAGTCTGAGAGGCTTCGTTGGCTTTTGTCTTCGGTTTCGAAAAGGGTGTTTGCTGCATGTTCGAATAGTTCTAAGCGTTGTCGGAGATAAGGTTGAAGGTTATATTTTTTAATGAGATCTTTTGCTAGATTAAAGTATTTCATTACTGTTTTTTTGCTTACTGTTAAGAGTAGTTTTCCGCCACATTTTAGGCATTTTCCTTTTAGAGGTATTCTGCGGTATTTTTGGTTGCAGTTAACGCAGCGGAAGCTTTGGGTTCCGAAGGCGCGCATGCATCCGAGTAGGTCGGGGAGTAAATGGTGGGTTATTACGCGTTCTGCTACATCTTCTAGATTTACTGCTTTAACCTTTTTTGCGATTCTTAGTTGGGCTTGGAGTTTTTCGGGCATTGATTTTAGTTTTTTGTAAGCCGAGCTTTTTGGACCGGATGCTATGTTTGATGTTTCGTGGGTGTAATATATTCCTTCGAATTGGGCGACTTTCCCGAGCCTATGTTCTAAAATATCTATTATTTTTGAGGCTTGTTTTGGGTTAGTCATTTTTTTGCATAGTTCGTAAAATTCTGGGGGGTATTGTTTCCCAGCGTCTACTTTATGGCTTTCATCGTCTACTTCTTCGGGGTTTAGGGTTATTGTTACTACGAGGGGAGCGTCCATTAATCCACCACGGGTGCTTGGAAGGTAACTTTTTGAGAAGTTTAAAAAAGCGTCTAGTGCGAGTATTATTGAGTCTTCATCTCCGTCACAATCATAAGTGGCTAGTGCCCCAAATCCTGCAATGAATGTCTTTTCATTAGATTCCAATACGAAATCGTATACGAAGTCTTCTTCGTGTTCTATGATACGTTCTAATTCTTTGATTTTCACAATGTTGAAACAACCAAAACGTGATTGGTGTTTTTGACCAAGGGGTTGAGAGACGAGTCTTTCTAATAATTGGTCCTTGTGAACTCCAAAAAGAAACTCAGATAATTTAGGAAGTTCGGTTGAATAGTATCGAATGTTGTAATATGTAACGGGGTCCTTAGAAAAGTTGGTTGTTCTGGTTGAATTGTGTAGATGGGGATATAGATCCAAGTTCAAGGATATTAGCGCAAGGTGGTTTATCAGTTCTTTATTTACTGAGGTCACTGTAACGGATTTATCAATATTACCATCACCATATAATACTCCCCCGAGCAATCCCTTTTGGAACTCCTTTGAAAATGATAAACATTTTGCAGCACTTTTTTCACGAGCACCACTACCTAATCCAAGAATATTCCTAAACAGTTCATAGTATATTCTTCCACTTAGAGTGACGATATAAGGATGTCCATCGTTTTTTATGATAGAAGGAAATCGATTAAAGAGAGTCTTACAGAATTCAATAAGGCGATCTACGACATCTTTCTCTGAAATCGACCATGAAACCTGGTAGAAATACTTGGATATGCCAGTTTTCCAATCTGTATGGCTAAATCCATCGGAGAGATAAATCCCTGAGAGTTCACCGAGTTTCTTCGAAAGAGGAAGCAAAACAGGGAGTGTGGCAGCATTCTTTCGATAAGAGATTCTTAAAGAACTATAATCAATATTAAGTTTTAACCCTTCAGTAATTAAGTGAAAAATATCTAAAGGTATCGAATCCTTGTGAATATAACCCCAAAGAGATTTTCCGGTTAATTTGAGATTTAATTTCCGTATAACAGCGGCATAGCCTCCGGATTTCATTATAGTAGGTGCAAGGATTTCTTTTGCCCCATATATCCTCAAATCCTTACAATTGGGCTGTTTTAGAAAATAATCTATCAAATCAATATTTGTAGAAGTATCAAAAGTGGGGAGATTCGCTAAAGAAAGCAGTTTATCTCCAAGTTGTAAAGCCTGCACCTCAATGTATTCTACGCCATCCTCTCTTAATACAACCATTTTATGATCAGGTGTAGTAACAATCTCTCTTCCGGTACTTGTACGAATTCGATACAAATGCTTTGGTGCAGGCAGTTTAACCAGTTCACGAATCTTCTTTGCAACTATCCCCCCTTTCTTGTCAACTGAAATGGCGCGAAACTGATTCAAATCTTCATCTTCTAAATTGCCAATTCTTCGCATAACGAGACGGTTCCTAGAATCGATGAGGAGCACTTCTTCACGACCAATTAGGCAATTCCTTCTTTTTGCTGCATGCCAGTAGGGGTGAGCGAAGGTTACTTTTGCCTTGGTGAAGCCGAGGATTCGCCCTATTATTCCTGCGGATGTGTGGGGTGCTAGGCCGATTACTAGGTGGCCGATGAGGTCTTCTGTTTTTTTTGCGTTGTAGAAGGGTTGCATGTTGTAATATTTTTGTAGGAGGGTGTCGATAAAGATTGCAGTTTTTAGGAGGTATGTTGCGCCTTCTTCGCTTATAACTACGTCTTGTACTTTGAGTTCGAGGATTTGTTCATCATTTTTTAGAGGGTTTCCGTGGATGTCATGGGTGTAGTTTAGTTCTTTTAGTTTATCTATGGAGACTTTGATTTCTTTTGATTTGAAATGGGTTAAGGGTGCGTCGGTGGCATCAAAACGTACTGTTCCGTCTTTGAAAACATATATGTCGTGTTTTGCCCTTAAAACTCCTTTTATTAGGGGTTCAGGGGTTTTTGTTTCGCTTAAAAGTCCTTGTACCCCTTTAACTAGCGATGGTAAGCCGCCGATTTTTTTCCTCAAGTTTTGAAATTCTTCTTCGAGGTCTATTTCTTGCTTTGAATAAGGGCGAGATTCGCCGCCACATTTGGGGCATATAGTTGCATCTGAGACGGTTCCGCATGTAATGCAAGTGTTTCGGATTCTAGGTGTTTTTCCACATTTGGGGCAATTTATTTTGTAAGTGGTGTTACCGCACTCACATTCTTTTCTAACAATTTCTACCCAAAGTTTCTTCTTTTTAGAAGCATCGATTATGTTTCTTGTTTTCCCTCCTGCTAATCCTACAGGGAAAAGACCATGTACTGGAGGCGACATTGTTCTTCTCTTTGCCTTCTCGGGCCTACCCATTCTAGCACCTATATATATTCCGCTAAATTTGTCTGCTATAGGGAAACTTGCTAGCTGGTTTACAATAAAAAGAGAAGAGTTTTGAGTTCGGTCTATAAGCTCGATTTTTGTCTCGCTATTCTTTGAAATTCCTAGGGTGACTGAGAGGCTTGGTGCGTGTTCTTCGATAATTATCGTGTTATTTTCGTTTTTGTGTGGTATCATGAGATTTTCGAGGATGACTTTTATTTTTTGAGAAAAAGGACCTTCGATTTTTGTTATAAAACTATTTGAAAATTGTTTTTTATTTTCTATAACCCAGTCACGTAACATAAAAACATCTTTTTCTGTTAAATTGTTCCAAAAGTACGTGAAAGAGGGATGTAAGGGAATTTTTAGTTTTAGGGATATTTTTATGGCTTCTATAGGATCCGGTTTAGATTTTAAGGGTTCTTTTATAAACTTTATGAGTTTTTCTTTTTCAATTTCTATTTCTTGGGCGGCTTTTTCTATATCATTTTGGAAAAGGTTTGCTATAGTTTTTTGAAGTTCGTTACACCATATTTCTTTGGTAAAGCTTGGAGGCATAAGAGGATGATTATTTTCTAGAAACTCTCCAAACCCTACGAGAATATCGCCTAAAAAAAGAATTTCTTCCACACTGTTTACCAATAAGTTTGCTTCTTTTTCGTCGTTTATTTTGACTACTTTTCCATCTTTTAGTTTTACAATTGGGCCTTCTATTGTGTCTACAGGCATGACTATGGCGCCTTTTCCTGGTCTTTCAGTAACTATATGGGTTCCAGGTGCTAAAAACTCCTCAAGAATGATCATAGTTGCGGGGTGTACTCCTACTGCTGAAAGACCCGTGTTTCGTGAACGACCATATCGTAAGCGAAATCCGCCGATTTTCGAGGGATGACAAAAAATAGGCCTTCCAACAATAACATCTTCAAGATATTTTTCAACGGGCTTGATTTCCGTCGTTTCTTCTCCTTCTTTTTCATCTCCGTCTACTTTTGCTCCTTTTCTTTTTTCTGCAAGCTCTTTTAACCAGTCCCACCCTGTTAATCCAACCTTTTCTACTAGGTTTGTGATTTTGTGCGCCCTCCCAACAATTCCATCATTGATAACAAGGCAAGCTCCTCCACGAACACGATTTGTTTCTACTCTTCCAAGGTCGCGATGGCCTGAAACTTCTACATGTTCTGTGGGCTCGCCTGAAACTTCAACAGGTAAACGCTCCGCAGCAAATTTTATGTCTTCCGGGGGTACGGGTATTTGCAAGTGGCCTACACGGGAATATAGAGCGATTTCTTCGATTATTCGTTCTACTTCTTCTTCTGTTGGAAAGTAACGGTTAAGATGTAAACGTTGTCTAACATAGTCTGCCACTATTACAGCGATAGCGGTTTCTGTTCCGCCTGCTGCACGTATGGGGCCTGCAAAGTAGATGGCTAAGTAAGAGCTTCCGTCAGGATTCTTTTTGATTTTTACTTTGGATATTCCTTCTTGGGGGGCTGCCGTAAGTCCTTCGGTTAAAAGAGATAAGGCCGCCCTTATTGCTATATCTGCACCTTCTTCTTCTTCAAATGCGCCAAAACGCCCTAAAACTATCTCTTCAGCGATTTTGAAAGCTATTTCTTCCCTC
>JBHLKN010000018.1:0-29341 GCA_048886645.1 Candidatus Hodarchaeota archaeon | reverse complement strand
TCGTGTTCTGATTTTATGTTTTCGTGGATTTTTCGTGCTTTTTCTGGGTCTGGTGCGAGCATGAGTTGGGTTTCCCAGTTTAGGGTTGCTCTTGCTATGGACATTCTTTTATCCAATTTTGAAGCTTTTTCTCCCAGTTTTACTATGTCTGCGGCGTGGGCTGCTATTTTTGCGGCGATCACGCCTTCTTTTATCTCTTCGACTCCCGGGAGGCCTAAGTGTTCTGAGGGTGTTACCACGCATAAAAAGTCGCCTCCAGCGGCGGCAGCTATTGCTCCTCCTATGCCTCCTGCTATATGATCATATCCTGCTGCTATATCTGTAACAAGGGGGCCTAGGAGGTATAGGGGGGCGTTTTTACATGTGGCTTTATACATTTTAACTATGGGTTCAACTTCGTGGAGGGGTATGTGTCCTGGTCCTTCGACAATTGCTTGTACTCCTGTTTTTCTGGCTCTTTCTACGAGTTCACTTATTACTAGCATTTCGGCGACTTGTGGCGGGTCGTTTGCATCTTCTAAGCAACCGGGTCTTATGCCGTCTCCAAGGCTCAGGGTTGTGTTGTATTCTTTACAGATTTCTAGGAGGTAGTCGTAGTTTTTATAGAGGGGATTTTCTTTACCGGTGTGTATTATGGTGGCTGCGTGAAAAGCACCTCCCCTGCTTACAATACCCATTAAACGTCCTCTTTTAATGATTTCTTCTACGATGTTTTTTGTTACGCCGCAATGAACGGTTATGAAGTCAACTCCATCTTTGACATGTTTTTCTATGGATCGGAAAATGTCGTCTTCGTCCATGTTAATTATGGCATCTTTTCGGTCTCTAGCTTCTAGAGCTGCTTGATATACTGGAACCGTGCCTACAGGAACATTTACCGTTTGCAAGATCATTCTTCTTATTTCGTCAAGGGGTCCTCCGGAGCTTAGGTCCATAATGGTATCTGCTCCGCTTTTCACAGCTACTTTAGCCTTTTCTTTCTCTAGTACTGGGTCTATTAGGTCTGCAGAGGTTCCTATATTAGCGTTAACTTTAGTTTGTAAGCCTAAGCCTATGCCGCAAATTTTGACATCTTCGCGGACAACGTTTTGGGGCAATACGATGTATCCGTTTTTTAAACCTCTCTTGATGAAATCCTCTTCAACGCCTTCTATTTCAGCAAGTTTTTTTACTGCAGTACTTTCAACACTAATGTCCATCTCAACACGCTCTTTTAAAAAAGAGTAAAGGTTCTTTAAAAACAAAACGGTATAGTGTGGCGGAAAATTGAGGGGATGGAAGGGAAAAAAGGAGGGATGAGGGATGCCTTATTATTTTTTGGTTTCAGCCGAGTACTGTTGCTTTTGGTTCCTTGTTTGGGAGTTCTCCCGTTCCTTTTACCTTGTAGTTTATAATGATTTTTCCACCAGGCTCTATTTTTGATATTTTCCAGCAGAATATTTTTTCTTTTCCCGCGTCCTTTGATTCACAAACTATGCTTTTTGGTTCATAGTTTTCAAAATCAAAGTCGTAAGGTATGGCATCCTCTACTAAGATATTTTCGATAGCAACTGCACCAGGGTTTTTAATTAAGAGCATTACCTCAAAAGTTCCTCCAGCTATATGGGTTATAGACTTTCCTACACCTATGCTTCTTTTTGTGTATGTGACCCCGACTTCTGGAGGTATTCCTTTTGGCGTGAAAGCTATTGTTGTGGCAGGGTTTTTTGTCGGGGGTGAAGGAAAAACTTCGACTTCTATTGGAAAATGATATGTTTTGCCGGGTACGGGTTTTACTGCTTCTACTTCGTATTTTATGGCAAGGGTTAATCTGGGTTTTAAACCGCCCATGTTGCTGTTTTTTAGATTTTTGAGGATGAAAGTTACAGGTTTATCTTCTAAAGGATCACCAGTTCCGCCTTCTAGTTTGAGAGCGTCTTTTAAATCATAACCGTTTGATGTAACGGTGACTGAAGTTGGATCCAAGGTGAAATACTGTGGTATTGTTTCTTTGATTTTTAGGAGGTCTATTGTAGAAGTTCCTTGGTTTGTGACTGTGGAGGTTATAGTTACTTTTGTCCTTGCATAGGTTCTCACGGTTTCTGGAACAAAGGTTTTTTGACATGTAATGCGTACTACGGAAATTTGGTCCTCAATCTTTCTTATATGGCTTTTAACTAAACTTTTGATATCCCAAGGTACGCGATATTTTATTGATTTTGTGAAAACAGGCGGTTCATCGCTTTTAACTTGGAATCCGCTACTCCAGCTTTCTCCAGCAGACACTATTTCGTTCGGGTATTCATCAAGAACTGATTGGTCTTCTTTTGTAATTTTTACGTGTTCTAATAGGGTTTCGAATTCATCATTGCCTTCAAATTGGGCTATACAGTTCCAGACGCCGGGTTCTTCTGCTTCACTTGCTTCTACGTAGAACATTATCCTACACAAAGAGTCTAGGGAGAATTTTGTGTTGGATAGATCGCCGTTATGAACTTTATAATCTACGTTTATGTCGCCTGTACCTATTTTTTCTGATTCGATAATTTCTCCTACTCCCACAACGTTTAAAACCGTTGTTTCTCCAGGGTTTAGTTCTTTAATTTTCCAAGCTATTGAGGCGTGTAAGTCATCAAAGTTGATACTGCCTTTAAAGGGCTCTAGTATTCTTGGTGGAAAATCAAGAATTTCGGGCATTTTTTTCCGAAGATTTATGTTTGATAATTTGAGGTTTTCATGGCTATTTTCTAATGTTATTCGAAATAGTGTTTTGCACATTTTGTTGAATATAAAGTCTTTTCTTGCAAAGTTTGGCTCCTCTTCCTCTGAAAAGTCAGCGTCTATCTCTTCTTTAAGGGTTAAGAGGGCAGAAGTAGTTTTAAGCGCATATCCTCGCGACCAACGTGTTGCAGCTAAAATGTCTCCAACTACATAGGAACCTGGCTTCATACTAGTGTTTGAGGATTCTACATCAAAATGTATTTTCCAGACATTTTCTTTTACTGCGGGATTTATGATACCTACAGCACCTTTAGACTCGTAGTTTTTTATCTCGTTTTTTGAACCTAATATTATATCTTCGGTGTCGGAATATTCAACAAGCAAGTGTAATCCTTTTTTCCTGATGATTTCTTCCTCTTTTTCAACCTCTTCTACTTCGACTGACTTTTCATCAACTATTTCTTCAGATTCCATGTTTTCAGTCCCTCTTGCACCCCTTTACTTCTATCTTTGTCTCACCCAGTAGTCTTTTTGACCGCTAATCCGGACATCCCTCATCTGTTATATTATAGATGGTATAACTTTTAACTTTTTTTAAGGCTTAAATAGCAATATAAAAGCTAAATTTTTTGTATTTTTCAGAGAAATCGCCTTAAATTTTTAAAATTTTTAAGTAATCACTTAAGGATAGATAGATTAGGGAGAAAAGAATTTTAATAAAATAACGGTAGATTTTTAAATAAAATAACTGAAAAAGAAGATGAAACTCAAAAAATAAATACTATTAAGTTATTTCCTTGTATATTATATTCTAAAAAATATTTTCTGTAGTCTTTGTTTACTTTTCGTCTATCAAAAATTTCTGAAAACTGCTTAGAAAAAACTAATAAAAAAAATATGCTGGTTAAATAAGAAGCATGTGGTTTACACAATGCTTAAAAAGAGTGCTTTCTTCTAATCGTTTGTTTTATAATGGAGGTGTAAAAGACTGTCCTCATCTCAAAAACAACCAATAAAAGTTTTGGAAAAAATTCAAGGTAATATAATAAAAGTTAAATTAAAGGACGGACGCGAAATCAAAGGACAACTTAGAGCAATGGATAATTTCATGAATTTAGAGCTTGATGATGCGGTTGAATACATAGACGGAGAACCATCTTCGAGGTATGGTGAGGTTTTCCTTCGGGGTAATAATGTGCTTTGGATACAAATAGATTCAACATTTATTGATTAGAATCTAGAATAATGGATTTTTTGTTTTAAGTCGTTTTGTGGGGGGTATTGTGGAGACGTGACTTACCAATTTAAAGGAATTGAAATCATTCTGTGAATTCTTCTCGGCGTAGGAACCTGTATTCGCTTACCATTTTTCCTAAAAGTTCTTCAAGGAGTTTTCCTTGCTCTTCTTCTAGTTTTTGTTCTGCTTGCTTTACAGCCTCTTCAAAGAGGTTTTTTCTTATGAAAGCAAAAGGTTCTTTAAACAGGATTTCTAATTTTCCTTCTTCAAGTAAGACTGTGTTTTTTTCTTTTAATATTGAGAGGGCGTTTTGAGGAATGGAGGACGATTTGGGAACTATGATCGTTTTTATGCCAGTTTCTAGGAGGGTTTTTGCTGTGGAACTACTTGCCCCTGAAAGGCTTTTTATCAAAACTATGTCTTTTTCCGCTATTTTAAGTTCGGTGATAGCTTTTTCAATTGTTTCAACGGAAAAGTTAGGGATAACTTTTATTGACACTAATTCTGGGTCTGATGCTAATAATATTGCATCTTTTATCCTTTCTATTTCATCTTTTAATAGTTCTGTCTCTTTAAAGAGATTCTTTTTGTCTTCTTCAAGCCTTTTCACTTCAAATTGATGTTGGATACGCAATCTTTTAATGGTTAAATCTTTAGCTTTTTCGGATCGCAGATATTCCAACTGGTTTTCAAGCTCAGATATCCGGTTTTGATTTTCTTCTAATTTTTGTTTAAGTTCCTCATTTTGCTGTTCAAGGAACTCATACTGTTTTCTTGAGCTATCTAAACGACGTTTTAACCGGTTAATTAAGCGTTGGTCAGTATCTTCGTCTATTTTTTCTCCATTTTGGATTTCTCTATCCTCTGGAACTTCTTTTGATCTTATAGTTTCCAAGAGTTCTTTTTCCTTCGCTTTTTCGTTAGCTATTCGCATTATAGCATCACTGATTTTCATTCCTTGTATGACTAAAACTTTTACAGCTTCAGGATTTATACCAAGTTTTTGCTGTTCTATTTTTGAATCAATTTTTTGAAAGAGATTTTTATAGCTTTTAAAGAAAAGGATTGCTGAGGTTAAGGCATCACGTTCATGGGCATTACCTGGTTTATCTTTTATGAAGATATTTTCTTCAAGAAAACTGTTTACTAGTTCGGTTTTTGAACTGACAGCGATATCCTCTTTAGGATTATGCACTTTTGCTTGAAAAGCAGCAGCTAACTTCGCTAACAATGAGGGAGTATGGGAAACATCTGACGCAATTATTGCGGGTTTTCCATATCTTATTATTAGTTTTATTATATCGCTTCTAGAACGTTCACGGCTACTTGACAAGTGAAGTATGTTGCCTGAAAAGTCCATTATAGCAATGGCAGTCGTGGTACCTGCGTCTATTCCCACTATTAAGGGCACAAGCCTTCTCTTTTCTTCTTCTTTTTCTTCTTCACCAACAGGCCAAGGAAAAAGATCTAAATCCGTTAGTATTTCTTTATTAATTGGATAGTAAGTTGTGGTTTTACTTGGCACTGGTTCTACTTTAACCTGTATTAGGCTTGTCCGCATTCTCTTAATAAAGGAGGCAATCTCTTTTTTCGGGGCATAAACGTGGAAAACTGCTTTATCAAGGCCGAATTCTGAAGGTTTTTCGTAATAATCAAAATCTAGGGATTTTTCTTCGAGTTTTTCAGTTATTTCTCTTGCCATTTTTTGTATTGCGCCCCGAATTTTTCGGGCATAACGTTTTTCAGACCAACCTCCAGGACCTAAATGGCGACTCTTTGATACAATTATCTTTGTTTCATCTGTGAAAGGCTCGACTATAAAACCTACCCCTAAATCTACGAGCCTTGCTACAATTTCTGCTGTTTGAATCGGATTAGGTTTCCCTGAGAAAGGGATGTTGTAAAGCTTACTGATCTCTATTAGGGGTTTAAACCCGTGATAGGGACTTCCAGTAACTTGTACCAGCTTTGTTTTGAGCGGGAAAGCAGCGCATAGAGCTCTAAGCTTCCTACTATCATCCACCAGTTCAAAAACGTTGTCTGAAGCCACATAGGTGGGGGATAATTCTCTTATCAGTCTTAAAAGTCTCCGCTTATTGAAATCAGGATAACGGTCAATTATCTCACCTTCTTGCAGAAGAACCGCGGCATATCTTGCTCTTGAAAAAACAGAAGAGCCTGGTAATATGTCCACACCCAATATTAGGCGTTCAACATCCGCGCTCTCAAAACTCGCCAAAAGGGCCTACTCCAACCTCTAAAGGGAAAAATTTACCCCCTTATATATTCTGATACTGTTTCAACATCAAGTTTTTCTATGTGAAATTTCCTGTGAAAGAAGTTTATGATATTTTGTAAATCCCTTCTTAATAAAAATTCGGAATTGGGATGAGTGATATCGACAAATTGTGGCCAATCAATTATTAAAATATCTTCTTCTGGTGTAATTACCACATTGTGCTCGGAAAGATCTGAATGAATAATTTTTGCTTTTTTATAAGTTATTTTCACGTTATTAAGAATTTTTTCCAAGATTTTTACAGGATCAGGTAAACTCTTAATTTTCGCTAAAATTTCTCCTCCTATGTTTTCCATTACGATAGCATGTCTGTTGTGCTTAAAAGGCTTTGGAACAGATACACCGCTATTATTAGCGAGATTTAATGCTTTAAACTCTCTTTGAGCAGCAATCCTTGATTCATATAACCAGCTTGTATGAACACGTTCACCTTCAAGGGAGCGCACTTTTTTCACCGAGCGAAAGACCATGCCAAACCTGAAAAATTTAATGGCTACTTTTTCATCTTTTGGTGTTAAACATTCAAAAACATCTGCCTCTTTACCTACCCCCAATTTATGGCCTATAGACACGATAATATCAGCTTTAACAAAAGCGTTTAATGCGAGACAATCGTAACCATGAAAGTTCAGCCGATAACCAAGATAAGGACCAGTTTTTTGCTGGATTAACTTCCATTTCCCCAACCTACCCAAACGATAGTTAACCTCATCTATAGGAAAACCGGATAAAGCAACAATATAGGTTTGCGGGACAAACTCATGCTTGCGCATACCGCGCTCAATAGCGTTTAAAACTTTAAAATCTTGCTCCTCAAGCATCCTAAAAACTTTCTTAACCCGGACCGACATAAGCAATAACCTAGCAAAACAGCTAAACAAAACTCTATTAACCCAATTAGATAATATTATTTCCTCATTTAAAACATGAACAGTTTAAATGAGATAAAGCTTTTTGAGAACTACAATTCCTTACGTTTCCCTAACATTTTTAACCAGCGGAAAAATATGTTTAAACACCTTACTAGACCATATTACTGAGGAGGGTCTTTTATGGAAACAGGAGAATATACGGACTATTCGATCCAATCTATTGCCGAGCAATTTTCAAAGATTATAAAAACTAAAGAAAGAAGAGAAGTACTAGCCATGAATGCCATCATAAATCCTTTGAGTGTAAGCGTAGTACTTCCCACTATTGCAAGAGATACGAATATACCGGACCTTTACAACAAACGTTTGGAAACAGTTAGAAGGATACTAAAAGAGTTAAACAGGCTTGTAAATGCGGGGTATATAGATGAAATAGTTATTGTGGACGGTTCAAGGAATCTTGATGGTACAATAAATCACATTTATATGCGCGATATATTGCACATAGCCTATAAAGAGATTGAACTTTTTCGCGATGAAGTTGATATGATAAGGCGCTATAAGAGTGTTAGAAACCAAGCTGAAAGAGGATTGTTCAAAACTATAGTTAAGATTTTCTCACAATTTGATACGAATATTAACCTAATTTTAAACTATCACGGAATCGTTGAGAGAATTGGTATTGAGGCGATACCTCCGGGGAAAGGGGCGGCTTTATGGCTTACAATTCCTATTTGTAGTGGGGATATTATAGGGTTTTTTGATAGCGATAATCGTAATTTTAGGAGCAATTCAGTCATAAGGATGTTTCATCCCATAGTTGCCGGATTTAAAGAACCAGGTAAAGAAGCCTCAGTAGAGTTCATAAAAGCATTTTATAAACGATTAAAAATTAGTATTGGTGAGGGAGGAACAGGAACTTTTTCAATTGGAGGAAGAGTTACTCGGTTGGTAGCGTTGCCTTTAGCTATTGTATTCGCTGAAAAATTCAAAATTTTGAAGGGTGTTGAAAAGTTTAAATACCCTTTAAGTGGGGAAGTGGCTGCTACAAGGATGGTTCATGAAAAACTTGAATATCCGGTAGATTATGGTGTAGAGGTAATGACACTTGCTCAAATAGTTCGCAAATTAGAACCAGAAAGGATCGGGGAAACAGATATCGAGATCTTTCAACATTGGAGTCAACCAGAAGAAAAGACTGAAGGGATGGTGGATCAGGTTGCTCGAGGCTTATTTTCAAGCCTTACATCTGAAGAATTAAGTGTGATAGATCTTAAATCCTTAATTGAAGCATACGTTAAAGAGGCAAATGAAGGGTTAAAAAGGTGGAGGGAGGCTATCGTGCCTTTTATCGAAGAAATTAGTGAAGAGTTAGGAATGACCTATTCAAAAATACCGCCAGAAAAAGAAGAAAACAGGATAAAAAGATATTCAGAAATCATTGAAAGAATTTTTAACGAGGTTAAAAACGAAAATAAGAGGACAAAAGTGCTCCCCTCTTGGAACAGTGTTACTGGAAATATGGCTTATGAATCGTTAAAGCAACAATTAGAAACAGCTTCAATGAGAGCAACTTTTAGGATAATGGAGCTTGAAGGTCTAGTGTGAGCCTTTCCCTGTTTAAAGGAAAGATCGGCATATTTAATAGAGGATTACTGTTTTTCTTAACCAAAAATTTTGTAAATATTCAAGAATTAGTGCGAAATCTTTAGAAACAATAATCTCCTATATTTTATTAAATAGACTGTTAGAGGTTTTTCAACACGTTTGTTCTTACTCCCTTTTTAATGTTAGAAAGGGCGAAAAACTATCTTTATACAGAATTAAAGGATTCTATATAGCGGTTATTAAACATATCATAGGGATGAAAACCCTTGTTGAAAGAAGAGATAGATAAGGGAGGTAAAAGTGAGAGTTTTATTCATAAAGTTAAGTTTGCTAAAACAAAGCCTCTAGATACAGGTAACAGCAAAATAACAGCATCTATAGGAGTTTATGGGCAAATCATCGGTATAGGGTACCCTTTTCCAAAAGCACCTACAGGGTTTATGCAGTTAACGCCAGTAGGACCTTTTGCAGGAGACCACTATAGCAAAGAAGATGTCTTACGATATAGAGAGACATTTTTGCAAGAAAAATTTAGTTTAATAGGTTATGGACTGCATTTTCCCTCGCCCATAAGTAGTAGTAAGGTTTCCATGATAAACCACATGATTCCAAGAGTTATATTAAAAATCCCGAGACTCAAGATAGAATCTTTAACAATTGCACCCATCATTGAAGGAAGATCAGAAAAAGCTATTCTTCAGAGTTATTCAATAACTTCAACTGATAAAAACCCCTTAGCTATGCCCACAAGTATCGGGGGGAGATTTTACTTTAATAAGCCAGCAATATCTGAGATAACCGAAGCAGGGATTATAGCATATACTTCTCATAAAAACAAGATCTACTTAAATGAGGATGATGCTATTATTTGCGAGAACCCAGAAATCGGAGCAAAGATGTTTATAAAGCCCCAGTTTCCCTTCCCCTGGATAGAAATTGATAAGCCGATAATAGCCACTCATATAGCAAATTATTTTGCAAAGTTTTTGTTAAAACTTCCTCCCAAAGAGACTGAGGAGATACGCATAATTTATTCACCTGAGGAAGAAGTTTTACAAGAAATATCTAAGATTTCCACAGAAAAAATATTGGGAGAAACGGCAAACTATTGGAATGAGCTTCTGGAAATAGAACCGGAAATTTGTAAAGATAATGATCTTTCAAAGCTTGATATTCAGATTGTAAAGAGAAATTTGGCATATACTGTTGGTTGTTGCTACTATGAGGAAAATGATACCGCTACCATGCTTGCAGATCACGTGATTTTACCGGCTTCTTGGAATAGGGACGCATTTTACATGGCGATAGCCATGCTGGAATACTCTGCCAGGTATAAAAAATCAAGGAAAATAATAAGGGAATTTGTGCGCAAATATTTGAACTGGCTTTTTAAGAAAGCTCAAAAGATTGACGGGTCTTGGGCGCGTTCTCACCTTATAAGTGGGGAGGTTAAGGATGATGTTTTTCAGTTAGATCAGCAGTTATATCCATTGTTATTGGCCGTTCTTTACTGTAAAGTTATGATGAACAACTTCCTTTTAGAGGTGTATCTAGAGAACATAAAAAAGGCTATTGATATGGTTGAAGGATATAAGCACCACAAATTTCCGTTATATAGAACAGAAGAAACACCAGCAGATGATTTAGTTTCATATCCGTACCACTTTTCTTCCCAAGTAATTGCTTGGACGACTTTTTTCAATCTTGGAGATCATTTAAAGGATATAGAGCCTAGATTAGCGACTTTTTGCGAGAAGAGAGCAGGTGAAATAAAAGAAGCTGTTATGAAACATATGGTGGTATCACATCCAGAATTAGAGAAAGAGGTTTATGTTTATACTACAGACCTTGCGGGTAATTATGAGTTTCTTCACGATGCAAACGACTTACCTACCATTCTCGCTCCTTATTTCGAATTTTGTGATAGAAATGATCTAGTATGGAAAAACACGGTTGAATTCGCGTTCAGTAAAGATAATCCTGCTTATTATCCAGGGAGTTTTGGCGGTCTTGGATCACACCATGCACCAGCAAAGTGGACTCTTGGAGATATCCAGGAACTTTTAGCATACAACCTCCTCGGGCCACCAAGAAAGGTAGAAAAAATCAGGAAAAAACTTAGACAGGATATAATGGTTGATGGACTATTTCCTGAAACAATAGATCCAGAAATAGGGATCCTGTCAACTCGGGCATGGTTTGCATGGCCTGGGGCGGTATTCGCTTGGGCATTAACAAGCTGGCGCTTTGCACAAGTAGGATACTATTAGAATAAGGGGGGATTAACTTTAGCTTGTTTTTTCTGTCATTGGCTTTTTATTTGGATTGTTTTCATTTTGTAACATAAGGTTTTTGATGGATCTTTCCTTTGGTTATTTGTAGGGTTTTTAGGGTGTAAACGTTGGTGTGGGAAAAAAGTGGAGAGGAAGAGGTTATTGATCCTGCAGAAAAGGTGAGGCGTGCTCAACGTAAAAAAAACGTTTTGTTTGCTCTTGCAGAAAATTTTAAAGGTTTTTTGGCTGAGGAGGTTAAAAAGGAGACAGGTATTGAGCCCCATTTAATCTCGATACAGGATGTTAATTTTGTAGCGAGAGCGGGGAGGAGTGCGCGAGTGAACTTGGTGAATGTTAATTTTAGGTCGGAGCATGGGGTTCACAAAGCAAGTTTAGCTGTTAAGTTCTTTAAAGAGAGAGAGGTTAGTATTAAGGAGGGGCAGAAAAAGGTTTTAAAAGAGTTTGAGCGTGCTTTAGCCTTATATCATAGGCTTGAGGGATATGAAAAGGTGAGAACCCCTAAGCCGTTGCATTTTAACCCTATTGAGAGGGTGATTGTTTATGAGGGGATCAGGGGGCATTCTTATTTAGAAGTTCCTATGGATCGAAATAAAAAAGCACAGCTTGCTGGTCATGCTTTAGCCATGATTCATGGTTCTACCATCAGGGCAATTGATATTGATAGGTTACAAAAGTTATCTGCGATAACTGTGGTTAAGTTACCGATATCAAAACCTAAAAAGGAAGAACTTTTAGACTTGATCAGACCACAAATTAGCTTGCTAGAAAATTCTAGCGGAGGAGGTATGTCTTTTGGTGATTTTCACGCCAATAACGTCATGTTTTCCACTGTGGTGAGTGAGAAAGAAAAGAGAGTGGAGGAGATTACGTGGGTAATAGACCCAGAGTATTTTGAACCTGAAGAGGAGCATATTTGTAGGTTTGAGGATATTGGTACCTTTTACGCCATACCTACTCTTGAGGAATACGTAAAATTTGGAACACTTTATGAGGTTTACAAGGATATTGAAGCTTTCCTTCAAGGTTATAACTCATTTATCTTACAAGAAACTTGTATGACTCTAGAAGATCTTTATCCTGAGGGTATTCCCTTAGATTTTCACATAGCTCTTGGTAACATTACCTATGCCCTTGATGTTTTCTTTCAAAAAGGGGAAAAGGGAAAGTTCATAATTGAAAAGTGTATAAAGGCAGCGGAAGAAATTTTGAGAAAAAAGCCTTTCTCCAGCCTTAAATATAGGGAAAAATGAAGTAAAAATCGAAAGAAAATAAGGACTATTTTTTAACTCATGATTTTTGTAATTTTTAGTCGATTCTTCCTTTCCAAGCTAAGGCGGCAGTAATATACAACAGGAAAGCTGTAAAGCATGCGTATAATAAGTTAAAGCTTATGAAAGATAATCCTTGGCCTAAGTGAACTACTCTGCGTAATGCGTCGTTTGTCCATACATAGGGGATAAATTTTACAGCTTCCCGCGTTGTTTCTGGGAATAAATCAATGGGTTGAAGGATTCCTGTGAGAAAGATTAAGGGAACCATAAAGGCAAAATTTGCGATTACAACAGCTCTCTCAGTCAGCGACCTCACAGAGATTACCAAACCGATGCCTATTGTGTTAACTGCTATTAGGGTTGCTATGATGAAAATGAGGATTATGTTACCCATGATTTTCACGTTGAAATAGAATTTGACTATGAGGAGGAGAATGATTGTTCTGAAGATCGTTAAAATGATGCTTGAAAGTGTTTTTCCGATGAAAAGATCCCATCGTGATATTTTTGAGATGAATAGACGGGTTAGGGTGCCTTTTGATCTTTCCCTAGCTATTGCACCTGCAGTATCATCAAAACAGGAAAATACGAGGGCCAATCCTAAAATTAAGGGCACGGCAGCAGCCCTTATAGGCAGATTACGGCCGCTAATCGTTTCGTCTCTTATGGTTAAGAAGCTTGCTTCACCAGAAGTTATTTCGTTTTCAGCAAAATCAGCAACTATTTGGCCTATTTTTGACTCAAGCACTACAGGGATTGCATGTTTGGAATCATCTGATTTTAACAAAATAAAAGCCGTAGCATTATTGAGAATAGAGTAGGAAAAATTTTGCGGTATTATAACTGCTCCTACCACTTGTCCCTCTTTTATAAGTTCATCAGCTTCTGATACGGTTGAAGTATTGGTTTTTATGTAAACTAAGTCGCTATCCTTTAAGTATTGAGTAAAAAGGTCTCCGAAAGGCCCTTCGTCTTGATTAGTTACTGCTATGTCAAGCTCTACTGCAAGTATTGGGTCACGTTCTGAATATGTAACTCCAAAGGCTAAGAGAATGAAAACTGGAACAGCGATGGTGAAAAAAAGACTTGTTTTGTCCCTTGAGAGAGAAAGGAATTCCTTTTGAACTATTTTCCCTATTTTTATCAGGGATCTTATCAAGTTTTTATCCTCCGTATTTTGCTGTAATCGAAATAAATGCTTCTTCTAAGGTAGGAAGTAACGGGTCCATTCTTACCATATTGAAACCAGAGTTAAGGAGCTCTTTTGCTAACTTATTAGCACTTTTCTCATTCACTTTAATCGTGTATTTTGAGGGCTCTGAAACAACTGTTGCGTCAAAATCTTTGGCAATCTTTTCTAATTTCTCTTCGTTTTTACTTGGGCGAGGTATTTCGATGATCCAGAAGTCATTTTTGCGTGCTTTTTCCTTGATTTGTTTCGGTGTTCCAATGTTTGCGATTTTGCCTTCGAGCAATATTGCAAGTCTATCGCATAAAACTTCAGGTTCAAAAAGATAATGAGAAGTCCAGATAACGGTTTTATTTTCTTTTTCACTAAGAAATTTCGCTGTTTCACGGATTTTTATAGCGGTGTGCGGATCTAAACCTAGGGTAACTTCGTCAAAAAACAAAATTTTTGGATCATGAATTAGGGACGCTGCTATGGAAAGTTTGCGACGCATTCCCGTGGAAAATTTTCCAGCAAGACGATGTTGGTGTTCTTTTAAGTCGAAAAACTCTAAGAGCTCATCTGTTTTCTTCTCTATTTGCGTTTTTGATATGTTGAACATGGAACCCCAAAAAAAGAGATTTTCACGCGCCGTAAGATACTCGTAAACGTCTACTCCTTCGCTTACTACACCGACGACCTCTTGAACTTTGCCTGGATTTTTGCGCACATCATTTCCATCGATTATTGCTTTGCCCTCGTCTGGTTTCATTAGACCGCTGAGGATCCTTATCAAGGTAGTTTTTCCCGCCCCGTTAGGCCCTAAAATGCCAAATATTTCACCTTCATCGATGCTGAAAGACACATTTTTAAGAGCAACAATATCTTTAAACCGTTTAACGATCCCCTCGACATCAATCATTTTCATAAAAAATTCCCCATTTTTAGTATTCCGTCAAAGCTTTGTTTTTCTGGGTATTTTTTCATTTTCTCTTTCTTGGGAAGAGCTGATTTTTTTACCGTTAGAATCGTATAAGAAAGGAACTATTACGATTTCCAATTGTTTTAGACCTCTTTTTTCCCGTATGTCGTTTATTTCATAAGCACGGTGTTTTACGTCTTCTGTTACTATGATGGCTTCAACGTCCTCCAAAGTTATACTTGGACCGTATGGGTCATCTATCTTAACAATTGTTGCGTTTTTAAACACGTTTTCTTCTTTCAAAAATTTGATCAGGTTGTTTAATCTTTCTTCATATTTTTGGATTTTTTCAGGAAAAGGTTTGTTTTTTGTTAATTTATATGAGGTTAATCCTATAATTACCCTTTCCCCTGCTGTGAAAGCTGCTCTAAGAAAAGCTTTGTGACCTTCATGCAAGTGATCAAAAGTGCCTCCACAGATCACTAAAAGATATTTTTTCTTAACCATTCATAGCACCTTATAAGATCAAAAAATTAGGGGGGAGGGTTCTTAATTTTTTCAGGCGCCGAACTTTTTTGATCTATTGATAAGGTCTAGGATTATGGGCATGACGTCTGTGCCTTTTATTCTTCCTAGCATTCCTTTGCTCGTCTCTTTTTCGGTGCACTTTTCTGCGAAGTCTTGAAAAACTCCGAGGTCTGCGCCCCACATGATTATGGGGGTGGGATTGGCTGTGTGTTCCGCTATTTCGGTGGATGTTGTGTGGTCGCTAAGGATAATTATGAGGGTTTTTGGAGGGATTTTGCTTAGGATTGTTTGGATCATTTTATCCGTTTTTTCTAGGGCGGTTATTTTTGCTTTGTAGTCTTTGTCGTGGGACACTTCATCTGTTGCTTCTATGTGGAGTAGCACGAAGTCATGGTCTTTTAAAGCTGTTACTGCTACGTTGCCTTTTCCCTCATAGTTTGTATCTATGTAACCTGTAGCGCCTTTAACGTTTATAATATCCATTCCTGCAAGATAACCAATGCCTTTTATTAACCCTATTCCTGCAATACATGCGCCTTTAAGTTTCCATTTTGAGTAAAAACTTTCAAGAACAGGGGTTTTTCCTGCTCCTCTTGGCATAATGATATTTGCTGGAGATTTGTTTGCCTGTTGACGGGCGATATTTACAGGGTGGTCTTTTAACACGGCGTAAGTTTTTTTAACAAACTCGTTAACGAGGGCGGCTGTTTTTTTTGCTTCCTCATTATTATTTGTGGGTCTTGCTTCAAGGAGTTTTTTCTCTAACTCCTCTGGGTCCACGTCAGAAACATGGGGTGAAAGATCATCACCTCTCAAAACTAGAACGCATCGATAATCGGCGCTGTTTCTAAAAATAAACTCTACTGATGGATCAGACAAGTTTATTCTTTCATTTATCACCTTTTCTAGCGCTTCTGTATCTTCCCTGATATAGTCTGCTGTACGGTTTATAAGTGTGAAATTTTCATTGATGGTTGCATAGTTGCACCGCAAGGAAATATCTTCAGGTTTTAAACTCAATCCCGTGCCAGCTGCTTCAATAGGACCTCTTCCAGTATAAACTTTGTAAGGGTCATACCCTAAGATGGCTAAGTTAGCTGTATCTGAGCCTGCACGTTTCCCAGGGCCCAATGCGTCAAGCATTCCACACATGCCTTCTTTTGCAATTTTGTGCATGTTAGGTATCTCTGCTACTTCAAGGGGGGTTTTTCCTCCTAGGGCGAAGAGAGGTCTGTCAGCCATGCCATCTATTACGATCATTAGACATTTTCCTTGCATAAAGATCACCGTAAAAAACCAATGGAATAAAGAAGAGATATAAACAGTTAATTAAACCGAAAATAGGGCTTTTAAACATTTCAATAAAAAAAGTAAAAATTAAGAAACACAACTAGGGGTTAATGGAGAAAGAGAGGTTAAAAAGTTGTTTGCTATGAAAAAGCCTTCACAATTTTTGCTATGAAAAAGCCTTCACAATTTATTTTATCTGGTAGTAATCTTTGAGCTTCAGGCATGTTGATGGCTGGTTCTCCTAAAAAGGGCTCTGTTTTTTCAAGGTAAAAATCGGGGTGGTTTTGCAGGAATTTCTCTATGATATCCTCGTTTTCATTTTTAATTATTGAACATGTAGAGTAAACGAGTGTTCCTCCAGATTTTACTGCTTTTGATACTTGGTTTAAAAGTTTTATTTGGAGTTTTGATATCCACTTTGTGTGTCTTTTTGTTAATCTCCATTTGGTTTCTGGGCGTGAACCTATGGTCCCGCTACCAGTACAAGGTGGATCTAAAAGGACTTTATCAAAAGTTGTGTTAAAGGGTAACATTTTAGAGTCTGCAATTATGAGTGAAGTGTTTTTTACATCGAAAAGTTTTAGTTTTTTATGAAGTTCTAAAGCCCTCCTTTTCCGTATATCTATGGCCACTATACGTCCTCTATTTTGCATTAATTGAGCTATATGGGTTGTTTTTCCGCCAGGGGCAGCACAAGCATCTAAAACATCATCCTCCGGTTCAGGATTAAGGACGTGGGACACAATGGTTGAAGCGAAATCTTGTATGAAAAATAAACCTTCTTTATACCCTTTAACCCTTGGTAGAGGTAATTTTGTTTTAACTACATTAAAAACGTCGGGTAAAGGTGTTTTCTCTAACTGTATTCCATGATCCATTTCGAGGAACTTATTAGGGCTTATTTTGAGCGTATTAACTCTTATGGTTCTTTTTGGGGGTTTTCCAAGATGAGACATTATGGATTTTGCCCGTGTTTCTCCCCAAAGTTCCACCAAATGTTTTGCAAGCCATTTTGGCATAAAGTATTCTAAGGCAAGAACATCATAGTGATCTGGTGTTTTTTCAATTATTGTGGATGGTTGTATTTTTTCTATCTTGCGAGCTAAAGCGTTGATAAGTTGTTTATCTTTCTCCTCCATATTTTGTCCTATTGAAACTACGGCCTCATTGGTTGCCAGAGCAGGGGGAACATTTTGGATATGCATCTGGTAAGCTGCAACCCTCAAAACATTCAGCATAAAAGGGTTCAAATCTTTTAATGGTTTATTTTTTAGAGCTTCTTTTATTATCCTGTCTAAAACGTTTCGCGCTCGAAGAGTTTCAAAAACAAGAGCATGAACTGCAGAATGGGTTTTCCAGTCTGCTATGCCAAGTTTTTCAACCACTTTTTTAATAGCTTGACGAGCAGATAAACCACTCTCGATTAACGTGAGGCTTTCGGCAGCTATAAACTCCCGGTTAACACCGTTTTTAATGTTTGCCCACTCCCTGTTCATATATAATAGATGGGTGCAAAAGATAAAATAAACATTACGATTGCAGGATATGAAAAATGGGAAACTCTATTAGATGGAGGCATCTTGTTTGGCGACGATGAAGGACGTAGTGAAGAAGATAGAAGAACTATTTTCTCATCACCTTGAAAGACCTATCGGGATCCAGATAGGGGCTATTTCGAAAAATGAAATGGAAAAACAAAAGATCTTAAACTGTAGTGTTGCTTACGCTATTGATCGTGTTTCTGTAACTGAAACACTAAAAAAACATGCAAACCTGCTGATAAACTACAAAGAGTATAGAAACATGTTTTTAGGCGAAAAATTAAACCTTACAAAAACTTTGATAAGGAAAGGTGTCAATCTATACGCTTTAGGAAAGGCTTTTGATAACGTTAAAAACTTCGGAACCAACACCGATATCCTACAAAACATGCTAAAGGCGGATATTCAAGAACCAATAATTACTCAAAATGAAAATAATGTGATAGGTTACGTTGCAAAACTATCTGAACCCACTAATCTTTACGAAATAGCTAGTACTCTAAGGAAAAATATCGGGGAGAACTCCATCATACAAACAGGAGAGGGAAAAGAAGAATCAATAGATTTAGTTGCAACCATCGTAGGATGTTCAATAAGTTCTGAAATGGTTAATAAATTGATAAAGATTTTAGATAAAGCTTCTCAAGGATTTGCAATAATAGTTTCAAAAATAGGGTATGAAGAAGCAAATGATCTCCTCAACATAGGAGTAAATATAGTAAAAATAGAGGAACAACCAATAATAAGTTTGGGCCTAAAAAGGTTTGCAATGAACCTAGATCTCGAACTAAGATCTTTAGAGGCTAGAACTTATTACGTTGAATCAGAACGTTTACTTTTCCCCTTCACAGAGAAAGAATAAAACTAGGATCAGGCTCTTGAGAAAAGGCTTCGTATTCAAGAAAAGTTTTCCAAACCTCGTAACAATCACAAACTACATTAAGCAGTTCTGGGTCTTGGTTTAAACTTGTTTTTCTAATAGCTTGTAAAACCTTTTTATCACACTTACCACAATTGTGGGGTCCCCTACTTTTCCCTCCTGCAACAGGGTCACAAATAATCCTGTCAACCTCGCTTTTTATCGTGTTAAAGCTTTTTTTCAAAACCTCTATTATGCTCCAAAGCCAAGGGGGGCGATAACTTTTATTTTTCCAAAGTTTTTCAACTAATGTCCCTGATTGAACGTTACAAGGGTTAAAAGATATGGATTTTGTCCCTACTTTTGAGGCGTCTATTGCAGATTTTATAGCGTCATTTATAGCTTCTTTTTCGGATAAAAAGGGTGGTTTAATCAAAATGTAAGCTTTTACGCGTGCCTCTCCATCAATGATTTTATGCACGGCTTTAGAAAAATCTTGGAAAGAAAAGCCTTTATTTATACACCTAGACCTTACAATATCGCTACTGGTTTCAAGACCTATTCCCACTTCCAAAGTCTTTCCACTTAGGGTTTTTACTGCTTCCTCTATTTTTTCTGATGTTACATATTCAGGACGGGACTCAACAACGACTTCTGATATATTCTTATAATTAGAGATAGTTTCAAAGATTTTTTTCTGTGCTTCTTTTGAAAGCTCGGACTCATCAAAGAAACTGCCACTAGTGAATATTTTTAAAGCTTCAAACTCTTTGCCAAGGTTGTTTTTCAAAGTTTTCTCAAACTCGTATACAAGTTTTTCACTATCACTTACACTTTTAGCGCCATATTTTACTGCGTCGTTTATGTAACCGCACATAGAACAGCCGCCGCTCTTTGATAGAGCCCAAGAACATCCTTTTGTTGGTAAAATAATGGTTAGAGCCTTTCCAACACCTTTCAATAGCCGATCATTTTCTATCCAATATTTAGCACTTAAACCTTCTTTCTTCTTAATATTTGAAAAGTGATAGCTTCTTATAGTTTTGATTTCATTAGAAAAATCAGGATCTTCTAGGCTTCTTGTCACAAAATTTTTCACTGACATTTTTAGGTTCCATCCTGTTTATTTTTGCGTCTTATTCGCACAGCAGGACCCTTCTTTGCCATCACCATCTGTTTACCGCTTAAAACTGCTTTTCCCACAGCTAAAATGCGATTATCCTTATTCACTATGAAAACTTCATCTTGGGGCCTTATTTGCTCATCAGCTTCAGATACGGCGACACAGTAAAGTGTTCCTCCCTCTATTTTATTACCATCAAATTCCACGAAATAAAAACCTTTTTCAACCAACTTCTCTCCCCCCAAAAAGGTTAAGGCAAGTAAACCGTCCTCAGGGACAAGAGTGGCAACTTGTGCATTATTTATAAAAAACCGTTGAACCCGTGGATAATTTCCCTCAACTTTTATTCTCATACTTTGGGGGAAGAGGATGTTTCCCGCACCACTTCCAAACTGAAAATCAGCAATCATCCTACCCCTGCCTATATGAAAAAGATTAGGATCATAAACTGTATTATTTCGATCTCTTAAAGCCTCATATACTGCACTTTTCAGCCTTTTTAAAGAACCTTCAGATTTCAGAGATTCACCGTTTAAACAGGTAAATTCAACGTCTCTACTCAAATAATTTGATGCTTCCCTAAAAATTTCTGTATAAACCCCATCAACGTGAGCAATAAAATGGACATCTTTCTCAAAATTGCTCAAATAATTAGTCAGTACTTCGATTACGATCTTTTTTTCTTCCCAATCCCAATGCCCTGTCACTGGTATTTCATACCTAGAAGCAGGATAAGTCAATTCAAGCTCCCTTGGAACAACGCCCAAGGGAGAAGTTAAAATGATCTCGTGTACCATGTTTATCTTTTTCCTTGCTCCTCCTTTTATAGATCTTAGGAAAAACTTGTGAGACTTTGAGAAAGAGTAGGGTTTCCGAGCAGAACATGGCAAAATCACAACGACTTTTACATATTTTGGAGGTTTACACCTTTCAATAATTCTTTTTCTCCACCGTTTAACCATAGGACGATAAAGGGACTCTGAACCTATACATAAAAAAACAGATTTACGGCGGATCGGAGTTGCTTCTTCTACCTTGGCTGAATAATTTGAAACGCGATCAAGAATGCGAAGCGCTCCCTTAATATAGGGTGAGGCGTGAGTTATTGCCTCCACACTTTCCCTAAAAACCTCCCCTCGAAGGTCTTCCCTAATCGCTCTAATCTCGCTCTTAATAACCGAAAGATTATGGGCAAGCAAAAACTCAAAAACTTCCTCTCTATTATGTTTAAAATCCGCATTTAGGGCAAAATTTTCACAATGAGGACAAGGGCATGGAAGCTCCCTCAACCTTTTAAAATCAACTATTTCTTTAAAAGTTAAGTACTTTTTTTGACTTGCAGCAATAAAAGCGATGGAATCATCAAAAATGTCCACACCGAGGTAGGAAAGAAAACGCATAAACTTTGGGTGAATAAAGGAGCTTAAATGGAGGACAGAATCAGGAGTTAAAATGTTTTTAATAACCCCAACCATTACTTCGATCATTTTACGAGGATTCTTTAATAAACTAGAAGCTCTTTGAAGTATAAAATACCTTAAACCTAATTCAATTGCTTCTTTTAGAAGATAAGAGAGCTTAGAAAGCTCTAAATTACAAGGTATGGGAAAAGCTAAATCTTGACCATCAAAAAGCTTTTTTTCACAAACTAAAGTCTTTACAAAGTTCAAAAGATTAACAACATCTCCCTCGAAATTTATAGAAGGAACAGTATACAAAAGGTCTGATTTTTCATCAGTTTTAATTAAGGCTTGTGAGGAAGATCTAAAATTTTGAGGGATTAATATTTTTAGGGATTTTTCTGAATCATCTCCTACCCTCCATAGGTTTTCAAAAATTGATGGATGAGCAATACAAGGCGTCAAAAAACTGTTTCTATTCAGATAAATCTTACCGATTCTTGCCAATCCATCTGATTGATGTATTTCAAAATGAAAAAATTGAGAGCTCAATAAAACACAACTGCCAAAAAAAGGTAGAGAAAAAGAAGGATAATAATGTTATTATAACTACGTTAATCCCTTAAAGAAAAGAAGAAGAAAGTTGAAGATTTTCTAAATAATTTTTGTTTTTTTAAATTTCTTCGAGTTTTTTAAGGGCTTTTAATATTTCAGAACGCTCCTCATCCTCCCCTTCAACTCCAAACTCGGCAGGAACAGGTATTTCAGGAGTCGAAGTAGGAGGTACAGATGGTGCGGGAGGTTCTGTATCAAGAGAGGGGGGAGGAACAGTGGGGATAGATGACGAAGTTGAAGGCTTGGGAACAGAAGGGACTGTCGGTGCAGCGGCGGAAGGTTTCACTTCGGGCGCAGAAACAGTAGGAGAAGGAGTGGGTATTTCAGGCGTAGGAGCTACCTCTAAGGACGGTTCTTTTACTACAGTTTCTCGTGGCGCTAAGGTAACGGGTGGATAAATTGACGGCTTTTTTTCTGATTTTTCAAAAGTGATCATCCTTTGTTCTAACTCGGAGAGTTTTGACTCTAACCTGCTAAGCCTCTGATGTATCTCTTTAAAAGCCCCTTTACTAGCTTCGGAGAAAATTCTCAGAGTTTCAAGCATTTTCTGGGCTAACCTAGAGTCTACTTCTGTTTTTTCCTTTTTCTTTCCCATATAACTCCGCCACCAAAAACTGAAAAATAAGAAGAAAATGAATTGTGAAAACTAATTTCAATTGATTACTATATACTTACGCATTAATTAAACTTTAGGTTTCATTTCATAATGTTAATTGATGCGTTTAATTTTTGGCTTTATGTTAACAGGATAAATTTTCACATCAGCATGTTTTTGCCCTTTGTATCGAAGGTGGAAATCGGATATTTCACAATTTGTAGCCTCCAATTTACGTGGTATGTGAAGAGGCGTAGAACAGGCAAAAAAACGAAGGGCAGGATCAAAAGGAAGCCAACCGATCTTAGGGGCTAAAGCTTCAGTCCAAGCATGATTCGCAGGATTATTAGGTTTTGCAAACAAGCCCGTTACCCTCTTCGCAGGAATCCCTACAGCCCTACAAAAAGTAATAAAGAGATCAGAAAACTCATCACAATCCCCATACCGAGCTTCAAGGGTTTTTAAAGCACCACGACGTGTACGCAAATTCTCACGAAAAATAAAACCATCCAAAAAGGAGAAAAAACGTATAAAAATCTCATAAACATCCCCAACATCCCCAACAATAGAACGAACATACTGCAAAATTTCCGGTGAATCAGCCGCCCAAAACGGGTGCAAAGACCTACAATATTTACGTTTAGCAAAAAAACTGACATCATCCAATGTCCCAAAATCCCGAGAACTAGGAGGCAACACTACCTTAGGAGAAATCTCCAAATCAACCCTTAATACTTGTACAGCTTTAGGTTTAAGAATGCCCAATTTAAATAAACCAAAAACATTCCCTTGTCTATCTTTAAACTCACGACATTTGGGAATTGATTTCAAAATTCGTGCCTTAGAAACTCCATGAGAAGTATAAAGTTGGATTTTTGCAAGAACTTCTTTTACTAGACTTCTCCCGAAATTTTTTACTTCAAATAAAAAGGAGATATGATACAAAGGATTGGTATTTTTAAACATATCAATTATCCCTTACAAAGCTGTTCATTATAATAACTAATATCCGCAATTATTATGGATTGGGCAAATTTAAGGGTTTAATAATAGATGGAGGGCCCGGGGAGAAGTGAATCTCCCTTATAAACCTTGGGTGCTAATGGACCCGGCGGGATTTGAATTCGCGAGCGTGGTTCAAATAATGAACAATCAGCTACCCGCGGCCTCTGCGTTTCTTGTGTCAATCCTAAAAAATGCAAGCGCAGCGCTCTTCCAGTCTGAGCTACGGGCCCCCAAAAAAAGGGGACTATTTAAGCCCGATAGAATTACGATAATTTAGTATTTAAAATTTTTAAACACTTTCGAAACTATTTATCTTCCATCTCTATAAAAAGTTGCCTTCTTTCAGAAATTGTATAATACTCGATAAAAGGTTAAAACCTGTCAGAATGAAAGAAAATTTAGAAAACTAAAAAATAAGTAGGGAAAAATAATCCGTTAAAAAGCAGACAAAAATACCGAAAGAAATAAGTTTCACGACGGGCTTAATTTATTTTAGCTACTTAGTTTTGTAAGAAAATATTCTAATCTACTTTTTAATGGTTTGTGGGTGTAATCTTCATGGAAGAGAAGGTTAAAGAGCATTTATTCGCCGGTTTAGTAGTCTCTGTGATGAGTGATGTTGGACCTCAAATGATATGTAATATAGCACCACCCGATCTTGACGAGGTTACACTTTTAAATCTGAATATTCAAGGTATGACCCTTTTAGGTTTGGCGGATGGCGTGCCTGAAAATAAGCTTCATGGTCCTGTTCCTGTGCCTACAACTGAAGAATATCAATCGTTAGTATACTCTTTTATTGTAGAAGCAACGGTAACTGAAGACGAGAGAATGCAAGAATTTGGCGTTGATTCCATTTTATTTATTCTATTCAAGGCAAATCGTTTAAGGGAAATACTTGGATCTTATGGCATTATTGAATCACTTTTAACCAGATTGGTTAAAAACATTAAAACTGAAGATGATTTGGCAGATTTTGAAAAAATGCGGGAAATTTTAGACAGTTTAAGATATGCCTCTTTCGGGTTAAAAAGCAGGATATTAGAGGTCACAGAAGATGGAGAATTAAAGGAGATAATTGGGGCAACACCTTCAACGCCAATTATCCTCATAGTAGATGTAGATAAACACGTTATTTTTGTAACCCCTGTAGAAGACAATGTTTCCCATTACTATAAATCAATGGGAGCTAAAAGCGCTATGAAGTTAAATTTAGCAGATTATAAGAACGCTTTCAAAATAGAAACAATAAGTAGCCTAATCGAAGCAAGATCTCTTCTTGAAAAGTTTAAAATTACACCCATATCCTATCGATGAAATAAAGATAGAAATATTTTTAAAATCCAAAAAACAAATCAATTTTTCATTTTCGGTTTTAAAGTTATTTTTTCTCCCTTCTAACCCTTGTCCACGATTTTCTCATGTCTACGGGGCGCTTATACGTTCCTCTCGGACCAAAATTACGATTGGAAACATTAACTTCAGTATTAACCTCAATATCTTCCCCCTCCAAGTATGAGATTGAGCCGTAGCGTCCGACACTCAACCTCAATGAGCCTTTAAACAGGTTAGTATACCCATTATTGATGAGAATTACTTGATTTTCTTCAACTTCATACTGATCGTTCCAAAGCGAAAGGAGAATACAGCCAGTATCATCTCCTACTAAAACTTCCTTAAGCACATGTGTAGACCCGTCACGCTTAGAAGTTACCGTTTTCGCAGGCTTTTGCTCAACACATTTAACGATCAAGTTTACCCGTCTTGAACCCGGTCTTAGAAATGCCACTTTCGTAATTTTTTGTTCCGTTCCTTCGGAAGATGAGTCCATATTAATTTTAATAAATTTTTAAACACTTAAGATTTTTCCTAAAAAAAGAAACTCGTAATATATCTTTGAGTATTATTTAGTAATAACTAAAAAGGGCGAGAATGATATTTTTTATACCCGTTTGGTGCGACAAATTAAAAAACCAATACCAAGATATTCACATAACTTTTTTAGGAAGTGATAGGGTATGAGTTTTAAATTCATTAATCTGGATCCTGACTACATTATTACCTGGATTCAAAAAGATGGGATACATGAAATCCAAAAGGAGAGAAGGGTAAAAATCCTACAAGGAGTAGAGAGGGTTATCGCATGTGCCGATCTTAATATCCCAGTAGATGAAGCTTATCCGAGCTATGTTGTTAGAGCTGTAAAACGTCTTTCTTCCATCGAGGATATTTCAAGTCTAGATGAATATCTTCAGTGGGAGATTCCAGATAGAAGGGTTCTTGAAGCATCTATAGACTTAAGAAAACTTGTCGACACAGTAATAAATCCAGATAGAACCGTGATCGCTATCAGCCACAGGGAACGTCCTGAAACAGAGATTCACATAATACCAAACGGTGAAATACAAGTTATTGGGGAATATGCTTCGCTGGAAAATCAGGTGCGATTTTTAAACGAGCTTCTTTTTTGCGATGTAGTGCTTCGTAGATGGGAAAATATAAACGAACCTTTTGATCCTCAAGTACTTACAGTATTAGATAACGATAGAGTGCCTCCGCAGGGACGAAAGCCTTCAGATGATTGGCAACACCTATGGATGACAAAAATACTTGTAGAAGACCCTAAAAAAACCATGGGGTATGCTATGAACATAGCAAGAATACACAGAGGAGACCTAGCTAACCTAATCCTTGGAATGATACCGACCGTGCTTTCACCAAGTTTTATAGACTCCATGAGAGCCCTAACCGACTTCATTTTACCTATCTTTAAAAAAGACACAATGATAACCATGAGCCTGGGAGGAAAAAAAGAAGACAAGGTAGAAATGGCGGCAAACATAGCAGAAATCCCAGAATACAGAAACCGTTTCAAGTTCCTATTAACAGGAGTGTTTCTACCAGCATTCCTTCTAATCCAAAAAGGAGAGGAACAAAAAGCCAAAGAATACCTCTTAAAAATCTACAAAAATAAAGAAAAAGAAATGAAAAAATGCTTTGAATCTTTGAAAAAACTCCAAGAAACAGGAAACCCAATATTACCATCCCATGTTAATATAGACGTTACAGAACCAGGAGAAACAAAAATACAACTCCAAGAAAAAACAGTAGAAGAACTAAAAATAGAAGAAATAACAAAAATAGTTGATGCCTGGCTCGATGAAGAAGATATCCCAGATATAAGTAGTGCAGCCATTGTTGGTCCCCCCGGAATCGAACAATCTCCTAAAGGCTTAAAGGAAATGACTGGTGTTTTTGAGAGGGAAAAGATACCCGCATATATTTTTGGCGGAGACGCCACAAGGGCTCTAAGACTTGCAAGAATACCTTTTGAAAAACAATATTCGATGGGTGGAGCGGTCTTAAAAATAACAGCATACTTGCTTGGAATGGCGCCTATACCCACAGGTCTCTACTACACCGTAATAGGCACATTAAAAGCAAAACAAGCCTGCGGCTTCTAAAAACCTTTTCACACAGCTTCGATTGTTGATGGTGGTTTCTTTGCGATGTTGTAGGTTACGCTCACAACACCTGGGACTTCGCTTGTAATTCTCTGAGCTAGTTTCTCCAGTTTTTCGTAATGTAGTTTTGTCGGTTTTCCTGTTGTTGCATCAACACTATCCCAACACCTAACTTCAATCTGGAGTCCGAAGTCCCTTTTTCCTTCTCTTACTCCTGTTACCTTGTCTTCATGGAGGATCGCTAAGTATTGAAATGCTCCTGTTTCCGTTAATTCATCTTCAACGATCTTAGTTGCTTTTCTCACAACCCCAATCCTTTCCGGAGTAACTTCTCCGATAACCCTTGCTGCTAAAGCGGGTCCTGGGAAGGGTATCCTGTTATATATCGTTTCAGGCACTCCAAGATTTCTAGCTACAACTCTTACCCCATCTTTTCTGAGCTGAATTATGGGTTCTATAACTTTGTAACCATACTGTTCTTGAGTGTCGATACCAAGTTGTTCAAGGACATTATGTTGTCTCTTAATTCCTGCAACAGTTTCCTCAACATCTGTGTAGTTTGTTCCTTGGAGAAGGAACTTTGCTCTGCTTTCCTTCACTATTTTGCCAAAAACTTCTTTGTAGAAGGTTCTTGTGATTGCTTCCCTCTTCTCCTCTGGATCCGTTATCCCTTTTAACGCTTCAAAGAAGCTGTCTTTTGCATCTACAAGCTCAACGTGTACTCCCAGTTCTTTAAATGTAGAGATAACTGTTTGAGCCTCACCTTTCCTCATTAATCCATTTTCTATAAAGTAAGTTTTCAGCCGATCTCCCAACGCTTTATGACCTAACATCGTGACTGTTGAAGAATCTACGCCACCAGATAAAGCGTTAACAGCTATTCCGTCTCCAACAGTGGATGCAATTTCCTTAACCTTTTCTTCTATGAATTTTTCAGGATCTAACTCTTCTAACTTAATCTCTTTGATTTCCATAAAGGTTACTAAAAACAAGGTAGTTATTTATACTCTTTGCTTTCTATGGCATCAGGGCAAAATCCAGTTATCCATCTCCCCCTAATTCACAATTTCACACCTCTGTCAATTTTAGAATGAACACATATAAATACTCCTAAAATGGTTATATATTGCCCGCAAGATGTAGGTGAAACAAGGAGAAAAAATAAATGTCTAGGGATAGAAAAATGTATACGATAACATGTTCAGATTGTGGTAAAAAGGCTGAAGTCCCGTTTAAACCTGACGGCACAAGACCTGTATATTGCAGAGAATGTTATCAGAAGCATAGACCAAGAAGATATTAGAGCTTTGTGAATAAACATAAAGTTCTGAAAATAGTATATTTAAGTTTAAACCTGATGTAAACCCCGTTTACTTTTCAGGTTTTTGTTTTTTTTTAAAAAAAACTTTTTTTATAAAACTTGGGAGCGAATATGAACCCGCCAAGGATTTGCTGAACGTTTATTATAGTTTTCCGTGGTCCATCCTATCTATTCTATCGAAATAAGTTTTACAATAACTTAATAGACTCTCTTTTCGCAATCCGAAACTACCGCTAAGGAACAATCTTTTTCACGTCTAACTCTAAAATGTCTTTCGCACCCTCTTTTTTTAATTTCGGGATCAGTTTCGGGATATCATCCTCATCAACGACTGTTTCTACAGCATACCATTCTGTTTCTCCTTCCCCAAAAAGAGGCGAGATTGTAGGGCGCTCCATAGCGGGAAGTATCTCCACTATCTTTTCCAAGCTGGATTTTGGCACATTCAACTTTATCAAAAGCTTATTTTTCGCCCTTACCACGCTCATAAGCATCATAGCAATATCCTGTATCTTCCCTTTCTTCCAAGGATCTTCATAACTTTCCTTATTTGCAACAAAAACGGTTTCAGACTCAAGAAGAACATCTATAATCTCTAAATTATTCTGACTAAGCGTCGTACCTGTCTGCGTTATATCAATAATAGCATCAGCTTCTTCAGGAGGTTTTGCTTCCGTAGCACCGTAAGAAAAGTTCACCTTTGGATCCATAATCCCAAGATTCTCTAAATAGTTCCGTGATGTATTAACATATTCAGTTGAAACTCGCAAAGGCTTAATATTTTTTAAATCCTCAGGCTTGTTAATGTTTGAACTTTGAGGCACAGCAAGAACCATTTTCACCCTACCATAATCAAGCTCACAAATCTCCACAATGTCTGCTCCACTTTCAATGACCCAATCCTGTCCAGTAATACCCACATCATGGAAACCCTGCTCCACAAATTTCGGAATCTCTTGAGGGCGAAGGAGCTTAAGCACGATATCTGGATCATTTTCCAATGTCGGCCTATAAGAACGAGGCTCTAAAGTAATCCTAAAACCAGCTCGACTCAACATTTCTAAAGTTGATTGCTGCAAAGTTCCGATAGGTATCGCAAACTTCAACTTACTCAAATTTCACAAACACTCCTAAAAACTAAATTTATTTTTAAGTAGAGAATGCAAACATTATTAGCAGGTTAAGTGGAGGGCTGCCACCACTTTTTTCTTATCGGAAAGCTCGTTAAA